>JAGGVE010000005.1 GCA_021163505.1 Candidatus Iainarchaeum sp. | reverse complement strand
TCTATATTGTCATAATACAAATAATAATATCTAGTTGTTCCCGCTTGCGTAGTTCCTTTCACAATAAACCACAGTGTTCCGGTTTTTGTTTCAGTGTTGTAAGAGAGGTCCCATTCGCTGCCCTCCGTGAGCGTATCGGTTACGGTTGCACTATCAAGGTCGCTGACCTCTACAAGATAAACACTCTCAGTATTAAGGTCGCACCCATCGCAATCTACACTCGCAAACTCTTGCGCGAAGTTTATATCAACAGAAACATTAACATCCTTCCTGTCATAATTGCCAGCACTAAACGCTAATGGTAAGCGATAGTTTGTTTGTGTGTTCAGCCAGCTCCTATCAACATCGTTTAGCACAGAGATGTAGAATGTGGTTGGGTTAAATAGGAACGCTTCGCCAGAAACGAATACTCGCTGCGTTGTACTTGTATCCTGAGCATCACCAACAGTTATCAAAAGAGGACAGCTTGGCTCAGTATAGCTAAGATTTGAATAACTCGGAGCACTCTTTTGGAAAGGAAGGAAGTCAAAGTAGAGATAGAATATCCGCACAGTATTAGCATCTGTGCTACCTGTAAGCTGCCAAGTAAGCACGCCAACTTCAGTATCAGGATTGAAGCTCATCGTATATGGGATAGGGTCTATTTCATTAGTGTCTAGATCATAATCTATGGGCACCCCATTTTCGTATTCAATCAATCTGAAACTGTCTGAATCAATAGTGGCGGTAATGCTTAGCTCTCGCTTCACAGCACTGAAGTCAATTGTTGTTTGCACTACTTCATTTGTTCTTGCACAATCAAGGGTGTTCACTGTTATTGGCAAGCGATAATGCCACCACTCATCATCTTCGCTGCTATAATCCCACCAAGCGGCGCTGCCTGTCACCCCTATATCATCTCCGATTTGCCAGTTTTTCACAGTTGGCACTATTGTAACATTTATATCATCAGGAACATCGAGCCAGAACTCAGAGGTATTTGGGAAGAATACAAGGTGAAAATTATTAGCGTCATTCCCAACAACCACAAGCTTTTTAGTATTTTTAAGAAGAGAAATTGGCATTGTAGGAAACGTTAATGTTAAATCGCTTTTCTCTGAATCGGCAAAGGCTATTACTGCATTGCTATCCGTTATATTCGCATCCAAATAATTATTATGGACATTTATAACGCCTTGGCTCACAGAAGCGTTGAGTGTAAGCCCGGTGACATCATAATGCGGCTCCAAAGTTCCGGATTCAAGCACAAATACATTTGCAAGTTCTTGTGGGGCAAGAATAGTGAAAAGCTTATTCAGATCCATTTCAAATGGTTTGCTGAGGATGTAATTTAAATCTGTATTCGCATCAAGCACCACTGGATAATACCTATTACAATCATAAAGCTGAGCATTGCAGTCGCTCTTAAGTATAAGTGCTTTCACATAGATGTCTTTTGTAATACTATCCATAACCTCTTTCAATTGGCTTTCCACAACAACATCAGGTTTTTGCGGCAATAGCGAAGGCACTAAAACAAAGAGCGAAGCAACTATTCCAATGAATATAATTGCACTGAATATCCAGTCTGTAGGCTCCATTAGGTTTACACCTTTTTTGTTTCTAGTAAAAAATAGTATTTACTGATTAAAAATCTTTTCTAATAGTCGCTTTTCTGAAAATAGCCAATTATAATATCTTCTGCCCCCATAACTCCTCGAATAGCTTCCCTGCTGCAAAAGTAGAATTATCACAAACCAGATCAATGGCTGTTCTTATCTTATCTGTTACCTTCTTTTCATCTATCTTCACAGGTTTTGTGGGCAGATCCAGAGTGTATATGCAAAGCATTGTTTTATTCCCTCTAAGCTCATCAAGCTCCTCTAAAACCTCTTTCTGATATTCTTCCTTTATATATGCGCAAATCCGCCCTGTTTTTATATTATCATATGCTTCGAGCGCACTATCCAAGCAAAATATGGCTTTATCTCTAAGCCAGTTGATTGCATCTTCTTTTGAAAATACGCTTGTTGTTTTTTTAAGCAGCAGATCCTTCATATCTCTATGCTTAGCTATCAACTCGATTATTCCAAACGCGTTTGCAACGCTATAACCGCTCTTTTCCTTTTCAATTAGGCCCTTTGCAAGCAAAAGCTTAACTATTTTATTAACCTGCCCCAAAGAAACATTCTTTTGTTGGCTCAATGAGAGCTGCGTAAAGCTCTTATTTTCAAGCATCGCTTTCACTATGCTAAAGCTCACAGGCTTGCTAAAATCTATGCGATTCATCACAAAATAAAAGTACTGAAAACTATTTTAAATTGTGCGAAACTTAAGGGCATTTTGGCTTATAGTTATTTAATTGTTTCCTTCAAATGAGTGTCTGAAATAAGGTTATTGAGCTTGGCTGGGTGCAAGCCATTACTACGATCTAAACACTGGAGAAGTAGTATTGGCACAACAGTGGCAATGTCAAGTTAGTAGGGATAAAGATTTGATTGTCTGCTGCAGTGTTTTCTGTTCCAACGGAGTTCTATGCAAGCTTTCGAACTGACTGCAAATGCCATACATTAAAAAACTTTGCTGGAGGAGAATATACATAAGGAGAGGGCAATCAATCATAACGCTCATACTTATCATTTAATTTGTTTGGGTTAGAATCTGCTGATTGGTTGCCTAATTCAAAAATTTTAAAAGGTGATTAAATGGCAAAGACTTATATTAATGCTACTAAATATGAGATTAGCGCTGTATTCAGAGTAGAAGGTGTTGTTGATAGGCACGATGTTGTTGGTGCGATATTTGGACAAAGTGAGGGCCTTCTCGGCGAAGACCTTGATCTCAGAGAATTGCAGAAGAATGGTAAAATAGGCAGAATTGAGATTACAACAGCAGTGCAGAATGGCGTTACAACAGGCAGGCTCATTGTGCCAAGCTCTTTGGATATGGTTGAAACCTGCATATTAGGCGCTGCTATTGAGACTGTTGATAAGGTAGGGCCCTGCAGGGCCACATTCAAAGTAGTGAGCATAAAGGATACGAGAGCAAAGAAAAGAGAGCTCATAATAGACCGTGCTCAAGAGCTTTTGGAAAAAATGGTGAACGAGCAAATACCGGAAACAGAGGAACTAGTGCGTATAGTAAGGGAACGAGTCAGGACAAGCGGCATTGTGGACTACGGTCATGATCGCTTACCAGCAGGCGATGAAATAGAAAATGCAGATACAATAATAGTTGTTGAAGGCAGAGCAGATGTACTTACGTTGCTAAAGAACAACATAAGAAACGTAATAGGAATGGATGGCTCTAAGATTTCACAAACAATAGTTGAGCTGTGTAACAGAAAGAAGGTCATTGCATTTGTTGATGGGGATCGCGGTGGTGAGCTTATCCTAAGGAAGCTGGCTCAGCTTGCAAAAGTAGATTTCGTTGCAAGAGCACCCGAAGGAAAAGAGGTTGAAGAACTAACAAGGAAGGAAATAATAATGGCTTTACGCAAGAAAATGCCGCTTTCAGAATTTATGAAAAAAGAGCAGCAACGTATTGAGAAAAGCGCTATGCCAAGTGAAGCAGAACGCTTTAAGCCGATAATGGAATCACTAAGAGGAACTTTGAAAGCGAAGGTGTTCGATAAAAACCTCAAAGAGCTTGCAACAGTAAATGTTCGAGAACTCCTTAAGAGCCTAGAAAAATTTGAAGGCGCCAAGATTGTTGTGCTTGATGGGATAATAACAAAGAGGTTAGCGGAAACTGCTAAAAAGCAAGGGGTAGAATACCTGGTTGGTGCTAAAATAGGAAAAATAGGTAAGGCGCCTGAGAAAATAAAATTACTCGTACTGGAATGATTACTTTTTTCCCTTCTTTATTTTTTCATGGGTTGATTCTTCCACTAGAAAACTAAGGCGCCTGCAGTTGTAGAGTAGAATACCTGTGAAAAAGACCACTGCCCAGAAGAAAATTCCCACCACTGGCCTTATGAATACTAAGAAAAGCTGTTTACCACTTAAAGAAGTATTACCTGGAGCCAGCGCAACATTTGTCTTTTTATACAAGTAATCGTTACAGTTGTTGTACTTTAGTTGTGCAACAAGAGGATCTGCGTTATCATCTGAAATATATGCTCTGTAACCAGCCATGCACTTAGGATACTCCTTTATTCCATCCCATGTATCAAACATTATTGCAACCTGCTGGAAGATAAGAATAAGTGCGCCAAAAATCATAAACGAACCTATAAGCCTCACTAACTGCAAGCTTTTTTCACTTACAACGAAAACCTTCTCTTTTCGCATAGGACCACCAACAAAAGCAACTAAATAGTTAATGGGATTATCTGTATTTAAATGTTATTGTTATCGCTTTTTTAAAAGTTTTTGAGAGGAGAATAACATAAGGGCCCGTGGCCTAGTGGTTATGGCACCGCGCTTACAACGCGGGGATCGGCGGTTCGATTCCGCCCGGGCCCACTTCAAAGTTAATTTATAAAAACTAATCCGCGATTATTTAAATATAATAAAAAGCGACCGTAGTCTAGTGGTTAGGATACCACCCTGCCACGGTGGTGGCCCGGGTTCAAATCCCGGCGGTCGCACTCTGCTTCTTTAAACTTAAAAGCTCAGTGTAAACCCCGACTTTATAAAATGCGTTGAACATTGCAAAGATTGGAGCCAGAAGTATTGCCACTAGAGAGGAAACAATCAATGCTAAAGTCGGTTGAGATGAAAGCATGGGCAAAACAGTATATTTTAAAAGCTCCAAGGGAAGCTGGTTCAGAATGTAGCTGACAACCATAAGCACAAGCGCAGCCAAAAACACATTCCAAATCTCATCTTGCGTTATTTCAAAGGATTTTTTGAGAGTTTCAATTATGCCGAGCTCTTCATGCAGGAAAATCGGCTCGGTAATGAAGAGGCGCAAGAAGTTGTAGATCACTATTATAATATAAATCAGCAGGAAAGGCAACGCCAAGAAAATGAAAAGTGGCAAAAGCCTAATTAATAAAATAGACACAATGCTGCCGAATAAGGAAAGCCATTGTATAATCCTAAACGTCTTGTCAAAGGAATAAAATAATGCTGCTAAAGAAGCAGCAATACCCATAATTATAAGGCGGATAAGCTTTATGAAGCTGAAGCTTGCTGGCTTAAGACCTTTCTTGCGCAGAGCAAATAAAACCATAAGCGCTTGCACATAAGCCAAGGCGACACCGCTAATTATTAAGATTGGGATTAGGAAGGCAAAAAACATAATCACCTTAGAAATGAACTCTTGCCAATCCAGAGCGAGGGGAAGAAATGCTGCAGAAGTGGATTCGCCCATAAATAATAGTGAGAGATATTGTTGAAAGAACATTAAAAGGAGTAGAATTGTTGCTGCTCCGGTTGCAAGTTGTACTGCCAAATTTAGCAAAATATATTTTAGAGATTCTCTATCCTCGATCCAAGCGAAACCATACCGAAGAGCATCTTCTATCTTAAAAGGCATAAAACCACCATAATAATTGGGTTTTCTCATTTTTAATAATTTACTTTAGAACCTTGCTTATTTCACGCTTTACCTTTGCAAAGGTTTCATCTATAGAACCAGAAGCATCAATTATTTTTATGTTCTCCTTTGGAAGAAGCATCGGTAATTTTAAATAATTTTGCCTTATTTCCTCGAGGAACACTTCGCTCTCAAACTTTTCCTTAATTCTGCGACTGGCATTTATGCGTTGCCATGCAGTATTTACATCTACATCTAAAATTAGCGTTAGATCCGGCACCAGCATCTTTTCGTGTAAAGCAATGGTTTTTTCCAGCGGGATCCCTTGTGCATGCTGATAACACATAGTTGAATATTTATACCGATCACATAACACAATAGAACCTATTTGCAAAGCAGGTTTTATTACCTTCTCAAGATGCTCCTTTCGGTCCTCAAGATAAAGTGTGAGCATAAGCTTTGCTTTATCTATTGGGTCTCTATCCGAGCGAAGTATTCTCCTTATTTGCCTCCCGACACCAGAATAAGTTGGCTCGCGAGTAAGTAGGATCTTATCGTAGTTTGTAGAGGAAAAGAGCCATTTTGCTGTTAGAGAAAGCATCGTGCCTTTGCCTGAGCCATCAAGGCCCTCAAAAACTATAAACTTGCCAGCCATCCAAAGCCCCCTTTAAAACTAGAATGAAAATGAATTTAAACGAAAGCCATAGAATTAATTATATAGGTTTGCGGCCGTGGTGTAGTGGCAGCACAAGAGCCTTCCAAGCTCTCGGCCCGGGTTCAAATCCCGGCGGTCGCATTTAACACTTATGGGAAAGCATATCCTAAAAAGAGCGAAGAAGTAGTGCTTGAGAGAATTCGGTTTTGAAGGAATGGCTGGGCGATAATGGAGAAGAGGTTGAAGAATGCAAGAAAGCGAAGAGGAAAACGAGGAGCTTGAATATTTTAGCTCGGCAGGTTATTACCGCGGCAGAGCGAAAAGAAGCTACATACATAATGTTGGGTTATGGCATAAAGGTGTGCATGTGTGGCTTTTCAATTCTCAAGGCAAGCTTTTCCTGAAGAAACGTGCTAAGTATAAGGAGTTTTATCCTGAGCACTGGGAAGACGTTGGTGAGCATTTAAAGCCGAATGAAAGCTACAGGCAAGCGGCACTGCGCGGTCTGAAAGAAGAGCTTAGTGTGGATGAAAAGCAAATAAAGAAGCTTGAAAAAGTTCTTGAAACAAAAATGGTGCATGCTGACTACGATCGCGAACTTGTTGAGCTATGGTTCTGTGTGTATGATGGGCCAGTAAAGGAGAATGAAGAGAGTTTTGCTGGCAGATTTTTTTCTCGCGAAGAAATAAATGAGATGATAAAGAATCGCGAGAAATTTACACCGTGGTTTAAGGAGTTATTTTATTGGTGTATGAAGGTGCAAAAATGGCCAAAGCAGCAATGAAACAGGTTGTGAAAAAAATAGCGCTTGAGAGAATATACAGGTTATTTGAGCTGGCTGAGAGAAACTTTAAGAAGCACCCGGAAAGAAGCAAGCGCTATATTGAACTTGCAAGGAAGATAGCTATGCGCTATAATGTGAGAATTCCTTTTGAGCTCAAACAAAAATTCTGTAAAAAATGCAATGCGTTCCTGAAAGTTGGCGTAAACGCGAAGAAAAGAGTAAGCAAGCACATAATAAAAATAACGTGCTTAGAATGCAATTATACGAGAAAAATAGGGAAAAAGGTCAAATCCCAGAAAAAAGGCGCAAGAAAAAATCTGGCCAGAAGTAAGCGATAATCGTGCCTATCAAAATAAATGGCGCAAATGGCGGCAAATCCCTGTAAACTGGAACCCTCTTTATGCCCAAGCGTTTAAGCTTTTTCTTGTCCTTTTCTGTGACTATGCCCTTAAATGTTGCGCCAATTCTATTTAGGGTTTCTTTATCTAGAAATTCTTTTGCAATAATTTCGTCTTCTTCGAGCTCATCAACGCTAAGCCATCTAAGAAAGAACTCACCTTGGATCTGCTTTCTTAATGCTAGGAAAATGAGTGCAAAAAGCAATGGAATGAAAAAAAGCGATGCTATCAATGGTTCCATAATACCCAAATACGAAAGGATTGCAAAGTAGAGCAGCAAAACAATGCCCAATAATATACATTCAACAACATCTTTGCTAAGCATAATCTTTGGCCTCTTTTTCATCTTAAAAAATTTGATTAAATAAAAAATAGAGATTACCATAACGCTTGCCAACGCAGCCATTAACAACATGCTCAGAAAGAATGGTTTGCCTTTATAGTAAGGTAAAAGCAATGCTATGCCTAAAAATATTTTTACATCGCCACCGCCAAGTTTTCCAAAGAAATAGAGCATATAGGAAAGAACAAACACAGCGACAGGGAAAATCAGGTAGGCAAGGTTTTTTTCAATAATAAAATCGGCAAGCGAAAAAATAATACCTAATGCAATCATTGGATAGGTGATCTTATCGTAAATGAGGCCTGTTTTTAGATCTGTGTAGCTTGCTGCTAATGCCCCTATTAGAACAATCGCAAACCTAAGCTCCTCAAAGAGCATAAAATCACCTAAATTTTAGCCTTTTCTTCTTAACCGTGAATTTCTTTAGCAGCTTTTCCACATCGACCTTTTCAAGGTCTTTGCCTTTTGAAAACTTTTGCAACTTTTTGAAGACCTTTTCCATCTTCCTGTAGTGTCTCAAAAGCTCTCTTACATTAGCTTCAGATTTGCCACTGCCTCTTGCAATGCGCTTTATTCTACTACTATTTATTATATCTGGGCTTGTTAGCTCCTGCTCCGTCATCGAATCCATTATAACCTTAAAAGTATTAAGCTTTTCTTCCGTAAGCTCAAGTTCCTCTTTTGGTAGCGCAGCTTTAAGACCAAGCATTTCAGCAACCTTGGAAAGTGGGCCGAGCTTCTTAGTTGCTTCAAGCTGCTTGTAAAAAACTTTGAGATTAAAGCTGCCTTCAAGCAGCTGCTCTGGGCTTAGCTCTTCAACTTTTATTTCCTTTGCTTTTTCAAGCAATGCTTGCAAATCACCATAGCCCATTATTCTGCTCAAGTAACGAGAAGCATCGAATTGCTCAAAATCAGCAAGCTTCTCGCCTGTGCCAATGAAATAGACGCTTGCGTTCGTTTCTGCGCATGCAGCTAAAGCACCGCCTGCCTTTGCAGAGCCATCCATCTTGGTGATTATTATTCCGTTTACGCTGACAGCATCGTGAAATGCTTTCGCTTGTGTCTTCGCAAGCTGCCCAATATCTGCACTTAACACAAGCCATATTTGATCTGGCTGCAGAACCTGTTTGACCTTTTTTATTTCATCTATTAGTTTTTCATCTAAAGCAGATCTGCCAGCGGAATCAACTATTATCAAATCCTTTTTCTTTAGTACTCGCAAGCCTTCTTCAACAATCTTGGCTGCATCTTTTTCATCTTTATTACCGTAAAATTCAACATCTGCTTGCTTCGCTAACTGCATTAGTTGCTCATGGCTTGCTGGCCTATGTACATCTGCGCAGATCAAACCAACGCTAAGCCCGCGATTTTTATACCATCTTGCAAGCTTTGCTGCTGTGGTGGTTTTACCTTGGCCGAAGAGACCAAGCAAAAGAATTCTCTTAGGTTTTTGTGGTGCTTCATTACTGCCGCCAAGTAGATTCGAAAGCAATTCATATGTATTTTTTATAATATATTCCTTTCTTGCCATTCCAGCTGGCGGTTTTCTCTTAGCGAGCGCTCTTATTTCATTGCTCAGATTGAAAACAAGATTAACATCAACGTCGCTTGCTATTAACGCTCGCTGAATCTCGCGGATTGCTTCCTCTATCGTTTCATCGCTGAGGAAGGTAACGCTTTTCACCTTTTCCAGAGCGGCTCGCAACTTTTCACCAAGCATAAAATCACATTAAATAAGTGCTGAATACTTATATAACATCTGCAAAATATTAAAATTAGAGGGTGTCAGATAATTCTTTCAAGAATTTCGTCGATATTAAAGGGTTGCAAATCCTTATAAGCTTGGCCTGTGCCAATAAAAACAACTGGCTTTTTTAGTTCATGTAGCAGGCTGAGCATTGTGCCGCCTTTCGCATCAGTATCAAGCTTTGTAATAATGAATGCGTCTATTCCGATAGCATCATCAAACTGTTTTGCTTGCTCAACCAAATTCTTTCCTGCAAATGCTTCGCCAACAAATATTTTAAGATCTGGATCTGCAACGCGGGCAATTTTCTTCAGCTCTTCAATCAGGTTTCTATTGGTTTCCTGCCTGCCGGCAGTATCTATCATAACAACATCTATGTTAGAATTCTTTGCAGCGCTTATTGCATCAAATGCAACAGCAGCAGGATCAGCACCATAATTGTGCTTTACCAGTCTAACATTGAGCCTTTTAGCGTGTTCCTCAAGCTGTTCTATTGATGCTGCTCTAAAGGTGTCGCTTGCCGCCCATATTGAAGAAAGGCCTTGCTCTCTGAGTAAAACAGTGAGTTTAGCAATCGTGGTGGTTTTGCCTGCGCCATTTGGACCCAAAAAAAGTATTTTGAATGGTTTTTCGGAGCTTTTTATCATTGAAATTAAATCCATCTGCTCGGTTTGCATCAACTCGCGAAGGATCTCTTTTATGCGTTTCTTCACAAAGCTCTCAATATCCTTCGCTGGAATCTTATCAGCTAAAAGCCTCTTTTTTATCTCTTCGCAGAAATGCTTTGCTGTGCTTTCGTTTACATCGGCTTCAAGCAGGGAAAGCTCAAGCTCAAAAAGCATATCGGCAATATCTGATTCTTTTAGAGTTATCTCCTTTCTAAAAACAGCCTTTATCTTACTCGGTGCTTTTAACTCTGGTTTTATTTCCCTCTTTTCCAAAAGCGGTTTTTCTACAGGAATAATTTCTTTTTTATACTTGCGCTCCGCTGATGCTCTTGGCTCTTGCACTTGTGCTACTTGCTTAGAAATTTGCTTCGGAGCTTGCTCCACTTGTTCCAATTTCTCTTGCTTTGGTGCTTTTGCTTTTTTAGAGAGCTTATCCACAAAATTGCTCAGCTTCTTTTTGAGCAGATTGAACATAGGACCACTTTATGCAACACCTTGTACCTGCTCGCGAGCTTTGCGCTGAGCTTCTGCTATCAATTGTTCGAGCTGAGTTATGAATGTTATTGCCTTCCGCTTTCGTTCAATTATTTGCTTCAAATTTCTTTCGAAGCCTGCCTTTCTATCTTCAAGCTTGTTGATTGCTTTTGAGATCGGCATGCTCTCAAAGACATTGCCGCCAATCTCCATTTTTACCTCCGAAGTATCTGCAAGTTTTGCATACGCGAATATACCTGAACCCAAAGGAACCAAAATATTAGTCAGTTTCTTTGTCTTCTTGATTTCATTTAGCGCATCTTGCGTTGCTTGCGTCTCACGTATTAAGTTCCTAACAAGGTTTTCTTGGTTAGCAAGCGATTCTATTAGCGCTCGCTGCTGCTGGTGCATAGCTATTAGTTGTTCGAAAGTAAGCTTTAGCTCTTTCGGCTTCTTTTCTTTAGCCATAATATCACTGCTCCTCTACCTTTCTAATACTATCAATAACAATAAATCTTCTTTTAATTCCATGCTCCGAGCCGAACAAACTAAGGAGCTTTTCCTTAGCAAAGCTCTCGGTTTTGGCTTCGATTATTCGCGTAAATGGTTTCCACTCGTTGCATATCTTAAATTTCCCCTTAAACTCAAACTTCATTCTTATCACCTTCAGAGAAAGACATCCTGCACTCTTATAAGCTCGAACGCGGTTGTTTTATCGCCTACGAGTATTGCATTGGTATTTGCAACAGCATTATTGCCAACAAATTTATCACCATAGTTCAGCGTTGTGGGCCTGCCATCAACCTTAAACGCTTCTTTCAATAACTTAAATTCATCTTTCGTAACATCTGGGTGTACTAAGAAACCTCTATTGCTTGCTACTACCGCTGAACCTACTATGTCAAGTGAAGCAACTTGCATAACATGAAGCTTTATTCCAAGGAACTTTTCTATTTCTGTTATTTGTTTATTATTTAAAACCCTGCTTGCAATGCCGCCATTCTCATTTACTTTTATAAGGTTGCCTATTGCTGTTACACCCGCGATGCGCTTAACCTCAACACCTATTTCTTCAAGCTTTTTTATTTCGCTATCAAGTACAAGTTCTGAAACTACAAAGCGCTTCTTTATGCCTGCGCACATAACGCCTATTAAGGAACTTTCTGCAAGCTTTGTTTTTATTATTTCAACACCAAAGAAATCACTCAGCTTGCGTTCTTCTTTCGGAAGTATACTAAATGGTATTAATGCAAGCTCTTCGGTCACTACTGAAAATACTCCAATGAATGGACTTGAGCACAAGGTTCCTTTATCAATTCTCATATTCAAACCTTATTTATCAAGCTTTCTTTTTATTGCTGCTTTCTCTGCGGCTCTCTCTATCTCCTTCTTCTCCTGCAGCTTTTTCTTTTGTTCTTCTTCCTTCTGTTTTTCTTTTTTCTCTTCCTTTGGCTTTTCTTTTTCTTCTTTCGCGTGCTCCTCCGCTTGCTTCTTTTCTTCTTTCTTCTTCTTTGCTTCCTTCTCTTTTGGCTTAGTAAGTTCTTCGCCTTGCAACAAAACTTTTATGCGAGTTTCCTCTTGGATTATTTTGAGAGGCATCACCCTTGGAACCTTGGAAAAACCTTTTTCCCATATGAGCTCATTTATCTTTGGAGAAATCCAAACATTCTCTTCACTAACATGGAAGCGCTTAGCGAGGGTTCTGCGCAAGTGATTTATAGCGCGTTTAGCTCTCTTAGTTCTTGGTTGTCTGTAAAGTTTCCTAAAGGAGAAATTTATGAGCTTTTCCATAAAACCACCTAATCATTCTTGAAAATCTTCTTGAATTTCTTGCCAAAATCGCAGAGCTTCCAGTGTCTTTTCTGAACAGGATTCCAGATACGTTTATTTGCTTTCTGGAATATCCATACTGGAGCACTTGTTAAGCCGGAGCCTGTGCTTTTCCTCTGGCTTACAAGGAATTCCTTAAACCTTTGATCCTTATTAGATGTCATAAACATTCACCTCAGCTTACTTTCTAATGATCCTTGTTTCCTTCTTTTTTGAGAGCAGCATCAAGATCTTTTTCATCTGCTCATCTGTAACGCGCTCAGTGAGCTTACCTGCTTGCGCTAACGCCATTATCTGTTGAATCGCTCTCAAATAAAGCTCCTGGTTTACTAAGCGCACATTTTTGAGTCTTTCCCTTGCTTCTGAAGTAAGTAACTTTCTAAGTATAATATTGAGCTGTCTTTCCGCTTCTATCTGCTTCATGAGTTCTTGCTGCAAAGCGTAGCGCTGCTTCAACTCTTCAAGCTTTTTTCTCTTTATTTCATCAATATTTTCTTCCATAATACACCTCACTTCTTTGCTTGAGTTTTAGCGGTTGCTTTTTTCTTTGGCACGATTTTATCTGCTTGCTTTTTTGCCCCGCCTGCTTTTTTCGTCGCTTTCTTCGCTTGTTTCTCTTCTTTTTTTCCCTCCTTTTTTGCAGACCCTTTACCTTGCTTTTCTTTTTTCTTTACTTCAGGCATCTTCTCCTTTTTTAGCTCTCCTTTTTTCGCTCGCTGCTTTTCCTCTTCTTTTCTTCCCTGCAATTCCTTTGGCTTCGCTTTAGGAGCAACATCTATACTGAGGCTCTCTATTGGACTCTTGAGTTTGCCCTCGCTAATGAGCTTTTTCTTCAACTCATTTGCTTTCTTCGTTAAATAGGAGTGTCCTTTCGGAGTAATAACTCTGCCTTTCTTCTTCTTCTTAATGAAGCCCAATTCTTCCAACTGCTGCAAACCATGCCTTATTATCTTGCCGCTTGCTTTTCTAAACTTATGTCTCTTTCTGCCACGGTTCTTCTTGCCACCATAATAAGTGCGCAAAGAGCCCACGCCTACAGGGCCCTCTTTGAAAACCCTATAGAGCAAAGAACCTAAGCGCAGATAGTACCAGTTGCGCTGCTGCGGAGCGCGCTCTCTATTCTGGCCTGTTTTTACAAACAGGGTAAACTCAGGCTGTTTTACCTTGAACTTTTTTTCAAGGTCTTCGGCTATAGAGCTGATTAGCTCTGCTGTCGGAACATCAAATACACTCATGGCTACCACGCTTCTTCCGAAGCCTTTGCTCAACGCATAGCGGAGCAAAAATCAGGCTCCTTTTATGTAAATAAACCTCAAATAGCTTTTTAAATCATTCTATAGTGGTTAAAAATACTTTAGCGATTTTTTCAATCTCGCTTTCCGAGCTTATCCCCGTCCAAGGGTCTTGTGGCCTAACAATGTTCACAACAACGATATCAGCCCCATTGAAAACTGCGCTCCTTGCTTCTTTCAAATCTACGCCACCTGCTGCTGAAATGAGAACATCATACTTGCTTTTTATTTGATTTATGTGTTTGTACTTTATCACCTTGCCGCGTGTGGTTTCCTCATCCCTGCCGCGATGCAGTATAACTACCTTTGGCTTATTTCGCAATGGAAGAAGAACCCGCAGTGGTTTCTCAACATTTATCATATCTATCATGGCATCAATGCCAAGCTCATCGCACCTTTCAATAAATAAATCTATTGTTTCTCTCGGTGCACCGCCAATTACTGTCGCTGCTGTAGCTCCAGCAGAATAAGCTTCATCAACTTCCATTACAGCCCCATCGACGGTTTTTATATCCGCAACAATCTGCCCTGGCCACAGTCTCGCGATATGTTCTATTGCTCTTGCACCAAATCTTTTTATTAGTGGAGTACCGGCTTCTATAAGGATTCTTTCATCCTGCGGAATTTTAGGAAGTATTCTATCCACCATTTGAAGGTCGTAGTTGAAAGCTATTTGAAGGTAACATTTACCAGAAACAAGCCTTTCCCTAGTTTTTGAAGACAAAATATTTTTTCCAAGTATAAGGTCTGACAATGGCTGTGAAGCAACACCTCTATTCGCTTGCATTATATATCTATCTATCTCTTCAATAGCAGGCATTCCATTCACTGGTTTTATTTATTGCTATTTAGGATCTTGGCTGCGAGTGATTCAACCTCTGAGGGTAAAAGAACAACTACCTTTTCGCTTGGATCTGCTGCAATCTCTTTCACAGTTTGCAATGTTCTCAAATGCAATGCGCCTTTCGATTTTGAAAGGTTTTCTGCTGCTTTCATTAAGTTCTCTGAGGCTGCAAGCTCACCTTGTGATACTAATATTCTGGCACGCCTCTCACGCTCTGCTTCTGCCTGCTTAGCCATCGCCCTTTTCATCTCCGCAGGCAACTCTATCTCCTGAATCTTTACAGAGGTGATATCTATTCCCCACTCATCCGTTTCTTGGTCAACTATCTCTTTTATATCGTTGCTTATTTTCTCTCTTTCCTGCAGCACAAAATCAAGTTCATGGTTGCCAATGATGTCACGTAAAGCACCTTGAGCATATTGTCTTATCGCATATGCATAATCCTGTATTTTTATAACAGCTTTAGCAGCATCTTCAACTCTGTAATATACAACTGCATTTACAAGCAGCGTAATATTATCCTTTGTGATAACTTCCTGCTTTGGGATATCGGCAGTATTTATGCGCATATCTACTCTTATAAGCTTCTGAATCCCTGGGATAATAAAATTTATGCCCGGACCTCTAAGTGAAGAAAACCTGCCAAAAGTAAGAACAACGCCGCGTTCCCATTCAGGAAGTATTTTTATAAAAGCAAATAGAAAAGGGAGGGCGACAAACATAAACAACATAATAAAGAACCATTCAATCATTTTTTCACCCACTGTATATTTTTTATCAAACAAGTAAAAACTATTATTTATTATTTTCGGTGATGCGTTATTGCTAGCTTGTGCCTCTTTCTAAAAACAGGGTTTAAAAACAGAAGTAGAATTAAAGACACTGTTGCTACTTTAAAACAGAAGAGTTCTCCCAATTCCTTATTTTTAAAAAACTTAGATTTATCTCCATCAAATCTTTTTTTGTGATCTTATTTGTCACGTGTAATTTTTACTACTCGAAAAATATAAAAAGTACTAAAAGGCTTTTTCTATACCCTGTGCTATTGCTCCTTGAACTTCTCTTTGAATCTGCTCCACACTACTGCAAACATCGCATGCGCAGGGACATAAGGCTCCAGAATGTGCGCAATACCGTTAGCGTAATCAGCATGCTTCCTTGTATTTTCTATTAGGCGCATTGTATCTCTATCAAGCAGGCCAGCATCGTTCAGGTCTGAAACTAATGCTTCGAAATCCTCTTTTGTAGCAACATACTTTGGCAATTTCTTTTCAGTTGCTACACTTAAGACCCAACGCAGATATTTCTCTGCATTGGTACGATCACCTAAACAAACGTAATGGTCGGCAAGCAGCAAAGTGAAGAATGGGCTAGCGCCCAAGCCTGTATATTCCCTGCCATACTGCTCTGGGTAATCCTGCAGACCATCAAGCTCTTTATACCTGAGATTCTCTTCCAAGAAAGCAACGGTGCTCTTAATTCTTTCATCAGAGTCATTGAAGACATTGAAGAATGAAAGCGCCAGCACAGAAGCGTCAGGGCCTAAAATTACACCTACGGCGTCTTCAACCTTTATTGTTTTGATAAAGCTCTTTATGCGTGAGTTCCACATATAAGACATTATTGCTTCTTTTACAAGGTTCTCTTTATCTAAAGGTGCATACTGCAGGCGAATCTTTTCTGCAATGCTGCTCAGCTCGCGGAAAGCTGCGCAACATAGCGCATTACACCAAATTTCGTAACCATAATCGATTGGTGCATACTCATGTATGGAATTTGGTGTAAGTACAAGGTTTTTCCCTGGAACTATCTTTGAATTTATGAAATCAACTGCTTTTTCTATGCGTTCCCAGTAATGTTCAGCAAACTCATAGTCTGCGCTTTTAGTTACATACTCGGCAAACGTGTATAAGAATAAAGCGGCGCAGTCTACTTCAACTTTTCTGTAGCTTGCGTCATTTCCATTGCGATCCCAGCGCTGTGGCAAAGCCCCGGTTCTTTTATTCTGACCATGGAAAGCAAACTCTAAAGCTTTTTTAGCTTCTTCAAATCTGCCAGCATAGATAAGCCCTAAAGTTGCTAACAAGTGGTGTCTTGGATAAACATAATGTAAGCGCTCTTCACTTACAGTGGTCAATATGCCGCCAGAACCAAGTTGTGCTTGGAGAATAAGATTGACCGATTCGTTGAAAAGTTCCTCTAGTTTTTCTTTATTGAATTCTGTCGTTAATGTGAGCTTTTCAGCTTCTGTTTGCTTTTCAACAGGTTCTTGCTCGGTAGCTTGAGCTTCAAGTTCAGTTTCTAAGGACTCCTTTGGCTCCTGTTCGGTTGGTACTTGTACAGGTTCCTGTGATTCTTCTTCAGAAACTTGGGGTTGCTCAGGCTCTGCTTGCTCGGCTTCCTGCGGCATAGGTTCTGCTTTAACTTCGCTTACCTCTGGCTCTTGTGATTCTTCTAAAGCCCGGGGCTGCTCAGATTTTGGTTCTGCTTCGATTTCGGCCTCCTCTTCCAATTCCTGCGATTCTGCTTCAGGAGCTGACTGCTCCGGCATTTCAGGTTCTGTCCCCTTTATTCCTGCTGGCTTAATTTCTTCTGCTGATTCAGTAGGCTTTCTTATCTTTGAACGCAACTCTTCCAAAGCATCTTCATTTGTTAATTCTGAAAGCTTCTGTTCAATATTTTGAACTAGCGACTCTGCTCTTTCCATTGAAGCACCATCAGTGCCTTTTTTAATGTTGCTTAGCTCGGATTCCAGTTGATCAACAAATGTGCTAAGCTCTTCATTTTCGATTCCTCGTTCAGCAATCTTTGATTTAAATTCTGCAAGCTTCTGTTCAAGTTTGTTCAGTGCAGTAATATTATTTCCAGCATCTTCCTTTTTACCTCCTAAAAAAGCAATCATAAAAACACCTCTCGGAATCGTATCAATATATACAAAACATTATTAAAAATTTATCGTAAAAGCAATTTTTCTGCTTTTTCAAAGATTTGTGAAAAAGTAAAAAAGAAATTTTATTAACTAATTTTAACTAAATAGTGAAAGCAGTCCCTTCGACACTTATGCGCGCTCTCTGCTCTTTATTTTCCACTTTAAATTCAACTCCGAGCAGTTTTTCAGTAACCATTATGTTTGTTATCGCATGCTTGGTTAGTTTGCCTTCTATTATGCTTTTGCCGCTTGCTAAAGCCATAAACGGAATGAGCTGATCGATGCAATGGGAGTCCAGCGGAGCTAAAAACGATATCTCCTCAAATAGGGCTTTTGCCGCTTTCTCACCAATGTTCTCTGGTTTTGAGCCTGCTAAACCCAAAGAGTTTGCGCCAAGAACACAATTACTGTACTTTGCAAAGAGGTCAACTCCAAAGCCGATAGTTTGCTTTCGCTCAGGGCTCGCTTCAATATGTTCAACCCATTCAAAAGAGCCAAGCAATTCTTTAAGTGTATTTTTTGCAACTATTGCAGAATCTTTGGCTACCTTTGCAGGCATCCCTGAGCAATGTGCATAGCATTCTATTTTCTGTAGTGAGCCAAGCGAGGTAAAGCGTATTGGTTTTAGAGGCAAGCATTTCTTAGATTCGAAGGTAACGCAACCCTGGCCTTTTGGGTAATAACCTCGAGCAATAATATTCAACGCTAGCTCTGCATGCATTTTTCTTAAGTAGTAGAAAGTAACTTTTTGGATATAATTTACTGGTGGAGCAAAGCTAACGTCTGTGCCACCAAATACGCGGAGCTTTAAATTGCATGCTAAAGAAACAGGCAATACCTGCTGCAAAAGCAACGAGATGCTGCCTGCTGTCCCAATGTTTGCAACCAGGCTTGCATCTTCTATTTTGCCTGGCTTAAAAATGAGCTCTTTGCTTCCAACAAAAGCGCCTTTTAGCTTAGCGTTGCATGCTTTTGCTAGCGTTTTTACTGCTGTTAGGTGCTGAGGCCTTAAACCGGGCTTTGGGCGTTTAGCGCGAATATTAGTAATGCATATCTCTTTTCCTGTAAGCGCGGCTAAAGCTAGCGAAGTTCTTATTATCTGCCCACCACCTTCGCCTGCGGAGCCATCAATTGTAAGCATAAAAAGAATTAGCAAAGAAGGGTTTTTAATTGGCGCTAGAGCATTGCACTAAGCTCTGCTTTTTTTAATTCGTTTCTGTGCTTTTGGTCGGCCCAGAGCTTTCTATAAAGATAAAAATATTCATAGAGCTTGTATTTATCACGAGCAAAAACCACTTTGTGCTTAGTGATAATTTCCATTTTTAAATAGAGGGGGAGTTCCTCAAAAACGCAGACATCGTAATTTTTCTTAGATAAATTAACTTTCCTAAAAATGCTTTGCATTATTTCTCTTGGGTCTGAATTTGGAGCAACAACGCAAATATCTAAATCGCTTTTCTTATGTGCCCTTCCCCCTACATGTGAACCAAAGAGCAGCACCGCAAATATGCGCTCATCTTCCTCAAGTACGCTGAATTCTTTTCTTAGTTCTGATAGCTTAACCAATCTTTAACACCTTTACAAAATTCTCTGAGCCTTGGGATTAAGGATATTATTGATTCGAATGCTATGCTCATGCTCAAACCATTATATTCGTGAATCAGTCTGTTCCGCAAACCATTGGCCTCTTTTAGGCTATCTGCAATTGAACGAGTTATCATCCTCTTCTCGGCAAGTTTTTCTATATTCGTATAATCATCATTAACAAGAAGCTTTGAATCCTTAAGCATCATTGCACAAATGTCCGCACAGGCTTCCACCACTTCCTGGAACGCCTTGTAAGTAGCTAACCTTGTCTTTTTATCTTCCATGAACTGCTTATGGGTCAGCCCTTTTACCCATTCCTCAATATCGTTGAGCCTTTCTTCTGCCAATCCGAGCTTTGCTAAGTACCGCTTAAGTCTTTCTTTTTCCATTATGTAAATCTTAAATAGAAGTGTTTAAAGTGGTTTTTAATTGGCGCTAAATAATTTATATTTTGGCGATAGCAAATCCTTATTAACACTTTTTGTGAACTATAATGTATATGCAAAAAAGTGTGCTTGTTACTGGTAGCTCTGGTTTTATTGGAAGCAGGCTTACTGAAGCTTTGCGAGGAAAGGGCTACAATATTGTTGAATTTGATGTAAAGAATGGAAATGATTTGCTGAGCTATGAAGATTGTAGAAACGCTAGCAGGAATTGTTTTGCGGTTGTGCACTGCGCAGCAATACTTGATGAGCATTCCAAAGCATTGTGGAAAGTGAATGTGCTTGGAACTGAAAATATAATAAAAGCCAGCTCAGAAAATAGGGTTGAACGCTTCATCTTTTTGAGTACAGCAGGCGTCTATGGAAACGTGAAAGGAATTGCTGACGAAAACACAGAAAAAAGACCTGCAACAAAGTATGAAAAAAGCAAGGCAAGAGCTGAGGAAATAGTTGAATCTTACCAAGAACTTATCCATATCACAATTTTAAGGCCTGCGATTGTTTTAGGTCCCAATGAATACTGGCGCAAGATTGTAAAACAGGTAAAAAAGGGCTTTCCATTAATAGGCAGTGGAAAGAATAAATGGCATGCTGTTTATGTTGACGATGTTGTTGATGCGATAATTTTTTGCTTAGAAAATGAAAATACAGCGAGCGAAACTCTAAACGTTGCCGCTAGCGATGTCCTTAGCTTAGAGCAACTCGTGCTTGAAATAAAAAAGTGTCTTGGCTTGGAACCAAAAGTGAGGAAAATTCCTGTCTGGTTAGGTAAGCTTATAGCTCATTTATACATAACCTTTTCCTCAAAACCCATAGTAACACCAGAGCATGTTGAAAGGCTTGTGCGGAACAGACATTATAGTATTGAAAAAATAAAGAAGCTTGGGTGGAAACCAAAAGTGAGCACAAAGGAAGCAATTGAGAGAACAATAGACGGGCTAAAAATAAGCTTTAATAAGTGAAAGAAGGCATTATTTCCCTTTCTCCTTTCCTGCTTTTGCTGCTGCTTTCGCTAACGCTTCCAAGCGCTTCTTTGCTTTCTGAAAATTGTTTGAAACGTTTTCGATTGCAGTGCCAACATGCACTATATCAGCGCCAGCTTTAATGCAAGCGCCTGCTTGTTTAGGAGTCTTTACGCCGCCTGCAACAACTAAAGGAATATTTATCAGTTGCTTAGTTTGTGATATCATTTCTAAAGGCACGTGCTCTGAAGCACCACCGCCTGCTTCAAGTATTGCCAGATGGGAGCCCATATACTGGCCAGCTAAAGCGGTTACGGCAGCTAGATAAGGCAACTCCCTTGGAATAAGCTTTGCTCTGCCAACCCAGCCTGCTGCTCTACCTGGTTCAACAATAATATAAGAAGTAGGGATAACTTCAATGCCCATCTTTTTGATCGGATAGCTCGAAGCGATCTGCGCCCCGGTGATATAATAAGGGTCCAAAGAATTTAGCATGCTCATGAAGTAGATAGCATCAGCCTTTGGGCTTAGCGTAGCGATATTGCCAGGAAAAAGGATTACTGGCAAGGAGCAGTTTTCCTTTATCTGCTGGATTGTGTTATCAAGCAGTGCGCCTTGGGCTCCTACAGAGCCGCCTACAGCGATAGCAGCAATACCTGCTTGCTCTGCAATTTTCGCTAATTTGCCTGCTGTTTCTGGGCTTTGGTTTGGCGGGTCTATTACGAGGAAGATCATTCCTTGCTTATTACCAATTTTATCAAGAATGTAACGATACACTTTGCCGAAATGCTTATCCAACATAAAAACCACTAATAGTATTTTCCCTGAAGTGTTTTTAAAACCGCCTCAATATTTTCTTGCTGGTCTCCTTTAAAAATCACGCCATGGCCAGGAAGCAGAGTATCAAACTTAAGGTATTGGATATTGAATAATGACTCTACCAATTGCTGTTCGCTTCCACCAGGCAGATCAGTTCTGCCGCATGCTTTTTCAAATAGCGTATCGCCTGAAAAAAGCATGCGTTTGTTCTCATCATAAAAACAAACACTGCCCTGAGTATGCCCCGGCGTGTAAACCACTCGCAAGCTAAACGGCTTTATCTCAATTATTTCATCTTTCTTTAGGTAAGAGTCGATCTTAGGATATTCATTCTGGTTCAAAAGGTTTGAGCAGGTATAGCGAGCATCACGTAGCTCAACCTTTTTTGCATCGCTCTCATGCATGCGCTTCTCCGCTTTTGAAAAAAGAGCTGTGCAACCTATATGGTCAGCGTGAGCATGCGTATGCAGTATGAGGTCAACATCGCTTTCCTTAATACCTATTGAGTGCAGAGCATCGGTGAGCTCAGTGGCGTTTACCTTGAGGCTTGTATCTATTAACGCAATTGTCTTGCCAATGAGCACATAAACATTGCTGCCCATATTTGAGGAATAGAATACGAAGAGATTTTTTTCAAGTTGCTCGAACATAATAGAAAGCTTGATAAAATTGATTAAAAAGGTATTGTAGCTAAATTTTTTTGAGATTATGGCAAGACTCCTTAATGCAAAAAAAATAACAAAGCGCATTATTGCTGAAACAGGCAAAAGCGAGCAAGAGATAAAAGAGCTTATTGAAAGCAAAAAACAGAAGTTTGCTGGCCTGCTTACTGATGACGGCGCCGCTTTTATGGTTGCAAAAGAGCTTGGCGTTGATGTAGAAGTAAAAGCAGAACAGCAGCAAAGCGTGAAGATAGCCAACCTCACAGAGGGGATGCGCAATATAGACATAGTTGCCAGGGTTCTGCATGTGCAAAGCCCCAGGCGATTTGACAAGGGCAGTAAAAAGGGGCGTTATTGCAAGCTATTGCTTGGCGATGAAACCGGCGAGATAACGCTGACGCTCTGGAACAAGGACATAAAGTTGCTTGAAGAACAAAAAATTGAGAGAAACGCGATAGTTCTTGTAAAAAATTGTAGCGTAAGCTCCTTTAATGAAAAGCTTAATCTCTCGCTTGGCTTCAACGGTGAGCTTATAGTGAACCCAAAAGGTATTGATACAAGCACCTTGCCGAAGGCGGATAAAATCGCAATAAAGATTGCTGATTTAAGCGAAGGTATGCAGAATGTTGATGTCTTTGCAAGAGTTCTGCGAGTATTTGAAACAAGGGAGTTTGAGTATAATAATGAAAAGGCCAAAGTAACGAGCTTTGAAATAGCCGATGATACCGCCAAGATAAGGGCAGTTGCTTGGAGAGAGCTTGCAGAGCGAGCTAACAAGCTCTATGCTGGCGAGCTTATAAAGATAGAAGGCGCCAATGTAAAATCCGGCAGAAATGGTTTAGAATTGCATTTGGATTGGCGCTCTCGCATCATAGATGAGCCTACGGTTGCTTTCAAAATACCCGAACTTGGTGAGCTAATTGGAATAGAATTCAAAAGGAAAGCTATTGCTGAGCTTAGGGAAGGGATGGAAAATATTGAAGTGTTAGGAGAGATTGTGGATGTTATGAAGGGGAATCTGATCTATTATTTCTGCACTACTTGCAAGGAAAAAGCTTCTGCTGAGATATGTGAAAGATGTGGCAATAAGGCTCGTGCTAGAGCTGTGGTAAGCGTTCTGCTCGATGATGGCTCAGCAAGCATTTCATGCACGTTGTTTGGCAGACAAGCGGAAACTGTTTTGGGAAGGAGCACAAGCGAGCTTCTAAATGCGTTGCAATCTAAGGAAGCTTCGCAACTAATAGACGAGCTTGCAAAAGAATTAATAGGGAAAACAATTATTGTGAGAGGCTCTGTTAGAGCCAGACAGCTGAATCCTGATGAGCTGGAGGTTTTAGCAAGAGATGCTCTGCTGCCAAATATAAATAAAGAGATTGAAGCTTTGCTTTCAAGTTTAGCGGAACCGAGCCCTAAAAATTAATTAAAAAAGAGCTTCTGTGCTCATAATTATTAAGAATGTAATAAGGGATGTAATATGGCCTCGAAAATAAAAGATATAACAGATCTACCCGGAATTGGGGCGCAGGCAGCCGAAAAACTCTATGCAGCAAACTACAAAACTCTCGAAAGCATTGCCATAGCTTCGCCTTTGGAGCTCATAGAAGTTGCTGGCCTGGGTGAAAAAACAGCTGAAAAGGCAATAAATGCTGCTAGAGAAGCATTAGGTATGGGCTTCGAGACCGCTGATTTAATACAGGAACGTAGAGCTAAAATTGGAAGAATAAGTACAGGCAGCAAGGAGCTCGATGCATTACTTGGAGGCGGAATTGAGAGTCTTCCTGCAGATGAGGATGTGTTGATTATAGATTCTAAGGGAAATCTGAGGAGGGAGAAGATAGGGCCGCTTGTCGAAAAGCAGCTTGAAATAAATGGGTATGAGAAAAAAGGGGGCATGCGAATTGCTTATTCCAATAGGGAAAACATAAAGGTCCCTGCATTCGATGAGAATTATGGGATGAAAGTAAAAAGGATAAGCGCTTTTGTGAAGCATAAAAGAACAGAAAGGATATTGGAAGTATGGATTAGTGGGGGGCGCAAAATTAGGGTTACTGAAGGACATAGCTTATTTAAGCTGGAAGGCTTATCAATAGTTCCTGCAAAGGCAGGTGAGTTAAGAAAGGGGGATTTTATCGCGGTTCCTAAAAGAATACCTGTAGAATCTAGGGAAATAAAAATAAATGCAGTAAAGCAATTGATAAGCACAAACGATCCTATGCTTAAGAAGGTATTTGTAAAAAGCAGGGGATATGTGGATTATTTATATGAGAATTTTAGAGAAGAATTGGAGAATGCTCTTGTGGTTGAGAATCTGAAAGAAAGATTCCTTTGGGATTGGAAGTATGAGGGCATACTCCCTCTAAATGTGCTAAGGCATCTGCCAGAGAAGGCGTTTAGCATAGAAGTGCTAGAGAAATATAATGTGCAAATTGGAAACAAATATCTTATTAATGGTGTGATTCCTCTGAATATTGAAACCGCATGGCTCCTTGGTTTCTTAACAGCAGAGATGGGCGCCTCCATTGGTGCTCCGCAGATAGGAATATCTCAAGAGATAACAAATGCTGGAAGGCTTATAAAGGTGCAAAGTATTTTCAAGCAATACGCCGGTCTAACAGTACAGTTATATGACGATATAAGAAAGCGTTCCGCTCAAAAGAGGATTGTATCAGGGAATATTGCACTATGGCTTTTATTGAAGTCCTTGGGCCTTTGTAAGTATTGTTATGAGAAACGCGTACCCGATTTTATCTTTGGAGCAAAAAAAGGTATTATTGCGGCTTTTCTACAAGGATACTTTGAAGGAGATGGTGTAATAAAAAGAGGGACCACAGGGTTTTGCACAAGCTCAGAGAATCTTGCAAAAGACATAGCATTGCTTCTTTTAATATTGGGGGAAATTCCGGTAATAGTGAAGCACAAATCAAACGGAAGATACAAGGATATGTACTTTGTCTATGCATTTAAATTAAAGAATGTCAATGATTTGGGCAAAAATACGGAAGAAAGGCACGCACAGAAGGTTTTACCAATAAGGGAAGAGCTTTTATCTATAATAAGGAAACATAAATTGTCAGGAAAATTAAGATACTTTTATACAGAATTTTTCCAATATCAGCCTACTTATAGCACTGTTAGGAGATTTTTTGAGGAGATAAAAAAGCTTGGTATAAAGGATACTAAGCTTGCTAAGATTGAGAGATTGCTGAATTCAGACCTGTTGTTCGAAAAAGTTGTAAAAATAGATTATGCTAAGGAACAGCCTGATTCTGTGTATGATCTGCAAGTTTTAGACAACCCTGTAATAGACAATTTTATTGCTGGTAATTATGTATGCGCACACAATACGCAAAGCATAACAGAGGTCTATGGAAAGATGGCCTCAGGCAAAACCCAATGGTGCTTCCAGCTAAGTGTAATGGCTCAGCTACCTCCTGAACAAGGTGGCTTAGATGGGAAGGTTGTTTATATTGATTCTGAAGCGAGCTTCAGGCCTGAACGCATAGTGCAGATTGCTGAAGCTCGCGGGTTGGATCCGCAAAAAGCACTTAAGAACATATTCGTTGCGAGAGCTTACAATGCCGATCATCAAATGCTTCTTGTTGATAAAGCCAGTGATATAATAAAAAAGAAAGGAGTGAGGCTTCTAATAGTGGATTCACTAACCGCACAATTTAGAGCGGAGTATATCGGCAGAGGTTTGCTTGCAGAAAGGCAACAAAAGCTGAACAAGCATATGCATCAGCTTATGCGCTTAGCTGAAATGCACAATTTAGCAGTGCTTGTAACAAACCAGGTAATGGAGAGGCCTGATATTCTGTTTGGTGATCCTACCGCGCCGATAGGCGGCAACGTAGTGGGACATGCTTGTCTTGACGGAGATACAATAATCCAAGTTGGAAATGGAGAAATGCAGAAAATATCCGAGTTAAACTGCACGAATGTTTTTTCAGCAGATATGAAAAGTATGCGAATAGTAAAATCTGGTGTCGCTTTGCGATCTGTTAGGGATGATGTGGAAAGGGTATATGAGATTGATACAGGCTATCACATAATAGCATCTCCCAACCATAGATTTTTCAAACTAGATGGATTTGAACTAAAGGAAATAAAAGCAAAGGAGATAAGAAAGGGGGACTACCTGTTACATGCTGGAATCATAAGGTTTGAGGGCACTCCACAAAAGCTTGCATACTTTGAACCCACCAGAATGGTTACGATAAGCGGAAAGGGAGCAAAAGTAATCAAAAATTGTTTAGAGGAGATGAACAAAACGAGAGGAGAGGTATGCAACTATTTAAATATAACACCGAGGCAGCTTAGGAGAGTTTTGAATCAAGGGTATGCAACAGCTTGCAACAACATGGTAACGCTTATTGGGCTTGTGGGAAAAGAAGATATTATAGAGGAGCCTAATGAATATACATTATATAAGCATAGAAACATTACTATGCCAGAGTTCTTCCAAGAAGAGCTTGCTCAGATTACAGGCTATATGCTTGGAGATGGATTTATTGATAAGAGAAGCATAGAATTTAAGGACAGCCGAAAGGATTTGCTTGAGGAATATAACAGGTTATTTAAGAGGGTGTTTAATGAAGAAGGATCGATCAGAAAGGAAAAAGGAAAGAATGCATTTAGATTGGTAATTAATAGTGTTGAAATAAAAGAGCTTATGGAATGGATCAAAGGAAATTATAAGGAGCTTGTATCGAAATCCCCTATAAATGTTGTCGGTCCATTTATTAGAGGCTTTGTTGATGCGGAAGGTTATGTTGATAGTAAGGTTAGAAGGATTGAAATAGTACAAAAGCGTAAGGAAATATTGCAGTTTATCCAGATGTTGCTTCTTAGATTTGGCATAGGTTCAAGATTAAGCTGTTTTAAATCACAGTATCGGCTAGAGCTATTTAGCGAGGATGTTGTAAAATATGCGCTAGTGATTGGTATAACTGCAAAAGATAAGAAGAGGTTACTAGATAAATGGGTTGAAACCTTTAGACCCGAACGATCTAAAAGGATAATACCTATTGAAAGAAAAATAATGCTGAAATATCTAAGGAAGGTATTTGGACATACCAACAAGATTATCTCCTCGCGAAACAGCAAGTATATCACAAAATATGAATTAGAAAAAATTGTTAGAGCTCTTGAGGGAAAAGAAATTCATGACCTGAATTTGGCCAAGAAACGGGCTTTCTTAAAGGAAATTTTGAATGGGGATGTGAAGTTTGAAAAGGTAAGAAGAATTAGAGAAATTAAAAACATGAAGCCCTTATATGATATAAGTGTTCCAGAAACAGAAAACTATATTGCCAATGGATTCATCGTTCATAACAGCAAAACAAGGCTTTATTTGCGGAAGAGCAAGGGTAATAAAAGAGTTGCTCGCTTGGTTGACTCGCCGAGCTTGCCAGATGGTGAGGCGATTTACAAAATAACGGAGCGCGGAATAGAGGATGTCTAAGTTGCTGGTTGCTTTTGCTCTATTAAAAAATCTTTAAATATCCTTAACATAAACCCATGCACGACCCTTCCAAGGCACCATAATTGATTCTGATTTTTTAAAACCAAGCTTCTCATAGAATTTTCTTGCCCAAAATGCATTTTCAAAAACATAAAATGCTTTTAATCTTCTTACTCCTGCCCTTTTGGCTTCTTTTTCAATATGACCCAACAGAGCTCCTCCTATGCCTTTTTTTCTATATTCTGGCAAAACGTGAACCCAACGTATATTTGCGGAATCTTTTTCTATCTTTAAAGCTGCTACCCCAACAATTCTATGTAGTTTATATACATAAAAAGTCATTTGATTGAATTCTTCTTCTAATTTTTCCCTATTTAGGATCGGATCTATGAAGTGCTCTTTAGGGATTATTGCTCTGTAAGCATTTCTATTGCTCTTGTTGATTACATTTAGAATCTCTTCAAGCTCAGACTTTTTTGCTTTTCTAATCATTGTAACTTAAAAATAGGTAACATATCGTTTTATATTTTCCTTTAAACACAAGTTATTTGTGGGCTAGGTTGGGGGGTTAGCGGTCCCCTGCTCCGGAAATCCGCTATATGCCGGGACCGAAGCTCCGGGGAAGGCCTTTGCACTGAAGGCGAAGCCGCAACCTAACTGTGAAGCTCTGCCCTCAGGGGCTACGCTTAGTGGTGAACCCCGCTAGGCCCGGAAGGGAGCAACGGTAGCCGCTATGCGGAGCGCTCTGGGGATTTGGAGCTGAGAAAGGTTGCGGGGCAACTTTGTCTTCTGTGCAAGGTCAACTCTGGGGCGCGCCCACATTTGTTCTTACTTTTTGTGTTTATTATGATACTTTGTGAGCTCTTTCATCAATGCATCTAACGCTTGCTGTAAAGCTGTTAAAGAGTTCCAAGAGCTTGCTTCTGCTTTTGCACTAAATGTTGCTCCACTTATTTTTGTGTGAACCGCGTGCTTCTTTCGCATTCCTTGCTTCTCATAGCTCTTGAAGTGAATTGAAAGCAGAATATCATGCTT
>JAGGVE010000041.1 GCA_021163505.1 Candidatus Iainarchaeum sp. | reverse complement strand
GGGAAGATTCGCTAGAAATAGCAAAAGATGCTATTTTTGCTGAGCGCTCAGGCTGGAGCTGGCAGGAGTATTTCAAAGCGATAAAGGAGATTGATGCCAAAGCGCTTGGAAAGGTTGCCCGCGAAACCATTCCAAGCGATGAATTCTGCTTTGTTCTACTTAAACCAAAATAACCATGTATACATAACATCTGTTTATTTATCAAACCATTATTTATAAATTCGGTTTAAAATTTAAATCAAAAATCTTTAAAATGAATTTCGCTCCATAAATTTTTTGGGTGTGGTGGTTGGGACCTTGGAAGCGCTAACGCGCTAAGGTCGCAATGACCTGAATCCAAGGTTGGGGCTCAACCCACACCCAATCCATTTTTGCTGATTCTGTGATAAACTTTTGGGCGAGGATTCTAGAAAGCATGGAAAAATGCGCATATAAAGAAAAATAAAGGACCAAATATTGAGGAATTTCTTTCCACTCACGGGAATATATTTAGAAATCTCTTTTTCGATCCTAACTATTTGGGCAAAAAGGAAGATAGAAGAAATGTCACAAAGAAGAAATAAAATTTTATACATAACCAAATTGCCCAAAAACTCATGCTTTTTGCTATTTTCTATAATTATACATAATTTTCAGGCATTTCGGCCCTTATATTGCCGTATAATCTGCATTATACTGCATATATAGCATCTTCCTGCAAGTATTTTGGGAAATAGAAATTATGTATAAGTTTAGCATTTAAAAGGCGTGCAAAGCGCTTAGAAGTCATCTTAGAAACCAATTTGCGAGCAGATCAACACAGGTTTATACAGACCAGAGAAATACGCTCCAAATTTTTGTGGAATGCTTGCAAAGTATCCGGGCTAAAGAGTTAGGTAAATACAGAGTCTTAAAACGGTACAGAAAAAGCCAGCAAAGCAGAATGGTAAAAATGTGCTGGAAATGCTAGCGAAATAGGTGTTATTTTAGTCGAAATAGCGTGCATGCTTTGCTTTTAGAAGTGGCTCAAAAAATGGAATAAAAAGGCGCTTGTCCAATAATTCGTGTAAAAATATGGTAAAAATTAAAGGTTGGGCTCTTTATAGCTCGTAAATCAGGCATAAATAAACCTTCCTTAATGGCTGCGATATAGCGTTTTGTTATGTATAAATTTGCATATTATTTGTCTACATAACAAATTTGAATTCAAATCTGTTCTCTAGTTAATAGATAAGTTATTTCTTCTTTCTAAGCAGGGTTATTCGGTAAGCAGCTATCACAACAATAATCAGCGCGATTGCTAAAAATAGATAATTAGATGTAATGAATAGGGGTATATTCTTCTTAGCACCACAATCAGAATCTAAACCTTTGCTGCAATCCGGGTCACATATAGAATCTTTTAACGGTAAGCAGTAATCGTCTTTTTCGCTCAGCGGGCAATCGCTTGCACAGCTTAAGTAATTCTCGTTTTCTTCACAAGCGCCATTATTGTTGCAGAGCTTACTTAAATCGAACCTTGCTACCTCACCATTGGAATCTTCTAATGTTATGTATATGGCCTTTTTCAAATAAGGTAAATAAACGGTTTTTTCAAAGTTCTCTTCAAGGGATTTGTAAAACTCTTCAAGCTCTTCTTTGCTCATCTCCGCACCATAGGGTGGAAAGCCCACACCGTGCATATAAACTTTTAGCTGATAAAGTGTCTTGTTTTTGTCATCTTTAAGTTTTATTACATGTCTGCCAGCTTCTTCAGGCTCGCTTAAATGATCTACCACTACGCGAACATCGCTTATAGTTATTTTCCCTTCATTGGCCTTTATTGAAACCATTATCACAGGCATAAGTTGCTGGGCAAAACAGAACTGAACAAGTATTAGGTATGCAATAAGCACTAAAAATTTTTTGAACATTTAGCTTAGCACCCCACTATCCTGGCTATTGCTTCCTTCTCAAAGCAATCAAAGTCGCGCGGAATGTTAGCACCCCTTCCGTCCGCTGTCTTGAAAACCGGGCCCATTATGCTAACTGCTACATTCGCTGTGGCGCCTGCTGTTTGTAGAGGAATGAACCTTCCGCTACAATCCACCCCTTTGGCAGCTTTATTCACATTTGGGCAACACGTAACAAAACCCCCAACTTCATAAGAACACTTTGGATAAGGAGGACAGCTCTCAGAAGCACGCCTATCTATTATAAGCCTGCCATTCTCATACAAAACATTATACCTCTGTATTGCATGAGGTATACCGCTGACAATTTTATATGGTCCGGGGTATTTGTTCTGACAACCTGGAGAAAAGCTCGGCATATTGGCCCGCTTTAACATCGAATTCTGATAAACATACGCACCAAGATTATACTGGTCACAAAAATAGAACAACCTATGGCCCAGTTCATGAGAAGTGAGAAAGCTCGAATAGCTTGTAGCAATTATAATTATCGGTTGGCCGAAGAAGGTGGTTATTGCACCAATAGGCCTGCAACCGCTTCCAATATTTTTACCCAAATCAGGAGTGTTTGTAAGCGCTATTGCTATGTTGTTAGTTGAATTTATGTTAATGCCTCTTTTTCTTTGTACGCATTTTAGTATTAATGCTGGAGCCCTTGATGTATCAATGCAGCTTAGGTTTATCGATTCCAAGCCACAATCGCGCACTTCCTCTTTGCTCATTACAATCTTTGCGATTTTATTGCAACCCTGAAGTCCGGTTTTTTGTAAGAAGAAATTAAGCTGCCGATCAACATTTTCTTCATAAGTTCCAGAAGAACCATTAAGGGAATCGTTCCACTGCAACGGAAGAAAGATGAAGTTGTATTGAGACAACGAGTTTGCTGAGGCAACTTGCCCGCAATCCAGATGATGAGTAGTTGGTTGTGTCGGTGCCCTATCTGGGCAACCATCCTCATCATCGTAACCATTGAACGTTTCTGGCTGTGTTGGGCATGAGTCACTTGTATCGGGAATGCCATCACTATCGGAATCTGGTTCCAAAGGTGCTTGTGTTACTTGCTGCTGTTCTGTTCCTTGTGCAGAAAATATTGCTTCAGGATTCCATCTTAACCTTATCTTATTTGCAGATCTTTCAACACACACCTTGTTTTCTCTTATTAGCTCTATTATATCACTAATATTAAGAGATTCTGTACCCAAATAGCCAAGGGTGACAATCTTTGCGCTGCTTTCCTTGGAAAGTTTAAGTGTTCGCATGCTTCCGTCAAAGTAATAAACATTTAATTGCCCACTACCAGTAAAGCAATGTATCTGCAGCTTTGCACCGCGTGGCAGGAACGCATAAGCAACTATTTTCTGCCCATTAAAATTTTGAAGATTGAGAAGCGCTGCGTTTATATTTGTATGCCTGCATTCTTCTGTTCTAGCTTTAAAACTATCAACTATCGCATTTCCGTTGTATGTCCAAACAAGCAGGCTATCATTAAAATTCAATAAATTTTGCTGGGAATCAAGAAGCGAATAATACATCCTAGTTCCCTTAAGCTGATTGGAGGTTAGCTCTATTTTTACAGGTATTGTGTTGTAAGCTTTCCAAGAAATCACTGAGCTGTCGCTAAGCTCAATCTCGGCAATAATTCCCGAACGCAGCACTTGCAAATCATCGGATCTAAGCGGTTCTTTTTCGATAAGTTGCTCCTTTAATGAGGACAGAAAAGAGTATTGCTGTTCCACAATATTGGGGTCATCAATGCAAAAAGCAGCAAGGTTCGGCAGAAAGAAGGTAAGAAGCACTAAGATCCAGGCACTTCTATTTTTCACCAAAGAGGTCACTCCTCAACAATAAGAGTTATTGTTTTATCATACTGTTTATTTGTGTATTGATAATTCCCCAAGTGTTCTTGGACACGTACTGCGATCTCTTTTTCGCCTGCTGTTGTGCTTGGCTTAGGATATAGCTCAAAATAGAGTGTCTTTTCCTCATTAGGTTTTATTCCCTGTATCCTCACAAGCTCCGCTGTTTTAAATCCACCTTTGCTAAACGCAAGTTCTGGCGGCAACATAATTCTTACTGTAAGGTTTTTTGTTTCTGGATCTGTGTTCTTTATAAAGATGTCAAAATTCACTTTATCGCGTTTATGTAGAACCATTCGAAGTGGGCTAAACCTATAATCTATTATTATCGGCATTCTTTTCACCCAATAAGAAAGAAGTGGGCTTCCTATTAAAAACATAATTTTAGGTTATGGGTGTCTGCTCAAACAAGGAAAAGTAATAAAAAGAGAAATAAACTATTTCTTTTGGAAAAATTTTTTGGTGGTTGCATGGAGTTTCCAGAGGCAGAATTGATCAGAAAAACAATCGTTTTAAGAAAACTTGATCTGCCGCCAAGCGTTTTGTTAACGAAACGCTCTCTGTTGAGATGGTTGGCACTAAGCTTTGGGCTAATAAGCGAAAGGGAAAGTAGAACGATGCTGCTCGAAATAATAGATGCATTATTTTACTTTCTACTTGAAAAAAACATAAACCCTTCATCTGCTGATATTAAAAAATATTTAGAAACTGAGAGACATATAAGCATATCTGAACGCCTGGTAAGGTATCATTTAAATAAACTTATTAAATTAGGAGTTATTGCAAGGAAAAACACCCGGTATTATATAAACCCTGCACCAAATGCAGAACGGGAAGATCTGGCGGCAAGCACAAAATTTTATATTAAAAAAGAATTAGAAGAATGGTACGAACAGATAGAAAAAGCGCTTAACAAATTAACAGAGCTCCATAGAAAATAATTAGTGCCTTTTATATGCTTTTTCTAGAACAAAATTATTTTTATGTATGCAATAGTTGCTTCAAAGCTTGATCCTGCGGGTATGCTTATCAGCGAGTTGCTGATAGAGGGCGGTTTTGAGAAAACTAATGAGGAGTTTGATGGCAATGCAGTCTATTTCTTGAAAGAACGAGAAATGAAATTATATTTTATAAATGAGGATCAGGTGTATGCTAATTATGTAGACAAAATTCCTTGTGATTATATTATTTTTGCTTCTAAGCACTCCAGTGTTTCAAAAAGGCCTACACTTACTGTGCATCCTATTGGGAATTGGGGCAGGGCAGAATTAGGCGGTAAGGACTTTGAGCTTGTTAAGACAAGTGCAGCGATTATGAAAAGCTATTTGATGGAATTGCAGAGACAGAGGGACGAAAAAAATCTGAGCTATGAGGTTAGTTATGAAGCGACTCACCACGGGCCTTACTTAGAAAAACCAACTATTTATATAGAACTTGGTTCGAGTATCGAACAATGGAAGGATAAAAAAGCTGCTGAAGCAATAGCTGAAACAATATTGGAAACAACCAAGGCTGTGAAATGTAAAGCTGTTCTTGGATTTGGAGGTATGCACTACAATCCACACTTTACAAGGATTGCTCTGCAAACAGAATACGCTTTTTCCCACATGTGTGCAAAATATGCATTACGGTTTTTGAATAAGCAAATGGTTGAAAAAGCTATTGTAAATACTGTTGAAAATGTAGAAGCGTTTGTGATTGAAAAGAAGGGGTTGGCTGGTAGAAGGAAGGAAATTTTGGAAATTCTTGCGAATTTCAATATTCCAATCCTTAAAACAAATGAGCTAAAGTAGTTATGTATAAGATTATAGAGATAACCTTCCTCTGCCCAAAGCCTCTTTTGGTGTTTTAGCACCAATTAAAAGTAAGGCTATGCGCATCTCCTCAATTATCCTCTTTAAATATTGCTCAACGCCTTTTGAGCCTGCTCTTTGCTGTGCTTTGAGCACTGGCAAAGCTATGCCGATTAAATCCGCGCCAAGAACAAAGGCTCTAACAGCATCCAGGCCTGAGCGAATGCCTCCGCTAGCAATTATTGGGCCCTTGAATGCTTTTCTGCATTCAGCAATGCTGCTTGCAGTTGGAATGCCAAAATCCCAAAAAACCTTGCCAAATCCATTTTTAGAGCGCAATGCTTCTATCGCAACCCAGCTAGTGCCGCCAGCACCCTGAACATCTATCGCTTTAATATTGGTTTTTGCAAGTTCCTTTGCTACAGAAAAGCTTATTCCGTGGCCAACCTCCTTAACATACACCGGCCTGCTTAGCCCTCTGGCTACGCGAGCTATCTCCTTTAAGCAGCCTTTAAAATTTGGTGTTCCATCTCGCTGGACTGCTTCCTGAGCAGCATTCAAATGTATTGCTAAAGCATCCGCACCAATAGAATCCAAAGCCTGCTCCATCTGGTCTGTTGAATAATCCTTTATCTGCGTAACCCCAACGTTGCCAGCCAAAAAAATGTTTGGAGCAACATCCCTGACATAATAGGTCTCTGTAAGCTTCGGATCCTCAAGCATAGCGCGCTGCGATCCAATGCCAAAACCCAAACCAAGAGCTTCACAGGCTTTTGCAATATCTTTGTTTATTTTCTTTGCTTCAGCTATGCCACCGACCATTCCGCTGACTACAATTGGTGCTTTCAGTTTTCTCCCCAAGAATTCTGTTTCCAAGCAAATATCGCTTAAGTCTATTTCAGGCAAGCAGCGATACTCAAGCAAAACCTTCTCGAGCCATGTGGTCTTCTCGCGGAATTGAACATCTTTATTTAGTGCGATTCTCAGATGATCGAGCTTTCGGTCCTTAATTGCCATAAAAAAACCGTATTAAAATGTTATTAAAATTCTAATTGCTCTATTCTTGCCACCCTGCTTCTTGGGAAACCTTCTTTCCTAACTCTTTCTTCGACTCTTCGTGAAGTTCCTTCTTTTTCATCTCTTCCAACATTTCGCGCCTCAGTTCCTCCTTTAATTCCTCCCTCAATTGACCCTTCAGATACTCTTTATAATATTTATTCTGGTCACCTAACGCTGTATCTTGGAACATCTTTACCGAGGATTTGAACATTTTAGCATATATTCCGGATTTCACAAAAAAGAAATAATAAAATCCCAATACTATTGCTACAACTAAAATTGGGATTAGGTAGAAAGATGCTGCTCCAAGAAACCTTCCAAGAATACCAAAACCGAAGAACACAACGCCTATAATTATAAATACCATTAAAAAAGAGTACAGAAGCAATTTTCCATATGCTGTTGTGAATTCTTTTTCTGCACCGTCCATACCTACCACATTAAAACATACGCAATGCTCATTTATTAAATTTTCGCCCAAAAAACCCCTGATAAACAATACGCTCTCATTGATTGCTTTCAAGCAAATATTCTATTTTTTCAATTTCTTTGTATATATCGCTCTGCCTCTTTATCGGCTTTATGCCAAGCTTTTCCGCTTCAAGCCATTGCTGTTTATTTGAGAGCCCCCACGTGGAGAGCAAAACCTGCACATCAAGCTTCTTAACAGCGCGGGCATTCCACAAAGTATCTTCAATAAAAATCATTCTTTTGAAAGGGACCTTCATCTTTTTCCTTATATATCTAAACTGTTCCTGCTTATCCTTGGAAATGCGTAAATCAACTATGTTATTTTCATCAAACCGCACGCCCCAATTATCGAAGCATACCAAAATGTCCTCGCGATGCCTAGTTGTTGCAATAAGCACTTTATGTTTTTTCATCACTTTCTTAAATTGAGCTAAAGCGGTTTTATGAGGCCTGAAAAGCGAAGCCCAATATTTCTTATTCTTCCGCAACGAGACCTTTGGCTGATAATAAGCCTGTTCAAGCTTGCTTAGCTTCTTTCCCAAGCTTTTTTCAAATTCAAGCAGTTCTTCTCTTGTTAGGCGCTTTAGGTTTTTTCCTTCCACAGCTAATAAAACAACAGGCATTATATCCGGGCCTGCCCGCAGGACATGCTTAGCATCTCTTATCGCTTTTACAACAAACTCTAGCGGAATCTTATGGTAAAGCTTGCAATAGGCTTTATGTGCTATAGTTGCGATGCTAAACACAGGGTCTGCTAAAACACCATCAAAATCAAACACAACAAGCATAGAATCACTCTATTATCGTCCCAACATTCTTGCCGAGCAACGCTTTTTTTAGAACACCTGGCTTCTCAGCACCAACTATTTGTGATTTTACCCCTTTATCAGCCAATGTTAGCATTTCTTCAACTTTAGAAAGCATTCCGCCTGTGACATCCACACCATGCGAACCTGAAAGCATCTTTCTTATTTCACTAAAGTTTTCTCTTGTTATGCGAGGTATTAGCTCAGCGTTTTTATCTTTGAAAGGATCTGCGGTAAATACGCCCGGAACAATACCTGCAACAACAATGCGTTTTGCTTTTAGCTTCAATGCAAGTTCAGAAAGCACCTGCTCTGTTGAAATTATAGTAATGCCTTTCTTTAGATCTAAAGCAGCATCACCATAAGGCACTGGCATAATGTCATTCTTTAGCATTTCCTCTATCGGTTCCAAAAATGATTTAACGATCTTGCCATCTTTGCAGAGCATGCAAGCGCTCGGCTGTAAGCTAACAGCGTTAATGCCTGCTTTAAGAAATGCTTTTACAACAAGTCTGTTCAAGCGAGCTGCTGAGTCATGCGTAAGGCAGAAACCTTTTATACTATCTTCATCGATGATTCCTTCATTTACTCTGTACTTCTTTGCTGGAAAGTGGGGAAAGCTACCGCCGCCATGGCCAACAATTAGCTTTACTTTTTTGCCAGCATCTTTCAGTTCGCGAGCAAGCCTTGCAAGCGTTCTTTTGCGCAAGCATTCTCTTTTTGTTTTATCGGTTATTAACGAACCGCCAAGCTTAACCAACACAAGTTTTTTCATATTCTTACCTCTGCCTTATCAGCATTAACCTCTATAGTTGAACCATCTTTTATTTTTTCTATTTTTATTTTATCAACACATGGAATCTCGGCAAGTATCGCACCAACAGCAACTATTGCTTCACATTCTTTGAGTACCATCGCTTTGGGTGCTTTTCCATTTTTCTTCAGGCGGTATATTGTATAGCTGCCCACTGTTGAACCCTTGCCGCTTGGAAATACGAGGATTTTCCCAGCAATGCTTTTACCTTCTAAAGAATGTCCTTTTTCAACAACAATGCCTGTCTTAGGGTCCACGCCGCCATAAAACGAGATTGGTTGCTCGCTTATCATAGCTATGCCGCTTACCTTGCCAGAAAAAATCTTTCTGCCACGCAAAATCATTTCAATGCCTCCCTAACACATTCTTCCAGCGTAGCAATTTTTACCTTAAATGCGTTCGAGCCGCGACCATAAAAGCAGGCTTTGGCTGAATTTGTCATCATTCCTTTAAAGTGACCTTTTAAGGGCGCTACCGCCATGCAGGTATCACAAGCAAACTTTGCACCAGCTTTTTCAATTATTTCAGTGTAGCCCATAAGATCTGCGACTTTTTTAATGGGCCTTGCACATGCAATCCAGAACTCCTTTTTCACTCTCTTGCCTTTAAGCACCCTTGCAATATCTGCAAGCTCTCTAAGCGAAGCATGTGGGCAGCCTATTGCAATAAAATCTATTTCTGTTCTATCACTCAACTCTTTCTTTGCTTTCTCAATGTCTCTCTTTGTTATGTATACTTTTTTTCTTGGAACCTTTGTTTTATTAGGAGTTATTCCTTCCATATGGAACAATGCTGTGCCACCGAAAGTTGCAATAGAAGCACATAGGCTCTTCAGCTGTTCTAGATCCGCTTCGCGCACACCTTTTATTAGGGGAATTGTGTTGCCTATCTTATCGCCTATCGCTTTGCCTAAAGCACCGAAATCGGCAATGCTTTCCAGTTTTGCCTTAACTTCCACAATCACTTTTGCTCGCCTGTTTTTATCCAAATGCAGCCCATATTCAGGAGTTTTGCCTGTCAATGCACTTGCTAAGCTCGAAAAGCCGCTTTCGCGATTGGTTTTTGCTCCAAGCACAGAGTTAGCGAAGCAAACTGCGCTACTTTCACTCCATGCGATATGCTCATTAAAAAGCGGTAAATTGCCGATAAGGTAAGGTGTACAGGTGCATGTTATTGTAACTCCCATCTTTCTAAATGCTTCAATAACCCTTTTCTGTTTCTCAGCAAAGCTCTTACTTATACCTAAGGCTCTCCAGTTTTCTAGGTCCATGCCTGCTGGATTTAATGTTGTTAAAACTCTTACGCGAGCGTCTTTTGCTAAATCCTCAAGAAGCTCTAAGCCAGCATCGCCCAAATTATGATAGCTTACGCCTGCAATTTGCACGCTTTTAACCGGAATTAATCTTTTTGCTCCATATATGTGGCCTAAGGTAACAAGTATCTGCATTGCTTTCTTTGCTGCTTTCCCATGCTTTCCTTTTAACATAGCACGCTCTTCTTTTGTGAGCTGCATAAAAATCCCTTCAACTTAAGAATTTTTTCAAATCAACTTTTTCATACTGTACTTTCTCAAAGTGCTTGCTGTCTCGTGCTAGTGGAACTGTAAGGTCGAAGCCGACTTTGCAAGTTTTTCTGCTCGGCTGTTCAGCGCTAGGGTCTAAGCTCGAACCTTTTTCTTTGGGGTATAAATAAAGATCTTTGTCCGCCTGGAAACGCGTTGCTAAGCACCACTCCACTGCTTGCATATCATTTGGGTTTATATCCTTATCAACAACAAAAACATGCTTCAATGAGCCATGCCCTTTAAAAGCAGCATCAATTACTTTCTTTATTTGCTCATCGCTTTCTTTCTCTATCTGCACTACCGCATGCAACCACGAGCAACCTCCTTGCGTGATGTTTACATTTATACACTTTGCAACTTTATTTACCTCATTGAATATTGTTGGTTCGCGAGGCATTCCCATAAGCAAGCCATGTTCATTGCCGCCTGGCAGCAACGCATGCCATATTGCTTGCTTTCTGTGAGTGATTTTTTTCACCTTCAGCACTGGCTGCTTCCTTATAATATCTCTCGTACCAGTTAAATCCAAAAATGGGCCTTCATCTTCAAGCTCATTCATTGTAAGTATGCCTTCAATTATGAATTCGCTTTCAGCAGGAACCAAAACATCAGCATATTTTGCTTTAACTAAAGAAAGGTTTTGCAGGCTATTTGCTATCTCAAGCTCGAATTGGCCGATAGCTGGGCTTGTTGCGCCCGCTAGCAAAACGTTTGCTGGGTTGCCTATGCAAACAGCAACTTTAAGCTCATTATCGTTTCTCTTCAGGAATTCATAAAGGTTGCGCTCGCACACGCGAACGGAAAAGCGCTTCTTATCGAGCTGCATGCATCTATGGAATGAAGCGTTTAAACCATGCTCTGCGTCTCTAGCAATAAAAACGCCTGCGGTAATATAATTGCCGCCATCTATTCTTGTGTGCTTAAGTATTGGTAGCTTATCCAAATCCACTTCGTTTTCATTTATCACAACTTCTTGGCAAGGGGCTTTATCAACTATATTAGGCTTTGTTGGATTATTCAAAGCACCAATCATTTTTTTTATGAGTTCTTCCTGCTTGCAGCCAAAGTAGCTAGCGATAAGCTCCTTTGAAGAAAAAACATTGCCTGCTACTTTAAACTCCGATTCTTTTATATTTTCAAAAAGAACCGCTTTGCCATCAAGTTCCTTTAGTATTGCTGCTGCTTCAAGCTCTTTTGAAACTGGTTTTTCTATTTTTGCGAGTTTCTGTGAGCGTTCAAGAGCTTGCAAAAACCCCCTAAAGCTCATTTTTCCACCTCTTAAAGAGATTGTTCTCTATGCTTAATAAATCAAGTATTTTTCCTACTATAAAGCTTTGCATCTCTTCTATTGTTGTTGGCTTGTGGTAAAAAGCGGGGCTTAGCGGAAAAACTATTGCGCCATACAAAGCCAGCTTATAAAGGTTTTTCAAAGTTGGTGCACTGAGCGGCGTTTCTCTTATACAAACAATGAGCTTTTTGTGCTGCCTGAGCATATTGTCTGCACAGCGTGCGATTAAATTGTCAACATGGGCATTAGCGATATCACTAACTGTTTTAACGGTTGCGGGTAGAATAACCATTGCATCAGTAAGAAAGCTTGTGCTTGAAATGTTTGCAGCTAAATCGCTATTGTCATATACGTAATTTGCTAGCTCTTCTATTTTTGCTTCTGGCAATTCATACTGTAATATTTTCTTAGCCCAATCAGAAGTAATCACATGCGTTTCAATTTTGCGCTTTTTAAGCTCCTCAAGAAGTAGCTTTGCGTAGCTAACTCCGCTAGCTCCACAAATACCAACAATTACTCGCATCTTGCTCCTGCTCCGCCAATTGTGGTTATTATTGCTTCCGCGCCTGTGCTTTCAATGGCCTTAGCTACTTTCTGTTCATCTCCTTCTCTTACAAGAGCGAACATAGCGCCGCCCCAACCTCCGCCAGAAAGCTTTGCGCCTAAAGCGCCTGCTTTTAAAGCTTCATTTATGCAATCATCCAGCTTTGGATGGCTCAAACCTAATTCAGCAAGCAGCCTCTGGTTTTCGTTCATCAGAATACCTAAAAGCTCAACGTCTTCTTCGGCAAGCGCTTTCTCCATCTTATTGCATATTACTGCGACCCTTTCAAATGCCTGCTCAACCACGCCTGGGAAACGCTTCATAAGCGAAGGCACATGGTGCTTTACTGTGAGCATCGTTGGGGCTCTAACACGAGTATTGCCGATAACCACACTGAAACTATGCTCGCCCAGGCTTTTCCAGGTGAGCCTCGCTTTTCCCTTCTTTTCAATCTTCCGTATGCGGTGGTAGCCGCCTATTGAGCTGGAAATTATTTCGCTACCTGAAGCTTTGCCTCCGTGAATTTCAACCTGCAACGGATAGAGGTAATCAAAATATTCTTTTTTTTCTATTCCTAGCCCTAAAAGCTCATTTACAGAGCAGAGAATTGCGCTTAGCACAGCAGTACTTGAACTCATTCCCGATTCTATAGCTATCTCTGATTCTATTTTGAGCTCCAGCCCTTTCTTAATTTCGTGTTTCTTTGCAAGAATCTCGATTAGATTGAATAAGGGCATTAGCTCTTTCTTTCCTTCTCTTGAAGTAACGGTTGCGCTTTCAAGCACACCAGAAGCTTTGCCAAATTCTTTACTATCGATCAAAACCTTACTGTCAGTTCTTTCGCTTGCTATACAATAGGTGCGTTTTCCTATTGCCGCAATTATTCCCGGATACCCATAAACAACTGCATGCTCGCCAGCGAAGAAAAGATTGCCTGGAGCACTTGCCTTAACAAAACGCACAAAACCACCCAATATATAAAAGCAACATATTACTATTTAGGCACCTTAACCCTTTTAACGAATTCTTCCCAGAGCTCGCCATTTAAATAACGCAAAGCTTCTCGCTTAAATTCTGCATCTAATTTACCAATTGGTTTATAGCTCTTTATTACTTCATCCAAAGGCCTTCTCTCTTTTCCTGGTTTCAGCCCTTCTTCAAATAGATAAGTAACCATATTCACAATTGAAGGTTCTCTTCTTTGTAGAGCGTCTCTAAGCTTAATCTGCCAGCTTACTTGATACTTAACAAATGGATGTAAAAATTTGGGAATCTTACTTGGATCAGAGAATCTGGCTATTCTTTTTTCCGTTTCATCTAAGGTAAAATCAATGGCTGCTTTTCTTCTACCTTCCGTAGTGTTTAAATTATACCCTTTCCGCCGAGCTTCCTCGCGCCTATCCTTGCGCTCGCCCATGAACATCGCCCTGCGGAAAGCGATGTAAGCACCGTTTGCTTCAAAGAATTTATCTGCGAAAACAACTGCGTCTCTTATAACATTTCTTCCAACCTCACTCAATGCAGGTAATTTTCCATGCTTAGCGATCGCTGTTGTAATGCGCTTTGTTGCTTCTTCACCATATCTCTTTGCAAAAAGGGATTCCATGAATCTTGCGCTTGCTTCTTCATGCGATATTTGTTCAGTAGGATATCTTATTCTATCATGCGTTAAGCCTGCAATTTTTGCCTGTATTTGCAGCGCTGGATTTTTGCTGAGAAGCTCAACATATTTCCCAGCATAGAAAGAAACCCTTTCTACGTGCCCTAAATGATGTGCTGCACTAAGCTTGCCCTCTCGAGCAAGTCTATTAAAAGTCATTCGAATGTAGCGCTCTATTATTTTTGCTCTTTTAGGCCAACGAAGGCGAGCAGAAAGCTTTCTATGCTGCTGCTTAGCTTGTGGAGGGACTTTTCTGGTTCTTTTAACTCTTCTTGGTTTTGCAGGCATAAAACCCCGTCAATCAATATTTTTCATTAAATTAATAATTCTAATAACAAAACTATTTAAATAACTTAAAATATAGAAATATGGGGAGTATTATGCCAAAAAAACCTATTGGAAGGGTTCCTAAAAAACCACTAACAGCAAGTGAAAAGCACTTGAGCAGAAAGATGAGGGCCCTACTACCAGAAATAAGAAAAGAGTTTCATAGAGGAAATCGCGAAAGAGCAAGAAAACTTTTAAGAGAAACTTTCTCCTTTCTAAAACAAAATATTATTTCAGGAGTAAGTGAGCGGTATCTCAGAAAGATTGCTATGGACAAGAGTCTTCCCTATGAAGTTAGAAAAGGGGCGCACGAACTTCTTGAAAAATCCGTTCGTCTCCAGGAAAAACTTGCAAAAGTCCGTGACCCGATAAAAAGAGCAAAGCTTATAGTTTCAGAGCCTACTCGCCCAGCAGCTAAAAATATAGGCAAACTTTTCGAGTTTATGGTCTTGAATACTTTTAAAGCAGAGCTTACTCCTGAAGAAACGCAAGAAGCACTTAGAGAGATGAAAGAGCACACAGGCGTTTCTATTGGCGAAGCTGCCGCGAATGAATACGATCGTTTATACAAATTACAACAGCTTGGGGAGTTAGAATTAGAGGTGAAAGATGCAAAAAACTTAAGTGAAGAAGAAAAAAGACGCATAATTAGGTATATAAATAAATTGGAAGCCCATGTCGTAAAAACAATTCCGGGTTTGGACTTTTTGCCCTAAATAGGTCTGGTAAGCAAACTTGTAAACGTTTTGCATAATGTTTTTGCTTTTTTTGATAATTTGAATAAAATTTCATTCATTCGACAACCTTAAACTTATACCCATAAGTTATTGTTCCATATTTATCTGGTTCGCCTATTCGCCTAAACACCTTCTTTACCTTTGCTCCTATTTTGATCTTTTCTGGTTCTGAATCAACAATCTGGCTTAATACGCGAGCGCCGTTTTCAAGCTCAATTATTGCCAGATAGTAAGGCGCTTCGTTTTTGAAGCCTTCTGGCGGAACGTAAACCTTTGTATAGCTTATTATTTTTCCTGTGCGGGGCATTTCCATGCTCACTAGCTTTCCTTTGCGCCTGCAGTTTGGGCATATGGCACGAGGAGGAAAGAACGCCTGCTTACAATTCTCGCAGTAATTGCCTTTAAGCAAATAGCGCTCTGGGAAACGACGCCAATTTAATGGAGCAATGTTCTGCATACAATCACCCCTTAAACCTCTTATAGATTGTTACAACTGCTGTAGCACCGGAGCCACCAACATTATGCGTTAAGCCAATTTTAGCGTTTTTAATCTGTCGTTGCTCCGCTAAGCCCATTAATTGTAAGTAAGCTTCCACTGCTTGAGCAACACCTGTAGCACCTACAGGATGTCCTTTCGCTTTTAAGCCACCGCTTGGATTTATTGGAATTTTTCCTTTTAGTGATGTTTTGCCTTTTTCGCTTGCGATGCCGCCCTCGCCTTTTTTGAAGAAGCCAAGGTCTTCTATTGCAAGAATCTCGGCAATGGTGAAGCAGTCATGCACCTCAGCAAAATCTACTTTGCTTGGCGTTATCCCTGCCTTTTCATATGCCTTTTGAGCTGCTATGCGCGTAGCTCTCAACTCAGTTAGGCTCTTTCTGCCTGTTAAAGCTAAGCTATCCGATGCCTGTTCCGAAGCAACAATTTCAACACCTTTTAAACCGAGCTCTTTTGCCTTATCCTTTGAGCATAATATAAGAGCTGCAGCACCGTCAGTTATTGGTGAGCAATCAAGAAGCTTTATTGGCTCTGCAACATAGTTGGAATTCATCACCTGTTCAATTGTTATTTCTTTGTGGAACTGTGCATTTGGATTCAGCATTGCATTAGCATGATTTTTCACAGCTACAGAAGCCATTTGCTCTTCTGTTGTGCCGTAAGCATGCATGTGGGCTCTAGCTAATAATGCATATAGGCTTGGAAAGGTTGCTCCATGGAAGAGCTCTATTTCTTGATCTCCTGCGCCACCTAAAGCGAAGCTCACTCCTTCTGTATTTAACTCAGTCATCTTTTCGACGCCACCAACCGCAACAATGCTGTGCAAGCCGCTCTTTATTGCCAAGCAAGCCATTCTCAAAGCTACGCTGCCTGAAGCGCAGGCAGCCTCGCAACGCGTGCTTGGAATTGGGTTCAAACCAAGCTGGTCAGCAATTAATGCGCCAATATGCTCCTGCCCTATCAATCTGCCAGACGCCATGCAGCCGCCATAAATAGCCTCTATTTGCTCACCTCGCAAACCAGAGCTTTGTATTGCTTTAATACCTGCTTCTGCTATAAGCTCTCTAAATGCTTTGTCCCAGTGCTCACCAAACTTTGTTATGCCTGCTCCGACTATCACAACACCCATAAAACCACCTACAAGCTCTTTATCTTGTGTCTATGTCTTACATACAAGGCATAATCTATGTACTCCTTCTCCTTAATCATCTCAAGCACAGCTCTGCTTGCTCTTCTGTTTTTGATATTCTCCGTTATATTCAAAACAAAAGCGTCGCTACCTGCGCCGCTACCATAGCTTACCGCTAACACTTTTTGCCCTGGCCTGGCAACATCTAAAACGCTTGCTAAACCAATAAGGGTTGATGCGCTATAGGTATTGCCTATATGTGGCGTTAGCAATCCTTGCTTTACCTTCTCAGAAGGAATTCCTAAAATCTTGGCTGCTTTGAGCGGAAACTTTCCATTCGGCTGGTGGAAAACAGCGTAATCAAAATCGCTAGCGTTGTAGCCGGTTTCTTCCATTAATAGCTTTGCTGCATTTATAATGTGCTTAAAGTATGCTTCACCAGTAAATCTGCCAGTGTGTTCTGGAAACTCTGCTCTCGGCCTGCGCCAGAAATCAGGCATATCGCTTGTGAAGCTACAGGTGTGCTCTATTTCTGCTATTATCTCATTCTTAGAATCGCCGATAAAAAAAGCCGCAGCTCCGCTTGCTGCAGTGAATTCTAAAGCATCGTTTGGTTTGCTTTGGGCAGTATCTGTGCCAATAGCTAAGCCAACATCTATCATGCGAGCTTTTTTCAGTGCATAGCATACTTGCAAGCCTGCTGTGCCTGCCTTGCAGGCAAACTCCATATCCACAGCAAAATACTTATTTGTTGTTCCTAAGGCATCGCCTACGATGCTTGCTGTTGGATTAACAGCATAAGGATGTGATTCGCTACCTATATAAATAGCGTTTATTCTTTTTGGATTTATAGAAAAATCTTCTATGCCTCTGCGAGCAGCCTCAACAGCCATAGTGCATGAGTCCTCATCGCTTGCCGCAACTGCTTTTTCGCTAACCGCTAAACCGCTAGCATTTCTCTGCCACACTCTCTCTATCTCGCTAACCTTTATCCTTAGTCTTGGAATATACACACCATAACCTATTATGCCAGCGTTCATTCTAAGCACCTTTCCTAATCTCTTTAAGTATTTCTTTAGCGGTAGCTTCATTTATGCTTTGCATCTCAATCATTCTCAAAGCAACTTTTTTTATTTCAGCGCCTTTTGCTCCTGCCTGAACAGCAATGTTTTCAGCATGCAACCTCATATGGCCTCGCTGTATGCCCTCAGTTGCTAGAGCATAAAGAGCTGCAAAGTTTTGTGCTAAGCCAATGCTTGCAAGCACGCACGCAAGCTCTTTAGCACTTTTGACTCCAAGAATCTTTAAACAGAGCTTTGCCATTGGGTTTACCCGCGTAGAGCCTCCAACAATGCCTACTTGTATTGGCAATTCTATTTCGCCAACAAGGTTGCCTTGCTTGTCTTTCCAATAGCGCGTTAAGGGCTTGTATCTTCCATCCAAACAGGCATAGCTATGAGCGCCTGCTTCCAAGGCGCGAAAATCGTTGCCACAAGCAATAGCAACAGCATCAATGCCGTTCATTATTCCTTTATTGTGCGTTGTTGCCCTAAATTGATCAAGGCTTGCGAAACGCCAAGCTTCAATAACTGCATCTACTGCTTCGCCCAAAACTTCCTTTGGAAAAACCGCTTTAGCTTTGGCCATTCTATAAATCGCAAGGTTTGACAGAATCTTCAAACCAATTTTACAATCGCAAAGCTTTTCTATCTCGAACGCGAGCTTTTCGCACATTGTGTTTACAGCGTTGGCGCCCATAGCGTCTCTTACATCAACAAGCAGATGCAAAACCATAAAATCATCAAATCGCTTTATTTTAATATCGCGGGCACCACCGCCAAAAGAAACGAGAACAGCATCGCAAGTGTTAGCTCTCTCAAGAAGCATTTTTTTATTGGCGTTTATCTTCTCAACAATTTCTTTTTGTTTCTCCTTTGCAGCAAAGATCTGAATCTGACCAATCATTATCTGCTCAGCAGCCTCTGCCTTAAAACCGCCAGTAAGCCTTGCAAGCTTTGCTGCTTTGCTTGCAGCAGCAACAACGCTGCTTTCCTCTATAGCCATTGGAATTAAATAGTCCTTGCCGTTTATTTTGAAATGTGTAGCTACTGCAAGCGGCAAGCCAAATATGCCAATAACATTTTCAATCATTATGTTTGCGGTGCTAAAATCCAGAGGTTTGAGAGATTTAAGCAAGGAAATCTCCTCTTCGTTAAGCTGGCAACGCTCTTTTAAAATGGTTAAGCGCTCCTCCCAGCTTTTCTCATAAAATTTACTTATATCTGAATTCATAGGTTGCACCGTGTATAAGAATTGCTCTGCAAACCTTAAAAAAGGTTACGCTTTTTGCCAATAAAAAATTCGGCAAACAGCGAATATTATATAAGAAATATTAAATTAGTTTTTCCTTTACTTTTTAGAGGTGTTTTTATGCACTATTCAAAAGAGGATGCTGAAATACTCTCAAGGCACGTGAGCAATCTGGATAAGCAGGTCTATGTTGTTTATAATGTCCCGCCCGAAGTTGTAAGTGTTCTATTTGCTTATGTGAGCAGATCGCCTGCTAGCTTCAGAGATAATCTGCTAAAGCTTATAAAGAGCGATGAGCTTGGTTTTGCCTCTGAGAAAAGTACAAGCTATTTTTTAGAGGCGCAGAAGAAAGCTGCTGAATTCCATAAAAAATGGGTTGTTGGGTTTGGGCATTTTAGTGTTGCGGAGCATGCAGTGCTAAATATTGCAATAGAAAGAGTGAGCATCTTATTTACAAAATTGATTGAAGATAATCGCTTAGCAAGCTATACTGAAAAAAGCACGCGTTACCAGATATTTGATAGGAACAGCTACTATAAACCAAAGAGAATAATGAATTCTAGATTTGCTAGCGATTATAAGCAAACCATGAATTCGCTTTTTGATTTTTATACGAACAACTTTAATACAATGCTTGCGTTTATGAGGGAAAAGTATCCTAAGCATGAACAAATGAATGAGCGCTTCTATGAGTCGCTCACTAAGAGCAGGGCTTGCGATGTTATGCGTTATACTCTGCCAGCGGCAACGCTAACGAACTTAGGCGCTACTTTCAACGCTCGCTCGTTAGTGCATGCGATAGAGAAGCTCCTCTCATACCCTTTAGAAGAAGCTCGCGATGTAGGGATACAGATTAAGGAAGAGGCAAGCAAGTTTTTGCCAACTTTAATGAAAGCTGCTGAAAAAAGCAGCTACATTGAAGAAACTGAGAAAGCATTGAGGAAATTAGCGTTGAGAGAAATTGGAGAAAGCAAAGAAGAAAATAGCGAAGAAGGGTGCGAAGGAAAGGAGTTTGAGGTCAGGGTTGTGAGCTATGATAAAGATGCTGAGAACAAGCTTGTTGCTGCTATGCTTTATAAGCACCTGCATGAACCATTTGAGAAGGTTCTTGCAAAGGTAAAGAAACTGAGCAGGGAGAAGAAGCAAAAGGTGTTTGAGGAATTTTTCAAAAGAATTACTGATAAAGATGCTCCGCTTCGCGAGCTTGAGCACATTTACTATACATTTGAAATACTTGTTGATTATGGCGCATACAGAGATTTACAAAGGCATAGGATGTGCACGCAAACAACGCAGCTACTAAGTACAAAGCATGGATTCAGCATGCCAAAAGAAATGAAAGAAGCCGGGCTTGGCAATGAATTCAAAGAGCTTATGAAAGAGGCTAAAGAGCTCTATGGAAAGCTTGCTGAAGAAATGCCTTATGAGGCGCAATATTGCGTACCTTTGGCTTATAAAAAGAGAGTCCTTTATACTTGGAATCTACGCGAGCTTTATCATGTGATTCGCCTGCGCACAGGAAAAGCAGGCCACAAAAGCTATCGCAAGGTAGCACAGCAATGCTATCTGGAACTAAAGAGGATTCACCCATTCATTGCAAGGTATTTCAGCGTTGATTTAAGCAAATAGTTTTGTTTTTCTTTTTTGTTTGTTTAATAGTATTTTTATAATTGATTGAATATTAATTTAGTAACATAAAAAGATAAAGGAGAGCACATGCCAAAACCCAAAAAACCGCCAAAGAAGCATAGCTATACAACAAAGGTAAGAGGCCGCGTGTTTAGAGAGTTAGAAAATAAGATTGAGCGGGCTAGGAGCGAGGAATTGATAACGAAACTTTCTAATGCAGTAGAAACCGCATATAGGAAAGGCGCAATTGGCGAGGACGCTTACAACTTATTTAAAAGAAGATTAGCACAAAGAGCAGAGTTGATACGAAGCATACGAAGAGAGGGGGCAACTGTTGCAAATAGAGAAGGCATCCCTAGGTCGCTTGCTTTACCTCTTACAGATGTTGAAAGGTTGTTAATTGAACATGTCAAAAAAGAGCCTAAGCTCAGGGGCCTTGAAAGAAAAGAACCTTGGGTGGCAAATCAGAGGGCGTATTTAGATTACGTTAGAAACACTGAATTGGACTCGCTTTTTGAGGTGTTTTTTGAAAGCGCCATGCGAAAAATTCAGGGAGAACATAAAAAAAGACAAAGAAATCCCAAAGTCGAAAGAGCAATAAAGAGAAAATACGACTGGCGCACATTTCATATAGGAATGCGGGACGTGACAAGGCATTTTGGTTATGAAAACATTGTTTCCCTTGCCAGGGCTATCAGAAGGGCAAAGCAAGTGGGAATAAAAATACTGGACTTCTACCCAGAAAAAAACTGGATTTTGCTTCATTTGGAGCTCCCAGTTAAAGGAGGAAAATTAAGGGAGGCTGTGGCAATAGAACAAATGGAAAAAGGCAGAATAGTGAAGCTCGGTGATCCTGTAAAGTATTGGGTTTCAGGAGAAGTTGGAAAAAAGCATTTTAAAGGCGGTGCATGGTTTGCCGAGCATGAAAGAGAACCGGCAATAGTAGAGCGTTATAATAAGATAATGCATACGCTAAATGAACTTATGAGGTAGATTAAATAGAGCGAAGGGGTTAAAAATCGCTTGGAGAGATGATATCAAGAGTAGGCTAAGGAAATTTTGCATATGCCAAATGCCTGCATTGGAAATACCTGGAACCCAAATAACTTGACAGCAACGAAGAGGCAAAAGAAATAAAAATAAGAAAAGCATATTTCTATTGGACTAAACATGGGTGAATGCTTATGGGAGAAGTTATTTCAATAGTGTCTGGAAAAGGCGGTGTTGGAAAAACAACTGTTGCTCTGAATATTGCAAGCGCTCTGCATAAATTAGGTTACAGCTGTATTGTTGTTGAGGGAAATGTTACAAGCCCAACCGCTGCGTTATATTTAGGTTACTTACCTGCTGAAAGGACAATAAATAATGTGCTTAAAGATGAACTAAGTTTGGAACAAGCAATACTGACACATGAATCAGGAGTTAAACTTGTCACTTGTAGCTTAAGCTTGGCTGATTTAACAAGTGATTATGAAAGAGCATTTGACATGATAAAGCAGCTGAAAGATAAGGCCGATTTAGTGCTGGTAGATGCTGGCGCTGGCTTGGATGAGGAAGCGCGTATGGCAATGCTTGCTAGCAACTATGTAATGGTTGTAACAAATCCGGAGTTGCCTGCAGTAATAGATGCTTTAAGAGCGGTGCGTTTAGCGCGTTCATTGAAGCGAAAGGTTCTTGGCGTTGTTGTAAATAGGTATAATGCTTCGTTGCCACAATTGCCGATTGGCGAAATAGAGAATATAGTGGAAGCGCCTGTAATTGGCACAATAACGGAGGATAAAGCAGTCCATGAGTCCTTTGCCTATAATCACCCAGTAGTGCATTTCAGGCCTAAAGCAAAAGCAAGCGTGCAATTCAAACGCTTAGCTGCTAAGCTGGTTGGCGAGCAAATAGAAGAACGTGAAAATGTGCTACTGGATAGGCTTAGCTTCTGGCTACACAAAATAGGATTAAAATATCTGCCTTAAAACCTTTGCTTAACAAATTTAACTTTATCGCACCACAGACTTTAATTACTTTATTTTATATTTTTCTTTCTTAAATTTTGGGGGGAGGGTGAGAATATGGAAAAATATGTATATCTTTTTGAAGAAGGTTCAAAAGAGATGAAAGGGCTGCTCGGAGGAAAAGGGGCCAATTTGGCGGAGATGGCAAAATTAGGATTGCCTGTTCCGCCTGGTTTTACAATAACAACCAAAGCATGCATTCATTTTTTGGAAAATAATGGCAAGTATCCCGAAGGCCTAAAGGAGCAGGTATTGGAAGCGCTTAAGAAGGTTGAAGCGAAAGCAAAACGCAAGTTTGGCGGAAAGCCAGCGTTGCTTGTATCTGTGCGTAGCGGCGCTCCTGTATCAATGCCTGGGATGATGGATACAATACTTAACCTAGGCCTAAATGAAGAAACGATGAAAGCTATTATTGAAGAAACAAACAACGAGCGTTTTGCTTACGACCTTTACAGAAGACTCATTCAGATGTTTGGAGAAATAGTAAAGGGCATTGACCAAAGAAAGTTTGACTCTGTTTTGGAGAAGAAAAAAGAGGAAAAAGGAGTTAAGTTTGATTCTGAGTTAGATGCTAATGATATGAAAGCAATAGTGGAAGAGTTCAAGGAGATATACAAAAAAGAGGCTGGCGAGGAATTCCCGGAAGATGTGTTCGAGCAGCTGTTTCAGGCAATAGACGCTGTTTTTAACTCCTGGAACAATAAGAGAGCGATTACTTATAGAAAGCTGCATGGCTTGCCTGATGATATGGGTACTGCAGTAAATATACAGATGATGGTATACGGAAACAAGAACGAAAAATCAGGCACTGGCGTTGCATTCACAAGAAACCCTTCCACAGGCGAGAATGGGCTTTACGGCGAGTACTTACTTTCTGCACAAGGCGAAGACGTTGTTGCTGGAATTAGAACTCCAAAGCCTATAAAAGAGCTCGCTAAAGAAATGCCAGAAGCTTATGAAGAACTGGAAAAAATAGCGAAGAAGCTTGAGGAGCATTATAAGGATATGCAGGACTTTGAATTCACAATTGAAGATGGCAAGCTCTATATGCTCCAAACACGAACTGGAAAGAGAACAGCTATGGCTGCAGTACGTATAGCAGTAGAAATGACTAAAGAGGGACTCATAGATAAGAATGAGGCAATAATGAGAGTTACGCCAGAACAACTAAACCAACTATTGCACAAACAAATTGACCCAAATGCAAAGTTAGATGTTATAGCTAAGGGTTTGCCTGCAAGTCCAGGGGCTGCCTGTGGTAAAGTAGTATTTGATGCTGACGTTGCTGAGGCAATGGCTAATGAAAAGGAGAAAGTAATCTTAGTAAGGCCTGAAACAACGCCTGAGGACATACATGGAGTAATAGCTGCACAGGGCGTGCTTACATCGCGAGGCGGAATGACAAGCCATGCTGCAGTTGTCGCAAGAGGAATGGGCAAGCCTTGTGTTGCTGGCTGTGAAGCATTGCAAATAGATTTGGAAAAGAAGCAAGCTAAAGTTGGTAGTATTGTAATAAAGGAATTCGACTGGCTTACTATTGATGGAACGTCTGGCAATGTAATTCTTGGACAAGCACCGATGATTGAGCCAAAGATGGGCAAGGATATAAAAACCTTGTTGGGCTGGGCAGACAGCATAAGGAAGCTTGGTGTAAAAACCAACGCTGATAACCCAGTAGATTCAGCTAAAGCCCGTGAGTTCGGTGCAGAGGGAATTGGCCTATGCAGAACAGAACATATGTTTATGGCAAAGGAAAGAGTGCCAATAGTGCATGAGATGATAATGGCTGAAAGTGAAGATGAACGCAAAAAGGCGTTGGCAAAGTTGCTCAAAATGCAGAGGCAGGACTTCTACGAGATATTCAAAGTTATGGATGGTTTGCCAGTAACTATAAGGCTTTTGGATCCGCCTTTGCACGAATTTCTGCCAAATAAAGAAGTGCTTGCAGAGGAAATACGGGATTTAGAGTGCAAGCAATGCAAAGAGAAAGTAAACCTAGAAAAAGAGATTGAAGAAAAAGCACAGATCCTTAAGAAAGCTCGCTCGCTTGCAGAAGCAAACCCGATGCTTGGGCACAGAGGTGTGCGCCTTGGCTTAACTTTTCCAGAGATATATGAAATGCAGGTGCAGGCAATAATTGAGGCTGCTATAAAAGCGATGAATGAAGGTGTTGACGTAAAGCTCCAGATAATGATTCCGCTAGTGGGCATAGCTAAGGAGCTCGAAAAGATGCGCGCGATAGTGGAAAAGAAAGCTAGTGAGATAATGGAAAAAGAAGGTAAAAAAGTAGAATACAAAATCGGCACTATGATTGAACTGCCAAGAGCGTGCGTAGTGGCTGATGAAATCGCTAAGCATGCAGAATTCTTCTCATTCGGCACCAATGACCTAACGCAGACAACCTTTGGTTTCTCTCGCGATGACGCAGAAGCGAAGTTTTTGCCGCAGTATATTGAGCAGGGAATTCTTGAAGCAAATCCATTTGCACAGCTTGATACAGCAGGCGTTGGCGAACTAATGAAGATCGCAATACAAAAAGGAAGAGCTGCAAATAAGAGCTTGGAACTTGGAATCTGCGGTGAGCACGGTGGTAACCCAGCAAGTATAGAGTTCTGCCACAAGGTTGGCTTAGACTATGTTAGCTGTTCTCCGTACAGAGTTCCAATCGCTAGGTTAGCGGCAGCACAAGCAGCTATAAAAAATCATTGAACACTTTATTATTCTTTCTTAAGAAAAAGAACGAGTGTTCAACGATTTTTAAAACATAGCAAGTGATTTTAACCATTTCCTATTTTTATTTTCCCATGCAGCCGGTCTCTTTTGAATTTAGAGGGTTTAACCACGAGCTGGTAGAGCAGCTAGCGGAAAGAATAAGTAAAGCATTGAAAAGCTATGAATTCAAAGGGTTTCTTGTCGGATGTACCTTTGAGGACTACCTGAGCGATGAAGGCAAAAAAATGCTAAAAAAGAAGTTCCAGCCGATTCTAGTGAGAAGGCTTGAGGAAGAATTAGGGGTTAAAGCAGATTACTCAAATGCTGATATTGAAATACTGGTGAATTTCAATCAGGATTTGGTGTATTTTATTGTTCGCTCTATTTATATCTACGGAAGATATAAAAAATATGTTCGTGGGTTGCCCCAAACAAAATATTACTGCTTTAAATGCAAGGGAAAGGGCTGTGCCTATTGTAACTATAAGGGCGTACTTAGCGAAGAATCTGTCGAAGAGCTAATTGCAAAGCATGCTTTGCCGATGTTTTTCGCAAAATACGCAAAGCTGCATGGCGCTGGCCGCGAGGATAAAGATGTTAGAATGCTTGGACCAGGCAGAGAATTTGTCCTTGAAATAATAGAACCAAGGAAGAGAAGCGTTGATTTGAAAAAGCTTGAAAAGAAAATAAATAAAGCCGAAAAAGGGAAAATAGAGGTTATCGGCTTACAATATTGTGAGAAAGAAAAAATAAGAGAAATTAAAGGGAAAAGGAATGATAAGGTGTACTCAGCGCTTATTGTTTGTGGAAAAGAGGTAAGCGATGAGGAGCTAAAAGAACTGCTTGCTGAATATAATGTCAGGCAGAGAACTCCGCAGAGAGTATTGAATAGGCGCGCCGATATTGTGAGGGAAAAGAAAGCAAAGATAATTGAAGCGAAGAAAAAGGATTCTAACACAATAGAGCTAAAAATAAGAGCTGAGGCAGGGCTTTATATAAAGGAATTTGTTTCTGGCGATGATGGAAGAACCAAGCCAAGCATAGCAGAGCTTTTAGGCATTAAATGCGAATGCAAAGAACTTGATGTAATAGATATTATTGAGTAAGTTAAGTAATATTATATATCGCGTTCAACCGCAAAGCTCGCGAATGCCCTTAGCTCTTCTTTACCTTTGCTTTCTGGAAGTAGCTTTTCAAGTTCGCTCCAAGCGTTTTTCACTATGCGCTTCGCTTTACCGCGAGCGTATTCTATTGCTCCAGATTTCTTTATCAATGCAATCGCTTTTCTGATCTTTCGCTTATCCTTTGTGTGAGAGTTTAATATCGCGAGCAACTCTTTTGCTTCTTTTTCTGGTAAGCTTTGCAGAGCTTTTATTACAAGCAGGGTGCGCTTGCCTTCACTTATATCTTCACCTATTTCCTTCCCCCATTTTTTGCTCTTAGGAGCAATATTTAGAATATCGTCCTGTATCTGAAATGCTACACCCAAGCATTCGCCGAATTTGCCAAGCGCTTCTATCTGCTTTTTGTTTGCGTTTGCAAGGATTGCACCGAGCTTTGCGGCGAGTCTTGCAAGCACGCCTGTTTTGTATGCGCACATCTGCAAATACGCTTTTTCACTTATTTTCAGCTTAGCGCCTTTATGCCAGTGAATGTCCATTGCTTGTCCAACACTAAGCCTCAGCATTTCCTCAGCGTAAAGGTTGTATATCTGCAAGAGCTGTTCTTTGGTGAGTTTGTTTATGTTTTTATATAGAATTGCTAAAGGGATAAAGTACATTGCGTTGCCATTATTTACAGCTGAATCAATTCCATAAATTTTATGCATAGCTGGTTTGCCTCTCCGCACATCAGCATTATCCTCAACATCATCCACAAGCAAAGTGCCTTCATGGATTAGCTCAACAAATGGAGCAAAACGCAACGCTTTTCTTTCAGAGCCTCCGCAAGCCTTGCATGCAGAGATCATCAAGGCAGGCCTCCAGCGTTTGCCCCCGCGATCTAAAAACTCCCAGATTTGGTCAACCATGCTTTGTTGAATGGTTTCCTTGTCGAAGCAGTAGCGAGGCTTTCCTAAAGCAAGGCTGAGCCATTTTGTGCAGTTGCGTGGAAATACCCTTTCAATCTCTTTATCTATTAGCTTTTTCCTGCTTTTAATGAGCTGCATTATATCCATAGAGAATCACAAAAAGAATAAGTGAAAAGCAATAAAAAAGTGTGCTCAATATCTTTTAAAGAATAGTGTTATGTATAATTAATTTCCTGCTAGTTGCTCCTTTAGTTTTTTATCCAATTTTTTGAGGAATTCTTCCAATTCATTTTCTTCTATGCGACAGCCTGCTGCAATTACATGGCCACCACCTTCAGCTTTGCTATTGAGCTCTGCACAGCATTCCTGCAGCGCCTTACCTAAATTGATGCCTGCTCTTGCCAACTCTTGTGTAGCGCGAGCACTTACCTTTATGAAGCCATCCTCCTGCATTGCTAGCGCAATTATTGGCTTTGTAGGCAGTACTGCTCCGCTACCATAGAGCATGCCTGCAACAACACCAATTAAAGAATCCTTTATTCTTGAGCCAGCGTTGAAGTAATAAAAGCTTTCTCGTTCGGAAACGCCTTCTTCTATCATAAGCTGGATTCCTTCCCTTAGCTTTTTCCTGTGCTCCGCTAAAATACTAAGCGCTTTTGAAAGCTCCAAGTCGCGGTCGCCTAAACAAACAGCTAAAGCAACTTCTATCGCATCATTGCGCCCGCAAGCATTTAGCAAAGTAGCATATTCTTTAGCATCTCTTAATGGGGTCCCATAAGGTTCTTTAAGCAAGGTATAGACCTCGCCAATGAGCCTGGCAATTTTCCATTCAGGAACATTGAATGAATCTAAATGCAAAATAAGTTCTGTTACCAAGCGCTTGCGCTCTTCATAGCTTAGTTCTTCATAGCTGAGCCAGTGTTCATTTCTTTTCAACTCAAAACCTTTGCTGCGCAAAAAGCGCAGGCAATTCTCCTCACTGCCTGTAAGCATTGGAATTATCGGGTCTGTCGAATATGCCAAAAACTGCACCAAAGGCCTTGTGATTCTGCCATAGAGCCTTAAATCTCTTCGGGCCTCAACAAGCTTGTGCTTTATGGCTTCTTCAAGAACAGCGCGATTTAAACCTAAAAGCTTGCCGCTTGAATCCTGCATATCCCCAACAGAACCAACAATTGCTAAGCTGCTTAAATCATAGTTATTGCCCAAATGCTTCGCAACAATATAGGCTAGCGTTGAGCCGCTTGCTTCAAAAGAGCCATCTATATTATAGTGACAGCAATTTAGGAAATTCTTCTGGTTTGAAGTTTTGGGTTGATGGTGATCTATAACAATATAGTTGTCTTCAAGCGCTTCATTAAGCTCTGCAATATAGGATGAGCCAAAATCAACGAAAATGAAAAAGTCAGCTAAGTTCCTTAATTCTTCAATTGTTTCAGAATAGAGCTGCTTCATCCCTTTGAAGCTCACTTCTTTATCAGCTCTTTGCAATGCCTTACCAATTATTGCTCCGCTCGCTATGCCATCCGCATCATAGTGGTGAATCACCGCTATGCTCTGCTCCGCTTTTACTCTCTCTGCAAGTTTCTTAGCTTTTGCATTTAATTCTCCTATCTTCTGCGAGCTCATCAAAATTAACTAACTGAAAAAGCGCTTTAAAATGCTCGCTCAGTTAGGTTCCGATGAAAAACACAAAAAATGCTTAACGGCGCCTTTTCCCAGCCTTCCGGTATTCTTCAGCTAACCTCTTTATTTCTTCCATCTGTTCAGGCTTGAAAAAGTATTTTCTGCCACCTATGTATTCAGAAAGAAGTTTGCCTTCTTTCATTAAAGAGGCGATCGCAGAGTACAGCAATTTTCCGCTGCAAAGCCTTACAACACCGCTCTTCGCTTTCATAAAGCGGAGCTCCTGAGAGCTGAGCGGTTCTTTTAATCTCATAAGAATAGCAATTTTAGCATCCTTTAAGGTAAATCTAAAGCCTGTTTTGCCCTTTTTAAGTGAATTCAAAGCAAATGCAACTGCTCTTCCCCTAAGCTTTTCTACAGCATGCTCCTGCCCCGGTTTAAAATAATAAACCTTTCCCAGTATTCTGGTCTCTTTTATTTCACCGCTTTTTAGAAGCTCTCTTAAAATAGGGTAAATTAGATAGTTGCTTGCAACGCCACGCGTTACTTTAGCTTTCTTCTTTGTAGGATATATTAGCGATGCTGTTGACCTTGGCTTTGAGAGATATTCAAGCAAACGCTTCTTTATTTCTTCTCTGCTACCTGCGCTGGCCCTGCGCATACCAACATCTTTTCTACTTAAGCCGAGTTCTGCCAAAAACCTTTCATATACTTTTAAAGGGGCTTTTCGGTGTTCTCCAGGCTTTTCCCTAAATGCAGCGAGAATCTTCAAAAGCATTCTTCTATTCTGTTTAAACATCTGGCCATAAGCAAGATTGCTTGGTTTCTGGCGTTTAGCCCATGCTAACAATTCTGCTCTTACACTTTCCTTCTTAAATTTTGCTATCCCTAGAGTATCTATTAGATTACGCAATGCTTTTTCCTCTACTCCGAGATATTTTGCCAAAGTTTCTCTTTTTCTGTGTATGTTCCTCTTCAAAAATTCCTCCAAGAGCTTTGGCTCTTTTATTTTTGGATTATACTGCCTTATGAACCTTCTTAAATAAAGCTCCTTTTCTGAGAGCTCTATTCTTTCACTAGCTAATATTTGCCTTACCCGCTCCTTGCTTAAGCCAACCGCTCTTGCAATCTCTGATTTATTGTATCCTTGAAGGTAGAGCTTCTTTATATGCCCATCTCTTGCTGCAATTAGGTTTTCAGGGCTTACCGCCAAATCCTTGGCAGCTAACTTAATGGATTTTCGTTTTTTGAGAGTTTCTGTTATTAGTCTTGGATTGATTCTTGGTTTCATCAAACAAAAAATATTTTTTGTTTTTAAAATGGTTTCTGACCGCTTTGCGTGACCTATAGAAAGGGATATAAATATTCAATAGCTTTTTTCTCTTATGGGTTTTCTTTCGGGGCTTTTTGGAAAGCGCGAAAGCATTGCTGTGGAGCTTAATGAAGTCAGAGAATTTGTTGAGAAGGAAAGAGCTAAAACAGATGTGCTTGAAAGAGCAGTGCCCGAGATATTTGCGGAGATCAAACATTCCATAAAAGAGATTAGAGCGCTTTTGGATGAAGTGGAAAAGTTGCCGATAAAAAGCGAAAATGAGCGCTTTGAAAAGGCGGTTGAAACAAGCAGAAAGCAAGCAGTAAAAAGATTGCGCGCTTTATTGCAAAAAATAGAGCCGCCTTTTGATGCTAGCGCACAACAGATAGCCGATTATTGCTATGAAAGCAAGCTCAGCCTGCAAAAGGAAATATTTGCAAGTGGCAAAAGCATTGCATATACAAGCGCTTTATTGGCTGAACATATGCGCGCAATAGGAAAAAATTTTAAAAGCATAGACGAATCGCTAGAGAAACTGAGGCTTGTGATTAACGCTAATCCAATTGTGTTCTCAACAATGATAGAAAAGCTGCTAAGCGATATAGAAAAAAAGAAGGCCGATTTAGAAACGCTTGAACAAAAGCTTTCAGAACTAGAAGGTTCATTAAAAAGTGTTGAAGAGAAAAAGGCAAAGGCGAAGGAAAAGCTTGATAAGCTCAAAAGCTCAAAGCAGGCAAGGATGCTTGAAGAGCTGGAGAGGAAAGAGAAAGAGCTTGCTGAGAAAAGAGCTCTGCTGAGAGAGCGTCTCCAGTTAGAGATCGCAGATATAAAGAAAGCGTTGCAGAGGCTAAAGAAAGCAAACGATCGCGGAGTTTACTTACTTAAAGAGCGCGAGCTTAAAACAATTTCGTTGCTTTTTGAAGAGCCACTTTCGCTTATAAAAATTGATCCTAAAGGAGAGCACATAAAAGCGCTTTTGAATGAGCTTGAAAATGCAATAAAGCAAAATGCAGTTACGCTGAAAGAGAGGGGTTTGGTAAAGACACAAAACGCTATTTTAAAACTAGCCAAGAAGGACTTTTTCAACGAGTTCTTCTGGCCATTAAACGAGCTTGAGGGTGAAACGCTCAAGATTCAAAAGGAACTTAGAAAGAATACAATAATAAAAGCAATCCAGCAAGCTGAGCAAGAACTAAAGCACTCTGAACGAGAACTTAGCGAAGTAAAAAAGGAGATAAGCGAAAGTGAGCAAAAAAAGAGCAAACTCAAAGAAGAGCTTGCTGTATTGATTAAAAATCTTCAAGAGGTGCTCTCAAGCACACTTAAGAAAGATATTAAAATTGTTGTAAATGCGGAGAAAAAGTCAATGAAAAATGGTACAAGCAGCGAAAGTTCCTGATGGAACTCATGTTGCACGAGGCAACAAAACTGCTTGCACCAAATTAATTGCAGCATAGCTTATTATTAAAGGTATCTTTTTAGAATTTCTTACCAAAATTGTAATAAAAGTTAGAAAACTTAACCAGTTTAGCTTTACTAAAAAACGAGCAATTTATCTCTTTTTTTGATTAATATGAATTTTATGCCAGTTATTGCAATCACAGGCAATATCGCTTGCGGCAAGTCGTTAGCATTAAAGAGCTTCAAGAAGCTTGGCGCGTACACTATAGATTGCGATGCCATTGTAAACGAGCTTTATAAAAGGAAAAAGATTAAGCAAAGGCTAAAGAAGACTTTTAGTACATACGGTAAGAAAGAGCTTGCCAAGCTTGTTTTTAAGGATGCTGTTGCTAGGAAAAAGCTGGAAGCAATAATACATCCGGAAGTAATTAAAAAGCTGAATAAGGAGATAATGCGTGCTAGGAAAAAGCATCGCTGCATCTTTGTTGAGGTGCCTCTGCTTTTCGAAGCTTCTTTAGCAGGCATGTTTGATTTTATTGTTGTTGTCAGGGCAAAAAGAAAGCAGCAGATAGAAAGGCTTATGAAGATGGGTTTTACAAAGGAGGAAGCTCTTGCGAGGATGAAAGCACAGGCGCCTCTAGCACAAAAGGTTAAAAACGCAAACTTCATAATAGATAATATATTTGAGCCAGAAAGAATGGAAAAGCAAGCATTGAGAATATTTAAACAAATAGGGTGTTTGTATGAAAAATGATGCTGGTGATAATGGGAGAATTGCTGTGTATGCAGGCACCTTTGATCCAATTACTTTAGGCCATGTAGATGTGATAAAGCGCGCTGTGCGAATCTTCAATAGAGTTATTGTTGCTATAACCACAAATCCAAGAAAAACGCCGTTGTTCACTGTGGAGGAGCGTGTGCAGCTTGCAAAAGATGCTTTAGCTGGTATTGAAAATGTTGAGGTTGAATCATTTACCGGCTTGCTTGTGAACTATATGAAAAGAAAGGGTGCAAAAACAATATTGCGCGGTTTGCGCGAAGTGAGCGATTTTAGCTATGAGTTTCAGCAGGCGATTATAAATAGAAAACTCTATAACGAGGTAGATACTGTTTTCATAATGACAAGCCCTGAATACTTCTATATAAATTCTACTATTGTGAAAGAGCTTGTAAAGCTTGGCGCATGCGTAAAAGGGTTCGTGCCTGAAAATGTTGAAATAGCATTAAAGAAGAAGCTTTCAATTGAGAAATAATTAGCGTTTTAATTTTCGCTTAGCTTTCTTTGATTTTTTTCTTTTTTGAGCGCTTGTTTGCGCTTTCTTTTGCTTTGCAGCAAACATTGTTTTGCGTTTCGCTTTCTTCTTTTGTTTCTGTTTTTTTGTGTGCTTTTTGCTCGGCTTTTTCTTTTTAACTTTTTTAGCTTGTTTCCGCTTCTTTGTTTTTTTCCTTGCTGGCTTTCTCTTTGGTTTCTTTGTTTTGGTCTCTTTCTGTTTTTTCTTTCTCCCTTTTGCCGATTTCTTCGCTTTTTGAGGCTTCTTTACTTTAGGTTGGACAAGCTTCTGAGATTCTTGCTCAAGATACTTCCTAATCTCAACAACAATATCTAACGCGCGCAATCGTTCCCAAAAGAAATCAAAGCCTTGCGAAAGCTTATCTATTAGAGTAAGTTCGCGCATTGCCTTCTTTTCCAACGCAGGCAAATCAAGCAAAGGCTCTTTTTCAAGCTTCTTTGCCCTTCGCAGCGCTTTCCTTATTTCCTTCTCTGTGATATGGTATGCAACAATTAGCTCTTTCTCCAATGCCCTTAAGCGTTCCAGCTTTTCTTCGCGGAAGAGATCTGCAAAGCGTTCCCTTATCATCTCATGCCACTTGCTCGGCATGCGTTCATGCTGAGCACTTACAAAGCTTGGTACACGCTTGAATTTTTTTAGTTTTTCAAGCGATCTTTCATGCAAATCTTGGAATAACTGAGAGCAGGCTTTACTTTCCATAAGCTCTCTTTTTAATGAACTTAGTTTCGTTTTAAATTCCCTAACACTTATCTCTCTCTTTAAAAATGCTTCTCTCAGCTTTCCGAGCTCCTTTTCAATTCTCGAAATCAGTTTATTCTCGTGCTTTAAACGTTCGTTACTATAATGTGCCAACCACTCATATGCAAGCTCGTTATCAGCTGTAGAAATAGCATGCTCCTTTATTCTCTCCAACTCCGCGCTTGCTCTTTTCTTCAATTCGCTAAATTCAATGCTTTCATCAACTTCTTTTTCTATGCTTGCTGCCTTTTCCCTGCGAAGCCTTGCTAAAGCATCCTTTATCTCTTCTCTGAGTTTTCGCTTATCAATGCTTTCTGAGCTCATCTTACTTAAAATAAGCTCTTTTATTTAAAAAAATATGTTTTAAGGCTTTACCAGACAAAAAATTATGTATATATGGAAGAGAACGATGAGGTTATAGAGCTCAGGAAGAAGGTTAGTGAGCTTGCTAAGGAGCTTAAAGAGAAAGAAACCTTAATCGAAGAGCTGAAAGCAAAGCTTAAAACCACGAGCCTATTTGAATTCTCTGAGAAGGGCTTAAGGCTTAAGCTCTACCGCTTGCTGCTCAAAAAGTATGCTCCGCTTATAAACGAACGGGAAACAAAAACTGTTGGTGAAATAAAAGGGTTGATAAATAAAGATGATTTGACGGTGCAATCCTTGGTTGCCCAGTTTAAGCCAGAAAACTATAACTATGAAAAGGATTTCCTGCGGGCCGCAAGGAAAGCATTTGAGTTTCTGCAGAAAGAGATATGCTATGTGAAGCCTGATGTTGAGCTCAACTTTTGGCTTACGCCTGCTGAAATGTTAGCTCATAAAGTTGCCGATGATGAGGACTTAGCTGTTTTTCTTTGCTCAATCCTCTTCGCCTTAGGGAATGAAAATGCAAGCGTTGTAATAGCTGAACTCGAGGATTTGAGTACGCATGCATTTGTGATAATGGAGTTCAAGGACACTGTTTATTTTCTCGATGCAACGCAGGAGCACAGCTTTGATGAATTCTCTGGAAAAATGATGGAATTGTTGCAGAAATACACATTTAAAGGCTCTAAAATAAATCGCCTACTTTATAAGTTCAATCACTTTGAATACAGACAATTTATTGAGTAACAGGCGCAAAGCAATGGAATAAATTTAAGCTTTTTTTATTTTCATTTTCTTCATGCGCAATGAAATAAGTGCTGGTTGTGTACTGTTCGTAAGGGAAAACGCTAACTTGCAATTTCTGCTTTTGCACTACAGCAAAGGACATTGGGACTTTCCTAAAGGGCATATCGAAGGCAACGAATCAGCAGAGGAAGCGATGTTAAGAGAGCTTAAGGAGGAAACCGGAATTGCCAGCATAAAGGTAATTCCCGGGTTTGAAGAGCGCATAACCTATTTTTTCAAGCAGAACGGTGAAACGATAAAGAAAGAAGTAATATTTTTCCTTGTGGAAAGTGCAACCAAGGAAGTGAAGCTTTCGTTCGAGCACATAGGCTATGAGTGGCTTCCATATAAGGAAGCGGTGAAGAAGGTTACTTTTAATAATGCTAAGCAGGTGTTGAAAAAAGCTTACGAATTCCTGAAGCAGCGCTCCTTAGGTGATTTTATTGGATAAGTATTTGGGCTGCTCCGGGTTCTATTACTGGCACTGGCGCGGATTATTTTACCCTGAAGACCTGCCAACAAGCAAGTGGCTTGAATTTTACGCTGAGCATTTCAACGCTTTAGAAATAAATTCCAGCTTTTATCACTGGCCTAAAGAGAGCACCCTAAAGAACTGGGTTAAGAAAACGCCAGAAAATTTTAAGCTTGTGTTGAAAGCCAATCGCGAAATAACGCATATAAAAAGGTTTAAAGATACGGAGCAAGCAGTGGGAAAATTTTATACGCTCGCTGAGCTGCTTGGTGAAAAGCTTGCTGGCATACTATTTCAGCTGCCGCCTTCAATCCATAAAAGTAACGAGTTTTTCAAGCGGATGCAAGGGCAGCTTAATACGGAGTATAAAAACTTTATAGAATTTAGGCATAAATCCTGGTTTTGTAAAGAGATTTATGATAAAATGAAAAAAGCCAAGCTGTGCTTTGTGAGTGTTTCTGCGCCAAAGCGCTTAGGAATCCCTGAAAGCGTTATAAAAACAAGCAAGGATGCTTACATTAGATTCCATGGCACAGAGCAATGGTATAGGCATGATTATTCCGAACAGGAACTGCAAAGCTGGGCGGAGAAAATAAAGAAGGCAAAGCCGAAAGCAGTATATGCATTCTTTAATAATGATTTCAATGCCAGCGCACCGAAAAACTGTTTGAAGCTTAAAGAGCTTTTAGGTGATTGAATGCGTTGCTTGGTTGTGCTCTTTGATGAGCTAAGCCTTGTAAATAAGCTAAAAAGCGTGCTGGAAAAAGGATTCAAATTTGAAGTTGAAATTATAAGGGCTAAGAAGCCAGAGTGCTTAGCAAGAGAGAATCAGCTAAACGCAAGCGATTTTTTAGGCGAGCTCAGTATTATAAGAAGAAAGCATGCTTGCGATATTGCAATTGGTTTGACCGCTAGCGATTTATTCTATAGAGATTTAAACTTTGTTTTTGGTTTAGCAAGCTTTGCAACAAAGTGCTGCATTGTTTCTTGGTATAGGCTTAGGCAGGCGGAGCAACTTTTCTTTAAGAGATTAGTGAAGGAATGCTTACATGAACTCGGACATGTGCTTGGTTTGCAGCACTGCCAAAATAAGCAATGCGTTATGAGCTTTTCAAATTCGCTTGCTGAAGTGGATGAAAAGCAGGCGGCTTACTGCAGCAACTGCGCGGAGCAAATAGCGAAGTATTTGCGCGTTTGATGAATTTCGCAATTGAAAAATATCAATGCTATCTTTGAACCATAAAGGATATTTAACTTTTTGTTTCTTTTATAAAAAGTTGTTGAATACTATTCTTCTTTTTTTAGGAACGATATAAAAAGATATATAAATATTCAACAACTTTTATATGCACATGCACGAGCTTAGGAAGGATTATCTGCTGGATGAATGGGTTATAATTGCAACCTCGCGCAGCCAGAGACCACAGCACTTAAAGCATAAAGCAAAGCGCTCACCTAAAAGCAAATGCCCTTTTTGCCCCGGGCATGAGGATTGGACTCCTAAGGAAATTGCTCGCTATGCTGACAAAAATGGAAAATGGCGCAAGCGCGTTGTTCCAAATAAATACCCAGCGGTGCAAACAAAGGGAAAGATAAAAAAAGTGAATAAGGAATTTTTGAAAGCGTTTACTGCTTTTGGAACGCACGAGGTAATAGTTGAAACTCCTGACCACAATAAAGATTTGGCTGATTTAAGCGTTGGGGAAATCGCTGAGCTATTGCAGATTTATAAAGAGCGTTTCCTTGCTCTGAGCAGAATAAAACGCGTAAAAGAAATAACAATATTTAAAAACCAGGGATTTAGCGCTGGCGCTAGCCTATCGCATGCGCATTCGCAAATAATTGCAGTAAATAAAATCAGCGAGCGCTTTGGAAACGAGTTAAATGCGTTTGAGGAATACAAAAGGAAAAAAGGTTCTTGCCCCTATTGTAAAATAATAAAAACCGAGCTTAAATCTAAGCGTGCGGTGTATAACGGTAAGCACATTGCTTGCTTCACCCCTTTTGCTTCTAGAGCCGCTTATCAGCTATTATTTTTTCCGAAAGCGCATAGAAAAAATATTGCTGAGCTCAGCAATGCTGAGTTTGGCGAGTTTGCGGTTGCACTTAAAAAGGCACTGCTTGCTTTAAAGCAGCTAAATGCTGACTTCAATTATTTCATCCATATGCCGATAAAGCAAGACTTTCATATGCATCTCAATTTAATGCCGAGGTTGCTTTTAAGAGCAGGCTATGAGGAAGCAACAGAATGCATAATAAATATCGTTGCTCCGGAGCAGGCAGCAAGCTTTTATAGAAAATATTTCAAAGGTTGAATTGAATGGTAACCTTGCCAGAGCACATATTTAGAGAATATGATATAAGGGGGCTTGCAACAGAGCTTGATGATGAAACCTGCTTTTTAATAGGCAAGGCTTTTGGAAGCTATGTTCTGCGCAATTCAGGTAACCTAATAACGCTTGGAATGGATAACAGGAAAAGCAGCAAGCGAATAAAGAAGGCTTTTGCTTCCGGCGTTATGAGCACAGGCTGCAATATAATTGATATTGGCACAGTACCTATACCTGCGCTCTATTTTTCAATAATTCATTTCAGGGCTAGCGGCGGAGCAATGATTACTGGTTCGCATCTCACGAAGGAATTCAACGGTTTTAAGCTTAGCGCAAGCAGCAAGGCTTTAACGCTTTATGGGAAGCAGATAGCAAAGCTAAGGGAAATGATTGCTAAGCAGGATTTTGAAAATGGCGATGGAAGCCTGCAGAAAAAGGATGTTTTGGAAGCCTACATAAATGCGATTACTGAACGCATACATTTAGAGCGCGAAGTAAGTGTTGTGGTTGATTGTGGCAATGGCTGCTCCTCTTTAGTTGTTGAAGAGCTTTTTAAGAGAATTGGCTGCAAAGCAAAGCTTCTCTATTGCTCGTTGGATAGCCGCTTTCCCAACCATCAACCGGATCCGACAAAAGTGGAGAATATGCAGGATTTGATTAATGCTGTAAAAGAGCATAACGCTGATTTGGGCGTAGCATTTGATGGCGACTCCGATAGAATCGGCGCAGTAGATGAAAAAGGCAATATAATCTGGGGTGATTATCTGCTCGCACTTTTCTCTGCAGAACTCTTGAAGAGAAAGCCACAAGCGAAAATTGTATTTGAGGTGAAGTGCTCGCAGGCGCTTCCAGAGGTTATTGAAAAGTGTGGTGGAATACCTATTATGTATAAAACAGGCCATTCATTAATAAAGCAGAAGATGGTTGAAGAAAACGCTTTACTGGCTGGTGAAATGTCAGGGCATATGTTCTTTAGAGATAACTATTTCGGCTTCGATGATGCGCTGTTTGCTGCTTCGCGGTTATGCGAACTCGTTTCGAAAAGTGATAAAAAGCTCTCTGAGCTCCTAGCGGAGATGCCAAAGTATTATGCAACACCTGAACTGAGAATAAGCTGCTCGGAGCAGGAGAAATGGCGCATAGTTGAAAGAGCTAAGCAGCATTTCAGCAAGCGATATAAAGCTATTACAATTGATGGCATTCGCGTTCTGCTTGAAGACGGCTGGTTCTTAATAAGGGCAAGCAATACAAGCGCAAAGATTATAGTAAGAGCTGAAGCAAAAAGCGAGCAAAGGCTAAAGGAGATTCTATATATGCTTAAGAAAAAGCTTGCTGAATTCGGCTTGGCAAAAGAAGAGGTTGAAAAGATAAAGCAATGCTAAGCTCGGCTGATTGTTTAAATGTTTGGAAAAGAGCCCTTTGAACAACGTACTATAAATATTTAAATAAGATAAAGCTAATCTCTATAACAGAGAGGTGGTTTTATGCGAGTAGCAATAAATGGGTTTGGGCGTATTGGAAGGCTGTTTTTTAAAGCGGCTCTTGAAAGAAGTAAGGAAATAGAAATTGTTGCGGTGAATGACCTAACAGAGCCAAAAATGCTTGCTCATTTGCTGAAGTACGATACTGTTTACGGGCGTTATAATAAAGAAGTGCAGGCAAAAGAAGATGCTATAATAGTTGCTGGCTGTGAGATAAAATGCTTAAAAGAGCCAGATCCAGAAAAACTTCCTTGGGCAGACCTTGGAATAGATATCGTGCTTGAAAGTACGGGCGTATTTAGAAAGAAGGAGCAGGCAGAAAAGCATCTAAAAGCAGGCGCTAAGAAGGTTGTTTTGAGTGCTCCGCCAAAAAGTGCTGGAGTGAAGCAGATTGTAATGGGTGTGAACGAGCAGATATACAACAAGGATGAAGATCATATAATAAGCAATGCATCATGTACAACTAACTGCTTAGCGCCTATGGTAAAGGTATTGCACGAAAGCTTTGGGATTGAAAGAGGCTTTTTAAGCACGGTGCACGCTTATACCGCTAACCAGCGCTTAGTGGACGCGCCGCATAAAAAAGATTTCCGCAGAGCTAGAGCAGCAGCTTGCAATATCGTGCCAACAACAACAGGCGCGGCAAAAGCGGTAACAGAGGTTATACCTGAGCTCAAGGGGAAGCTCAATGGCATTGCTATAAGGGTACCTGTGCCTGACGGTTCGCTAACAGATTTTGTAGCTGTATTAAAAAGGGATGTTAGCGCTGAGGAAGTAAACGAAGCATTTAAGAGCTACAGTGAAAATCAACTAAAGGGAATATTAGAATACTCTGAGGAAGAGCTTGTGAGCAGTGATATTATAGCCAATCCACATTCATGCATCTTCGATTCAAAGCAAACATTAGCGATAGGTAGCTTGGTAAAGGTTCTTGGATGGTATGATAATGAATATGGTTATAGCTGCAGGCTTGTTGATTTAATGGAGTATATGTGGCACGGGTGATTGTATGGAACTTATTGAGAAAATTAAGCCTATTGAAGATATAGAGGTAAGCGGCAAAACAATTCTGCTTAGGGTTGATCTGAACAGCTCTGTAAAGGATGGGAAGCTATTACATAGTCCAAAGCTAGCGGAACATTTCAAAACTATAAAGAAGCTATTGGATGCAAATGCAAAGGTAGTTATACTTTCACATCAGGGCAGGAAGGGGCGCGAAGATTTCATAGATCTAAAGCAACACAGAGACAAGCTCGCCGAGATGCTCGGTGATGAAATTGCTTTTTACACTTGGAGTAGCAATTACGAGAAAGCGATAAAAGAGCTCGGAGAAGGTAAAGCCTTGATGCTGGATAACACACGCTTTTTAGAGTTTGAGGCTGAGAATAAAGGCCCAGAAGAGCATGCGAGAGAGCCTGTAATAAAGAAGCTTGCATCTTTAGCTGATTACTATGTGTTGGATGCGCTTAGCGTTGCACATAGAAGCCATGCAACAGTAGTCGGGTTTATTCCATTACTTCCAAGCTATGCAGGCCCTGTTCTAATGTCTGAATTGCAAGCATTGGAGAGAGTGAAGAAGATCAAAGATAATTCCGTGTTAATTTTAGGTGGAATGAAGCCTGAAGACTCATTATTTGTTATGGAGAAGATGCTAAAAGAACGAAGAGTGAGTAAGGTTCTCTTGGGCGGTGCTTTGGGTGAGCTTGCAATAATGGCAAAAGGCGCAAAACTTGGCATCAAGGAAAAATTTTTGGAAGAAAAGGGCTTGCTTGAGTTTGTTCCTGAAGTGAGAGCGCTCTTAACCAAGTTTAAGGGTCGCATATTATTCCCTGCTGATTTGGCTGTTAGGCGCAATGGCTTGCGCGAAGAGATCTCGCTGGCAGAGTTGCCTGTTAACGATATGATATTTGATATTGGCGAAATAACAATCAACACCTATGAGAACGTTATAAGAAAGGCCGAGCTTGTAATTTACAATGGGCCTGTGGGCAAGTTTGAATCCTACCAGTTTGCGTTTGGAACAAGAAAGATGTTTGACGCTCTGGCTGGAGCAAGAGGATTTACACTTATTGGTGGCGGCGATACAGTAACAGCTATGATAAGACTTGGCTTCAAAAGCACAGAGTTTGGACATGTTAGCTTAGCAGGAAAAGCATTGCTTATGTTCCTCACCGGAGCAGAGCTTCCAGCGCTAACAGCACTGGCAAATGTTAAAATCAGAGAGTGAAAGTTTCATTGTTCTATGAAAGTGTATATTTAAATATAGATTGACTAATTATTTTATCAAACTAAATACTTGCGTGACGAATATGCGGGTTCTTATGCTTGGATGGGAGTTTCCCCCATTCAAATCCGGTGGCTTGGGTACATACCTGTTAGGTTTCACAAGAGAATTAAACAAGCTTGGAGTTAAGATAACCTTTATTATGCCATACACAGGCAAGAAAATGAACTATGATTTTATAGAGATAATTCAGGCCGATGGAATTGAAAGTATTGCCATAGCTTCTAAGCTAACGCCTTATGCTTCTCCCACCCAGGCTTTCTACAACAGCAGTGGAAAGACATCGACAATAGCTAGCGTGTATGGATGGGGCTTCTTTCAAGAGGTTGAATATTACAATATGCGTGCTGTTCAGATAGGCTCGCTTGTAGATTGCGATCTTATTCACTGCCATGATTGGATGACCTATCCAGCAGGCATAGCGCTCAAACGAATCCTCAAAAAACCACTTGTTGTAACCCTGCATAGCACAGAATTTGATAGGACAGGAAATATCTGCCCAAACCCGCTTATAACCTCTATTGAAAGACAAGGGCTTCTTGAAGCTGATCTTGTTATTACTGTGAGCAACTATGAAAAAAAACAGCTTGTTGAACGCTACGGCATTCCAGATGAAAAAATCTATGTTGTGCACAACGCCATAGATCTAGACCATTACAAAAGAGTACCTATAGAAAAATACCTTTCAGATAAGGTAGTGCTCTTTGTTGGCAGACTTACAATCCAGAAAGGCTGTGAGTTTTTCCTTGATGCAGCTAAGCTTGTGCTTGAAAAGGTGCCGAACACTAGATTCGTAATAGTTGGCTCCGGCGATCTCATGTTCAACCTGATACAAAAAAGCATAGAGCTTGGCATTAGCGATCGTGTGCATTTTGTCGGCTTTGATCCTGATGTGAGAAAATACTATTCTATAGCGGATGTGTTTGTTATGCCAAGCGTTTCGGAACCCTTTGGCTTAACCGCTTTAGAAGCGATGGCTTGTAATGTGCCTGTAATTGTGAGTAAGCAGAGTGGCGTTAGCGAGGTGCTTAGGAATTGCCTGAAGGTTGATTTTTGGGATGTTAATGAACTCGCTAACAAAATAATCTCCTTGCTTCAGTATCCTCCGCTACATATAGAGCTTAAAGAAAACTCGCATAGAGAGATAAAACGCTTTAGAACATGGCGCAATGTTGCTGCTGAGTGTATTGAGCTCTATGAAAAGGTGCTCTCATGACTGAGCTTTGTTTTTATTTTCAGGTTCACCAGCCGTTGCGCATAGGGAAGTTTACCTTCTTTGATATCGGTAGTGGTAAGAGTTACTTTGATACTGAGCGAAACAAAACATACTTGGCGCGAGTTGCAGAAAAGTGCTACTTGCCAGCAAATAAGCTATTGCTTGACCTCATAAGCGAAACTGACGGTGCATTTAAGGTGAACTTTAGCATCACTGGCGTGCTTCTCGAGCAACTTGAAGCGCATTTTCCGAATGTAATTGAAACATTTGATGAATTGCTCAACACAAAATGCTGCGAACTATTTGGTGAAACCTACTATCATTCATTAGCCTTCCTTATATCCGAGCGAGAGTTTATTGAGCAGATAAAGCTTCACAAAAAAGCATTGAAAAGCACCTTCGGTATTAAACCCAAAATCTTCAGAAATACCGAGGCGGTTTATTCAAACAAGATAGCTGATGTTGTAAGTAAGCTCGGTTTTAAAGCTGCTGTAACTGAAGGCACAGAAAAGATATTGGGCTGGAGAAGCCCAAATTATCTCTATAAAGCCAAGGATGCTCCGCTTGTTTTGCTTCTAAGGAATTATAGGCTAAGCGATGATATTGCATTTAGGTTTTCAGAGCGCAGCTGGAGCGAGCACCCTTTAACAGCGGATAAATATGCCTACTGGCTTGCAAACACTCCTGGTGAATGCATCAATATCTTTTTAGATTATGAAACCTTTGGCGAACATCAGTGGCCAGAAACTGGCATCTTTGAATTTATGAGGCATTTGCCAAAAGAAGTGATGAAACACAAGCATTTGCGATTTTCGCTTGCATCCGAACTAATAAAAAAGATTAAGCCAAGGGACGAACTTGATGTTCCAGAGCTTATATCCTGGGCTGATATCGATAGGGACCTTTCAGCATGGTTGGAGAATCGCATGCAAAAGCATGCATTTGAAGAAGTGAAGAAGATTGAAAAGAGTGTTAAAAAATCAAAAGATGAAAAGCTCTTGCACGAATGGCGCCTGCTCCAAACATCGGATCATTTCTATTATATGTGCACAAAATGGTTTGCTGACGGCGACGTGCACAAATACTTCAATCCTTATGAAACGCCTTATGATGCATATATAAATTATATGAATGTTTTGAATGATCTGAAAAATAGACTAAGTAAGGCTTAATCTTCTCGCCTCTGCAATGCTAAATCATATGCATTTATGTAGTTTTCTATAAGTTTGTCCCAGCTGAATAAGTAGCTTATGCGCTTTGCTCTTATTTTGGCTTCGCCACGCTCTCTTTTGGGCATTGAATAGATTCTATAAAGGAACTCTGTCAGCTGCTTAAGAGATTGTTCATAGGAAACGCTTTCCCTGCCAATTACTTTTATTGCATCCTTCGCTTCCTCGCTTGAAATATTATTGAGAACAAAGCGCCCAAAGCCGCTTAAATCTGTTGTCACAGCAGGCAAACCCAAAGCTATGGTTTCCAAAGGCGTATAACCCCAAGGTTCATAATAGCTTGGAAAAACACCTAGATGACAGCCTATGACCGCTTGGTAATACTCTAAGCCTATGAGCCCATCAGCTGGATTTAGATATGTTGGATAATAAATAACCTTTACTTTATCCTCTTCTTTATTTAGAAGCCCTTTATTCATTATTCTCTGTAAAATAGCATCATTTTCAGGAACATCAAGAACGCTGATTGGTGGCAAATCGTTTTTTTCATGCTTCAGCTCAAAGAGCATCTTCTTTATCTTATAGAGAAATTCATTATCCAATAAGTTTTTCTCTGTTGGAGGCTCTCCGCGGGAAATTGAATAATAAAGCCTGTTCTTTATCTTCTTCACTTCCTCTTCAATCTCATCTTCTATGCGCTCATAAAGAGCCATGTGCTTAAGCAACTCGATATTCTTTCCTCTATTTGGTGCAGGCACCCATATAAATGCTACAACTATTGTTTGCTTACTTTCTCTTTTTAGCTTCTTATTTAGCTCTGCAAGCGAATCTATAAAAAGGTCAATACCTTTATTCCTTATTTCATAGCGCCCGGAAATGAAGTAAAAAAGGCTATCCTCAATATTTACATAATAATACGGAGCGAAGTAATCAAGCACAAAACGTCTTATTGTGTTCCTATATTTTACATGGAGGTTTGCAAGTTCTTCCATAAGGTGAAACTTCTCAACGTTTAAACCATTTGGAGTTATTATTTCAGCTTTCTTCCCAAGAATGTATTCAGCCTCTTTAGCAGTTATTTCTGAAACTGTTGTGAAAACATCTGCGCTATGAGCGCAAGCTTTTTCTGTTAGGTGCTTTGCTTGGACTCCATATTTGTATGCTCTGCTATCATCAACAACTGTATTCTTTGCCAAGCCAGCATTTACCTCTTCATGTAAGGGTTCGCGAGCTTCAGCAATGGTTCTGCCAAGCACTGTTGCGTGCGTAGTAAAAACCGTTTTTATTTCTGGTCTATAATGTTTCAAGTGTAGCAATGCGCCTGCGGAGAGCCATTCGTGGCAGTGTAGAATGCATTTATCTTTATCGAATTCCTTTGAAAAGACTTCTTCAATAAGACGCTCTACAAGTAAGCCTGCTGCTTTGCCCCAAACAATAGGCTCGTTATAATCCTCTGCAGAACCTAAAGAATCTATCTTATAAATATCCCAGAACTCGCGCTTTATATCATTTGTTTTTTCTCTGAAATCAGCAGGATCGACAAGCAAGCATTTTGGTCTGCCTGTGACAAGCCAGTGGCCAGAATAACATTTTATTCCAAAGTCATTTTCCAAGGAATCAAATACTGCTCCGAACTCTGGCGAGGGCTCTTCATTCTCAAATTCAACAGCAGCATGTCTTTTAATATAAGGCCCCACTGCAAAGAAATCATGAAAGTTCTTTTTCATCTCAGGTGCTTTTGTAGATAGTACAGTGTATATACCGCCTACTTTATTGGCTACTTCCCAGGCTGCTTCAAAAATTATTAAATTGCGCTCCATAAAACCACTTGCATTCATACAATTAAGATTAAATAAAGTTTTTAATCTTTCAATTTTTGTGAAAAATGATGCTTTCGCAATTTAATAAAACAAAAGATCTTTATAAATATTCCTATTTTCTAACAAACCCTGAATGTTTCTTTCACAGGTATTGCGACACCGGCTTTAAAACAAAGTGGACCGGCTTTTGGAAAGGGAATAAAAAATTTATAGAATTCTTTGCGTTTAAAGTGGGCTCAGAGTACCTATCAGAAAGTAACTGCATAAAGTGCCTTTACAATTTTGTGAAAGCCGAGCATATCCATAAGCTTAGCAGCGGGTTGTTTAAGCAAAGCATTTTTGTACCAAGAAACAAAGCAGTGCTTGTTTTAGAGCTTACTGGTGGAAAAAATTCTGCTTTGGAAGCGGAGCTCGAGCTGGCAATAAATACGCGCTTTCGCGAAGAAAACCTGCATGCAAGGCGGTATTCAATCAAGAAGAAAAGAAATGCATTTGAAATAACTTCAGAGCTTGGAAAGCTTATAGTTAAGCCCCTATCCGGCTCTATGGTATTTGAGAGCAAGCCTTCTTACAAAAGCCATGCTCCAAGCAACGAGCCACAGTGTTATTTTCTTCCTGGAAGAATCCATTTGAAGGGAGAGAGGATACGTTTAATGCTGTGCGCAGATAGCGTGCAAAAGTACAATAACCGCGAACCAGAGCTGAAGAAAAATTATTATGAGAAACTTTGCAGTATTATTGAGTGTAGCGATCCTTTTATTGAGAGCTCATTTAGGAAGGCATTGCTAAACCTTGAGATGCTTTACGCTAGCAAGGGCTTTTATGCTGGTTTACCATGGTTTTTGCAGTTCTGGGCTAGAGATACTTTTTGGAGCTTTAAAGCTTTTCTCTATGCAGGGATGTTTGAGAGAGCAAAGCAGGCCTTGCTTGAATTTATAAAGCACATGAAAAATGGGCGAATCCCAAATTATATTGCATACAATGAGACCAGCTACAATTCGATAGATTCTAACCCTCTGTTTATTTCTGCACTTAAGGACTATGTCCTTTTTTCTGCTGACTACGCTTTTCTAAAGAAAGCGTTGCAGAAAGCGAAGCAGTGTATTGAGGCTTTGCTCTCTTTGCAAGATTCTGATGGTTTTATAATGCATGACCTTGATGCAAATGAAACTTGGATGGACACCCTAAATAGAAGAGAAAAGGCAATAGAAGTGCAGGCGCTTTTTATAACCGCGTTGCAGGACTTTGCTGAGCTAAGCTCTATGCTAAAGAAGCCCAATAAAAAAATAAGTGAGCTTGCTGAGCAATGTAGGCAGATTTCAGCCGAGCTGCTTAGAAGCTTTGAGAAAACATTCTATGACGATAGCGCTAAGCTGTTAGCAGACAGAATATTTTATGGAAAAAGAGACCTTACAAAGAGGCCAAATGCTTTAGTCGCTTCAATGCTTGGAATTTCGAAGCGGAAAGAGCTTCTTAAGCTCTACGAAAGTCCAGAATTTTTGTCTGAAAAAGGCATATGTAGCATTTCAAAGCTCGAAGCAAACTATAACCCAAATGCGTACCACAATGGTCAGGTCTGGTCTTTATGTACCGCTTGGTTAGCCTGCTCGGAATTTGCTCTTGGCAAGTCCAGCAAAGGTCTTAGAATACTCAAACTGCTTTGCAAAGATTTTGAGCATGATGCTTTGGGGTGCATAGGTGAAACCTGGAATGCTGAAACCTCCGCGCTTATGGGCTGTGGCTTACAGTTATGGGGTTCCGCCTTTGTGATAAGAACAATTGACGAATTTATGCTTGGAATTCATCCGAATGCGTTCAAAAAAGAAATGATTGTCAGGCCAAGGCTTTCAAACACAATAAAGCAAATAAAACGCGTTGTGCGAGTTGGTAAAAAGAGGTATGTAATTGAGATAAAGAACTCTGGTTCGAAGCAAAGGATAAGAACCTCTAAAGGAATTGAGTTGGTTAAAGGTTTGTAAGAGGAAAGGAAAATAGCATTCGACAACCTTTTTAAGTGGAGAGTTCTTCTTTAATATTATATGGACAAATCTGAAAAAGAGGATAAAGAGAAAGAGCTAATTGAAAACTATGTGGAGAAATTTAGACAGGAGCTTATAGTCGGTAGCTTTTCGAAACGCACGCTTAAAATGTATCTCTGCTACGTAGGCGAATTTCTTAATTTTATAAAAAAAGACCCATTAAAGGTTGAAAGAGCCGATATAATAAAATTTATGGCGCATAAGGTCGAGCAAGGAGCAAGCGATTCAACTCTAGCTTTGGTTTATTCTGCTCTTAGACATTTTTTCAAAGAGTTCCTGCGAAGTGATGTTATGGAAGAGATAAAAAGGCCGAGAAAAGGCAAGAAACTGCCGGTAGTTATGACAAAAGAGGAAGTAAAAAAAATATTAGATGCCACAAAGCGAAAACGCGATAAGTTGATTTTGATGCTTCTTTACTCCAGTGGCTTACGCGTCAGTGAGGTTACAAAACTTAAAATAAAAGACTTAAATTTGGCTGAAAAAACCGCAATGGTTAGAGGCGGTAAAGGCAATAAAGACCGGTTAGTGATCCTCTCCGAACAATGGGTTAAAGAAATAAAGAAATACTTAGCAAGTAGAAAGGTTAAAAGTGAGTATGTTTTTTGCAAAGGAAATGGAGCGCCTATTTCTGTGGATTCTATTCAACGCATGGTCAGAAAAGCACGGGTAAAAGCAGGGATAAATAAAAACATAACGCCGCATAGCTTTAGACATTCTTTTGCAACACACCTATTAGAAGCAGGCGAGAGCATTAGAAAGATACAAGAACTTTTAGGGCACAGTAATCTTTCCACAACACAGATTTATACAAAAGTATCTACGGAAGAATTGAAGAAGGTTAGAAGCCCTTTGGACAATCTTTAAAGAGAATAAGAGGGCCCCTTTACTTCCGATAATAACAGTCCTGAAGCATTTTTCTGAATTCAAAAAATTTGGTTTTTAAG
>JAGGVE010000011.1 GCA_021163505.1 Candidatus Iainarchaeum sp. | reverse complement strand
TTGTATTTCCATCACCAAAGTCCCATAACCAGGAAACTACTCCAAAATCATCCACTGATTTATCGTAGAAATCCACAACCAAAGGAGTTATTCCTTCCCTTGGAATTGCTATAAAATCTGCTTTAGGTGGTGAATTAACTTTCAGATGTAGGTATACTTTATCGGTTACACCCTTTGCAGTTGCTGCAACATTTATATCGTACAGGCCACCTGTCGCAGGAGCCTTTATCTTGAGCCAGTATTCTTCATTAACAGTATAGGCATCGCTTGTTGCCGCTTCAAGAATTGCTTTATCAACTTTTGTCCCACTAGCAGGGCTGCCATGCCAAAAGGTTATAATATCTGGATGTGTTGTGCTAAATGTGAACTCAGTTTGTTCCGTATATGGATTTTCCATATGCAACACCAAGCTTCTTTCCTCATTTGGATTCATTTCCATATAATAAACCCCTTCATGGAAATAATAGAAATCAGAAAACTGCTCATTTAGATCTATAAATTTAACAAAATCAACAGGCATTGCAAGCACAGCATAGCCATATTCACAGCGCTCTTTGCACCAAGAGCCAGCGCCTTGGTGTCCGGCCTTCGCCATCCATTCATTCATCAACGCGTCGTTTGTCACACCCGGGATATCTTTGCTTGGGTCATATTTTAGAATTGCCGTAATTGTTTTTACTCCCAACACCTCTTGCATTGGCACATTTTGATCGACAGTCACTGTAGCTTGGAATAGCCCTTTATCTACTGTTAGTGCTGTTTTCTTATTTGCCATATGTCCGGGTCTATAATAATAGATATCTGCTATCAGAGGGAAATCTTCTGTAAACGCCTCTGTTCCAAATGCTGTTGTAACAGTAAGGTTTGTCTTTACTTCCACATAGTCTTCACCAGGTGGGAAATAAAAGTTTGGAGGATACACTCTATGCAAATAAACATCAGGGCCTCTAACGTAAATTGTGTGGCCTGTTTGTGTATACCAGTTGGATGCATTATTCCAGTAATCTTCAGGATTTGGGGCGCATTGTCCAGTATTGGGGTCTTTTTTATAGTACACAAACTTTGTCCAGTCAATCCGCCAGTGCCCTGGAATTACAGGCGTAAATGTTATTGTTTTCGTTTTGGATTCACCTGGAGCTAACGTAAAATACTCCCAGTGATATCCATAATCAGGGAGATGTTTCCCTTGGATAGGGTTCAGGCTATCATGCCAGTTTGGAAATGGCCTGAAAGCATTTTTCACGCATGTTGCATTGGCAACACCATAGTTTTTCATCCTTGCCTCAAGCGTAACTGGCTGCCCTATATCCACATAAACGCAGTTTCCAGGGCAATTATCCGGGCTGGGATTCAAAACGCGAATTCCTCTTGCACCAAGCACCGATTGACCATTATTGCTGGGAAAAGGATATGAACTAACATACGCCCATTTGCCTGAATCAGCGATCTTAAACATAAGCTCTCTGCATCTGTAATGATAACTCCCTGTAGCATTTGTAAAGCAGTAAAGGCTTCTTCCACAGGTGCCCCTCGCTCGAAACCAGCCATCGTTTGAGGGGTAGTTAGGGTCCATGTGCTCGTTATAAACAAACCTGCATTTGTCGCTTGTATATGTCTTTGATTCGCCGGGAAGTAGCCTCACACTTGCGCGCACACAGGGGTGGCCAGACTTTACGTGCATTCCCACAATTTTATCGCCATCTATAATGGTGTTATAACCGTGTTCGGGAGCTGTATTTTTTACCCGCACTTCTGTTCTAAAATTAAATGAGCTCTTTATCGCTTCGCCATTGCATTCAGGATTTGAGCAGTATGCATTGCATTTATTATTCCAATAGCCATCTCTTTCAATATCGGAATCGCAAAGTAAAGTGCCTGCTGGTAGCACACTCCCGTTTTCAAGAGTTACTGGTTCCGTGTTCCATACTTTGATTGAGATTATTTCTCCGCACTGCTTGCCAACGCATACTGAAAAACCCAAAGGTGTCACTAAAACAAGCAGTGTCAGCAAGACACAGTACATGAATTTTCTTTTCCTTCTTATATGCATAAAAATGCCAGCAAGCATGCTTACAAGGCCAAGTATTAACACCACGGCAAGCACATAGTTCATCTCCTCTCTCTGCTCTGCTTGCTGCTTTGGAGTTTTTTTGGGGGAGATTGGAGTATACACAGGGCTTGGTGTCTCGCTTGGCGTTGGTTTTGGCATAGGTGTCCTAACAGGCTTTTCTTTCCTTTTTTCCTCAATTTTCTGCAACCTCATTATTTCATATGCGCTCCAAGGCCCTATTATTCGTTCAATATCTTTCGTATTATAGTTCAGCGCATTAGCCCTTGTAATGCGCTCCAGTTCATTGAAAATAAAATTGCGCTTTTCCTTTGCCTTATTGAGGTCCCCTGTTTGCATTGCACTTAACATCTCTCTGTAAACCTGCTTGAGAGAATTTAAGGACTCCACATCTGCTTCAACACCTGTTTGCTCAGTGCCTTCATCAACAGCCGAAGCGCTAAGTCCGCTGATAACAAATGCCAGATCATCAATGCGCTTATCAAATTTTTCCGCTTCAGCAGAGTAATCGAATGCATAACCATTTGCTACTACCATTAGATAAAAAATAATAATTGGGACAAAAGCTCTGCATTTCATCATACATTAAAGAACCTACTTCATATTTAAATTTATCGACAAATTTGCAAACAAGAGGTTTTTAACTCTGATTAAATTAAAATCCCTGCTTTAAAGTTCCTATGATGTTCTTCGCGTGGTCGCTTATCCTCTCAAGATTCAGCAGCGCTTCAACCATTATTATTGCATTTTCCTTATTGGCTGATTCTATCTCGCTTTTTTCAATCCTATCCTGAACAGCATCCAACTCGCGCTCGTTGTCAAGAACTATTTTAAAAAGCTTTTGTTCAGGCTTTTTCATTGCCTTTACGCTTGCTAAATAGGCTTCTTGGGCTAGCTTAAAATATCGTTTCAGCTCCTTCTTTTCCTTTGCGGAAAGCCTTATTTTTAGCTCTTTCATTTTTTGTGCGAGCTCATAGAGGTTGTTCGCATGATCGCCAACACGCTCAATATCAATAACATGTCCTTTCAACATCACTGCTTGCTTCCGCTCAGCATCGCTAAGCTCTTGCTTGCACAGCTCTTCGAGCATCGGAAATAGAGCAATCTTCAGCTCATCTACGGTATCTTCTTTTTCTGGCAGATGCCTTGCTCTTTCCAAATCACCTTCGAGCAAAGCTTTTCGCGAAAGCTTCAACATATCCACTGTAAGCTTACTCATCCTTTGTACTTCCTTTTTTATTTGCTTCAGTGCAATCGAGGGCACAAGCATTATATTTCTGTTCACATACTTTAAGCCTCTTTCCTGCCTTTCTTCTTTACCTTTCATAACAGCATATGAGAGCTTCACTAACATTCCAGAGAGAGGCAGCATTATTGCTGTCACTATTACATTGAATACCGTATGGCTATTGGCGATCTGCCTTGGAAGCTCGGCGCTTGTTAATGCTATAAAATCTGCAAACGGGTATATGAAGGGAAGGAATAAAGCGACACCAATTATATTAACCATGCTTTGTACAAATGCAAGCCTCTTACTTGAAAGCCTTGAGCCTATTGAGGCCAATTGAGCGGTTATCGTTGTGCCTATGTTTGCTCCAAAGGTTAGGGCTATCGCTGCGGGCAGCGTTATTATATTTGCTGCACCCATTGCAATAACTAAAGCGGTTGTTGCAGAAGAACTCTGAATTATTGCTGTGAAAATTGCGCCTGCAAGCACTCCAAATAATGGTTCCCTACTGAACGCTACAAGCATCGATTGAAAAAATGGTTCATCTTTTAGAGGCTCTACTGCGCTTGACATTATGTGCATGCCCATAAAAATCAAACCGAAGCCAAGAACTATGCAACCAATATTCTTCATTTTTCTGTTTTTTGAGAAGAAAGATGTGAAGAATCCGATAGCGATTATTGGCAAGTAGAGCGTACCTATTTTGAATGCAATTATTTGTGCTGTTATAGTGGTGCCAATCTCTGCACCGAGCATGACCCACACAGCCTGCTCAAGCGCAAGCATGCCTGCATTCAGAAAACCTATAAGTGTTACCATTGTCATCGAAGAGCTCTGAATTACTGCGGTTACAAAGGCTCCAATTGCACAAGCTTTCAATCTGTTGCTGGTTAATTTCTCAAGAAGCTTTTTCAGTTTTGAACCAGCAACCTTCTTTAAAGAATTAGAAAGATAATGCAAACCGAAAAGAAAAATGGCCAAGCCACCAAAGACACTAAATAGTGTTGATATCGCATCCATTGATACTCTTAAAATTGCAAATTTTTTTAATCCATTCCTTAGCGAGTTACTCTCTTGCAGGTTGCCCTTAGGTAAGTTAGTTGCACACACCTTGTGCCAGCTAAGCAGTTAAATTTTATAGTATTATACAATCCTGTATTGCTTTTGTAAACATTGTACACATGCCGTGGATCATTTAGCAAACAATAGCTCCTATAAAATTTCCACACCAAGTCGGGATTCATTGTGCTGGTTTGCGGTTCATGAACTGGCGCTTGGGAAAACCCATACCTGTAGCGATCTATTCTATTCCTATACTTACACGTTGCTACCACCGGTGTTTCCTGCACACACACCTTAAAGCACGAATTGCAGGAAAACCTTATAGATTTGAATTGGCCAGTATTACTTTTATACATATAATAAACAGCGTGTGGATCTGCATTATTACAGTAGCTTCTGTAGAACTCCCAGATGATGTTGTTTGGTTGTGAATATCGCATACTGGTGTGCTGTATTCTCTGCGAAGTTCTCGCTTGCGTTGTTCTTTGCTGTGTGCGGTAAGTATAAAGCGCAGTTCTTCTGCAGGTAGGATCATTCCTTTTTATAGTGACTTTATATTCTGTGCAATCTCTCCTTACAAACCATGCAACCCTGTTGCCATTTTCGCAGTAGCTCCTTGAAATCTGGCCAAAGTAGCCGTCTGGACCTGTTTGCAGAGAACAGCTGTTGAGCGTGCAGTACCCATTATTACAACCATAGGTGCATCTAACCCTGCGATGAATTTCGCCATTTGCCATGCGCCATATTTTATAGTAACGTCCATCGCAAACATAGCCTGCTGGCTGTGCCCTGCTATAAGTGCCGTATGCGCTTATCATAGGGACCAAAAAAAGCAGTAGAATTACTACAAAAATCGCCTTTCTCATGCTTTTCACCATTACCCCCTGTTATTAATCTAACTGAGTGAAAAAGTTTATAAAATAAACCTTAAAAGGTAGTTGGATATTTGCATACCTCTTTGTATCATCCATGAAGAAAAGAAGAACAGAGTTCATTCAAATAGAAGCGCAATAATTAGGCCAATAACAGTTACAATCCCGCCGAAAATTATTACATTCAAATCAATGTTTGCAATTAATATAAGTGTGAATAGAATTCCAAGCAGAGGAAGCACAGGAAATTTTCCTATAGAGAAAGGTACTTTAAACACCCTTTCTTGTGCAGCTTCAGTATAGCGAAGCTTTATTAAAGAAACATTTATTATTATAAACACAAGGAAGATTGCAAAGTCAACTGCATTGGCAACAAAGCTTATTGAACCAAATGCGAGCATCACTGACGAAAGTAAACCAGTAACAATGACTGACACATAAGGAACGCCTGTTTTTGATGTTTTGTGCAGTATATTTGGCAATGCATGCTCCTTACTCATTCCATATATTATGCGCGAAGCTGAAAGCATAACTAAAAGCACGGTGTTAGCTGTTGAGAATAGAGCAATTAGGGACAGGGCAGAATATGCAGAGGCGCCAAAGCCTTTATTTGCAACCACTGCTAGCGGATTCGGAGCTTCAGCAAGCGCCTGCCAGCCAACTATGCTTACTGATGCGATTGCAACAAGCATATAAAGTAGCGTAGTTATTGCTATTGAAAGCACGAGCGCTTTTGGCACAACCTTTTTCGCATTCTTTGTTTCTTCTGAGAGCCTCACTATCTCCTCGAAGCCAATGAATGCAAAGAAAACAAGGGCGGCAGCACTGAGCACGCCGCCAACTGATTTCATTTCAAAAATATTTACATTGCCCATATGCGGTATTCCTACAAATATTATAAATATTAAGCCAAGAACTTCCAGAATGGTTATTGCAGAAGCCACCTTTGCAGATAGTTCAATTCCAAAAAGCATTATAATTGTAGATAATGCGATAATAAGCAAAGCGCCGTATATCCAGTTTATTCCAAAATAGGCTCCAAAATAGCGACCGAAGCCAATGGCAACAACAGTGGCGCCAACTATAGACGCAAATATCACAAGCCAGCCAACAACAAACGCTGCTTTATTTCCGAAGGCATGTTTTGCAAAATCATATTCTGCGCCGGCTTTAGGATACATTGAGGAAAGCTCTGCATAGCTCAAACCAGTAGTGCCTGCAATTACTGCAGCCAAGGCGAACGAAAGCCATAATGCATTGCCTGCTAAAGCAGCACCTTCGCCAATAAGTGCATATATGCCTGCACCAACTATAATTCCAACTCCGCAGAGCGTTAATTCAAGCAGGGAGAGTTCTTTTTTCAATGGCATGTTAAAAAATAGAGCACGAGTAAATTTATTCTTTGCGGATGCCTTAAGTGATGATTATTAAATCTGCTTTCGGTTTCCACCTTTCAAGAAACCTTAAGCGAGCCCGTTCAATGGTTGAGTAAAACCTATCTTTCACATACTGCACTGTTCTGCCTCTTTCTCTAACATCGCGTCTGAGCCTTCTTTTCAGGCGTTTCGATGGCGATGCTTCAACATAAACTCTGAGGTCAGCAAGCTTTATTAACTCGGGGTGGAATGCCATAATGCCTTCTACAAAAAGAACCTTTCTGTGCGGAATCTTTTTTGTGCCAGCTTGTTTATGGCTTACAGGGTCATGAACTGGCATCTCAATATCTTTCCCAAGTTTCCAATTTTTTATATCTCGCACCATCTGTTCATAATCAACCGCGCGCGGGTCATCGAAGTAAAGAGTTAGCCTGTCAACAACTTCAAAGGGTTTATAATAGGTGTCTGTATGGATTAAACCAGCGTTCAGATCTTTTGCAAGCCTAGATGTAAGTTTTGTTTTTCCAGAGCCCTGCGGACCGCAAACCAGAACAACAACTGCTTCTTTCTCAGAACACAATTTGGCAACCTTTCTCTTTACTTCTTTAACCCCCTCACTAACTCTGAATTTAGGTATTCTTTTAATCTGAGCTCCATAACGAGCTTTCAGAAGCTCTTCAGCGCGCTTTATCCTTCTTTTTCTTATTTTTAGCCGCCTCTGAGAGAAATGTGGTGGCTTTTTATGCAAGGTTGCCATGATTATATTTGTGCTTTTATCAAATTAAAACCTAACTGAAATAGTGGTGTGGCAAAGAAGTAAATAAATTTTATTTGCGTTCTGGATTTTCCGGGATTATAAGCCATGCCGCTAAATAGAGGATGATTCCCAGGCCCCAAAACAAACACACAAGAACCCATAAAAGCCTAATAAGTGAGGGGTCAGTATCCATATATTCCGCTATTCCACCACATACTCCGCCAAGTATTCTGTCCTTTCGTGATCTATATAATCGCTTTTTCTTGGTAGTCGACATAGCTAATCCCAAAAACATTTTTGGCAATGGTTGCTTCCTGCATTTTACCTCGGCATAGTTCTCCTGCGCAAGGGTTTCCTCTTGGGTGTTACGCGTCTGTGCGTAAGCTCCCATAGTTCTCTTTCTAACTTTGCTCGAAGCTCCGCCTCTAATCCGCGCTGTCTCAAAGTACGTTTTATTTGCATTATCCTCAATTCTTTTTCAGAAGGTTTTTTCCCTAGCATGTTTATATTTTTCACCAATGTGATATAAAAATGTTTTGTATAGTGTTTTAGCTACTCTCTTTTTAATTGTTTTGTAGCGAGGTTCTTTATTTCAGAAGGTGAGTGGTCATATGCTTGTGAAGGATTTGAAAATAAAAAGTGGTTTTGATGAATTGGTTTTAGAAATAGTTTCCAAAAAGGATGTGCGGACTTTTACCAATTATAGAGGTTCGGGGAAAGTTTGCAACGCTGTTGGCTTGGATGAAGAAAAGAATGAGGTCTCCGTAACTCTATGGAACGAACAATGCTCGGAAGTAAATGAAGGAGACAAGATAAAAATAACCAATGGCTGGGTTTCGGAATTTCAAGGCACTATGCAGGTGAGCACAGGCAGAAATGGAAAGCTGGAGGTTTTGAAGAAATAGACCTTAAATTAACGAGGTTTACCACCTCTTTCCTGTATTAGCCTTTTTCTTAATTCTTTGCTAAGCATGTTAGCGGCATTACTCACGAATCTATCATACATGAGTTTTGATTCAAAAAACTTTCTATCATTTGTAAGCCTCAAGAAGCGAAACATAAGATCTATAATACCAGACGCTCTTGCAATATGTGCATTCATAGATTCAGCAATCCCTGTGGCACTCATTAAGAATACCTCTCGGTACTTTGGTTCGATCTGCGAACATATCCTGTTTACCTCTTCCGAAACTACCTTAGCGATCTCACTTTGAACACTCTTTTGCCATTTTTTGCTAAAAGATGGCTTTTTTTCTAATCTTTGTTCAATTCTATTAGCGATATTGTCCGAAACACTTCTTAAAACAGATGTTAGTTTATCCGCTACCTCTGCTTTGTAACTTGGGCCTAAAAAATATTCATGCCTTGCAGATTTGGGTAGTTCGCTAAACAGTTCTTTGCAATACCTTTTAGCATCGCTAACCCCCTGATCAATAATTTCTCCTGCGATTTTGGAAGTTTCTTCTATATAAGAGCTGAATCGTTCCAGGCCCTTGTGCGAAGCTCTTTCAATAATACAGACCTCTATTTTTAAAGCAGATAGAAACTCGTACGCGTTGCCTAAAAACAGCGCTCTTTCATGCGGTGGAAGAGAATTCACTGCTTTTCTAATGGATGAGCGTAAAGCTTTTCTCAACATTTTTCTCCTTTCATTTATGTAACGGTCGTTTCTAAGAAGCATTTCTCCCCTCAAAACGAAAAACGAATCTTGGTTCTTTATGATTGTTTGAATTTGCTTTCCGAATTGCTCTGCAAATATCTCCAGTTTACTTCGCAGAGCGTCTCCCTCTGCTTGTTTCATGCGTTCCTTTGCAATACTTTTTAGTCTTTTTCTTTCCTTTTTTCGCAACCTGCCTTTTTGGGCCCAAGGAACTCTCTTTACTGGTTCGCCTTTCTTTCTGAACACAGGCATAAAAAGGTTATTTTTTCTTTATATAAAAAGGTTGCGTAGAGTGCAGCAAAAAATGAAAAAAAGCCAACGCCCAGGCCGAACACTGTCCCTTCTATTTCGGTTAACCTAACAATAGTGGTTAGGTGAAAGTATTACTCCTTCTTGAAGCCAAAAAACTATAAGGAGTTGATGGAAATGGCTTCAAGCAAGGAAAACTCCTTTACTGGAATAGATATCCACGATTATAAGGGTATGCTGGACGTGTATTTAAGAAGGATAAAATCCAGCAAGAAAATAACCAAAGAAAACAAGCAAGCAATTCTTAACTATCATCGTTTTTTGGTTAACGAAGGCCTTGCTATTCCCACTCAAGTGAAGCAGCTCCAAGTGCTGAATACTGTTGCAGAAATGCTAAATGGTAAGAATTTCAAGGATCTCTCGAGAAAAGATATGGAAGATCTTGTCTACAAGATCCGTACTGAAAAGCGTTCCCCTTGGACAGTACACAAATACCTTGTTTCAATAAGGAAATTCTACAAATGGCTCCGTGGCACAGAGGATTATCCGCCTGAAGTTAAGTGGATCAAATCTAATGTAAAAAATAGCCAGTGCAAACTACCTGAGAACCTTCTCACTCAGGAAGAAGTGAAAAAACTAATAAATGCATGCGAAAATCCTCGCGATAAGTGCCTTTTGAGCCTCTTAAATGAGCTTGGTTGTAGAATTGGTGAACTTTTGGCTTTAGATATTAAACATTTAGAAGATTGTGGTGACTATTTCAGAGTAACCATACAACACTCAAAGACACAGCCACGTAAGCTAAAAGTGATTGATTCAAAGCCCTTTATAGCGCAATGGCTCAATAAGCATCCAAAGCTTCAAGGCCAAGATAGCCCTTTGTTTGTTGGAATTGGCTCTAAAAACAAAAATAAGCGTTTAGACTATGACGCTTGCCGAATGTTATTGAGAAAAATCGCTAAAAGAGCAGGGGTCCAAAAAGCAGTTAATCCTCATCATTGGAGGCATAGCACAGCAACACGCTATGCTAAATTTATGAGCTATTCTCAACTTTGCCATTGGTTTGGCTGGACCATAGGCTCAAAAACTGCAAGCGTTTATATCCATCTCTCTGGCCAGGATCTTGATGATGTTGTTGATGAGATGCGAGGCCGCAAACCAGCTAAAAAATTCGAAGACACTTTGACCCCTAAAATATGCCAGCAATGTGGCAAGGAAAACATCGGAACTAACGACCTATGCGAATACTGCGGGCGGCCCTAACAATGAAAGGCATAATACAAAAAGAGGACAGAATAAAGCAGTTAGAATTAGAAATGAAGGCAAGGCAAAAAGTTGTAGAAGAATATATGAAATTTCTTAACGAGAAGCTTAAACGGTTGGAGAATAAACTATTCACCTCGAAATAATTTAAAATCACTAAAGCTTAACCATTATAACTTCCTCTACTTTTTTTCAAACTCCATAATAGATTCGGAACATAAGATTTTCGATTCAAATATTTTATGTGCGTATTTTTCGTAGATTTTTCTTATGAAATAACAAATTTTCTCTTTTTCTTCCAAATCTAATTTTGGTTTATCAAATATTTTTTTAAGTATAAATTCTATTTTGTTATTTGCCGCCTGCTTTTTAGAAAAAATGTCGAGATATACCTTATTTCGACCAGCATAAGAATAGAT
>JAGGVE010000035.1 GCA_021163505.1 Candidatus Iainarchaeum sp. | reverse complement strand
TTATATTAGAAAGCTGAGGGAAACAGGGTATGGAAAATATTAAAGTTTTTTTAGATACGGATGTACTAATAAATTGGCTTTCTAAAGAGGAAGACCCAAACACAGGAGAGAAGCTCTGGGAAGCTCCATATAAAATATTGAAAGCCATAGAATCTGGAAAAATTTTTGGGATGACAACCCTGCTAAATTTTATGGAAATTCTTTTTGTTCTAAGAAGGAAGAAAAGATGGAAAGACAATGAAATCGTTAAAAAGACAAAAGCGATTCACAGCATGGCAAATTTTGATATTTTCATTCCAACACAGGAAGACATAATGTTGGGTTATAATATGCAGATGCTTTTAGAATTTGACCCTTTTGACAGCATATATTATGCAGTGGGGAAAAGATATGCTAACCATATTATAACAAGGGATTCTGCTTTTATTAAAAATGTCAGCACCATAGAGAAACGTAGCTTTGCCATAACGCCTGAAGAATTCTTAGAAAGCTTTTATTAACCTTTTAATCTTATTTCCTTATTATTTCTTCTATGCCAATAGAGTTCCAGAAAGAGAAGTATTCGGATGAGCAGATCTTTGCAAGCATGCATCCTCTGCTTAGAGACTGGTTTAAAGAAACATTTGGCAAATTTACTGAGCCGCAGAGGTATGCCATACTGAACATACATAGTATGCAAAATACACTTATTACAGCACCAACAGGCACAGGAAAAACGCTTGCAGCATTTGCAGCAATACTGAATGAACTCATTACACTCTCTGAAATCGGCAGGCTTGAAGATAAAGTTTACTGCATTTACATAAGCCCTTTGCGTGCTTTAAGCAACGATATTGAACGCAACCTTAATGAACCACTGCAAGCGATAAAGGAAAAAGCTGAGAAGCTTGGCAAGAAAATCAACATCAGAGTAGCTGTTCGCACAGGCGATACGCCAACAAGCAAAAGGGCAAGCATGCTCAAAAAGCCGCCCCATATTTTAATCACTACGCCAGAAAGCATTGCCATTCTGCTAAACGCACCGCGCTTCAAAGAGCATTTAAAAGAAGCGAAGTGGCTGATTGTTGATGAAATTCATGCGTTGGCTGAAAATAAACGTGGCGTGCATCTCTCGCTTTCAATGGAACGCTTGCAACGCTTGAATCCAGAGCTGTGCAGAATTGGGCTTAGCGCAACTATTGCTCCAATAAAGGAAATCGCCAAATTCCTTGTAGGACTTAAAAATGAGAAAGAGTTTCGCGACTGCAAGATTGTTGATGTGCAATTTGCCAAAGGTCTTGATATAGTGGTTTTAAGCCCGATAAGGGATATGATTAATGTAACACAGGAAGAAATCCAGGAAAGGCTTTACACAAAGCTTGACGAGCTTATCCAGCAACATAAAACAACGCTTGTTTTTACAAATACGCGATCAGCTACTGAACGAGTAGTGAACCACCTTAAGGATCGCTTCCCAGGCAGATACGAAGGAATTATAGGTGCACATCATTCTTCTGTGAGCAGAGAAAAAAGGCTCAGCATTGAAGAGCGTCTTAAAAAGGGAAAGCTAAAAGCGGTTGTATGTAGCACTTCGCTTGAGCTTGGTATTGATATCGGTTATATTGACCTGGTTGTTTTGCTTGGTTCGCCAAAGAGTATTTCGCGAGCGTTGCAAAGAATTGGTAGATCAGGGCATCGCTTGCACGATACAATAAAGGGCAGAATCCTTGTGCTTGATCGCGATGACCTGGTTGAATGCACGATTCTGACAAAATGCGCAAAGGAAAAAAAGCTTGATAGGATCCATATTCCAACAAATTGCCTGGATGTTTTAGCTCAGCATATTTATGGCATTGCAATAGCTGAAAGAATTCATGAGCGCGAATTGTTCCAGCTTGTAAGGAGAAGCTACTGCTACAAGGATTTGCCAAAGAAGGATTTCAATGAGGTGCTCAGCTACTTAGCAGGAGAATATAGCAGCTTGGAAACAAGGCATGTTTATGGAAAGATATGGTATGATCGCGAAACTGGATATATTGGGCGCAGAGGGAAATTTGCTCGCGTAATCTATATGACGAATATTGGCACAATTCCAGATGAGGCAAAGGTAAAGGTGAAAATCGGTAAAGAGACTATAGGCTATTTAGATGAAGCTTTTTTGGAAAGGTTGCGAAAAGGCGATGTGTTTACGCTTGGTGGCGAAAAGTATAGGTTTTTGTACTCCCGTGGCATGACAATACAGGTAAAGCCTGCTGAGAAGATACCGCCAACAATTCCAAACTGGGTTAGCGAAATGCTGCCCCTAAGCTTTGATTTAGCCTGTGAAATACAACGCTTCAGGAAGCTGCTTGCAGAAAAGTTTCAGCTCGGGAAGAAAAAGGAGGAAATAATAGAATTCATTCAGGAATATGCTTACTGCAACCGCTTTACTGCTGAAACAATTTACAATTACTTTTATCAGCAGCATCGCTATGCAAAGATTCCTCATGATGGCTTGCTTCTGGTTGAGCAGATAAAGGATGCTGAAGGCAATCATGTTGTTTTTCATACACTATATGGGCGCAGAGTAAACGATGCGTTGAGCAGAGCATTAGCTTGGGTAATGTCAAAACTCACGAGTGCAGATATAATGGTCAGTATAAACGATAACGGTTTCATACTAACATCGCAGCGAAAGATGCCTGTTGAAAACGCATTGAGTATTTTGCAGAAAAGCGAGATTGAAATAGTGCTTAAGCAAGCGTTAGAGGACTCTGAAATTTTGAAAAGGCGCTTCAGGCATTGTGCCACTCGCGCTCTAATGATTTTAAGGCAGTACAAAGGCTATGAAAAGAGCGTTGCAAAGCAGCAGAGAAGCTCAAGCTTGCTTATAAATGCTGTTAAGCGCATTGACCCAGATTTCTGCATACTGCGCGAAGCTCGCCGCGAGGTAATGGAAGATTCCATGGACCTAAAAAACGCTCGCAAAGTGATTGAATGGCTTCGCGAAGGAAAAATAAAGGTGGAAAAGATTCAATTGCCTTTTCCAAGCCCGTTTGCATTCAATATATTTGCAATGGGCCGTTCAGATTTGATAAGAATTGATAACAGGTTGAATTTCATAAAAAGAATGCATGCAAAGGTGCTGGAGAAGATAGGTGGGAAAGGTGAATAAAAACTATGTGCTGCCTGGCATTGCAATAGCTGACTTAGGGCTTTACTTAGAGAAAAAGCAAGCGCTTATAATTGCTGATTTGCATCTGGGCTATGAGGAAATGCTCAATAAGCAGGGTGTATTTATTCCGCGTATAAATTTTCGCGATATAAAGAAAAGATTGCGGAGCATGCTTGAAGAAACGAAGCCTGCCAGAGTGATAATAAATGGAGACCTGAAGCATGAGTTTGGTGAAATAAGCAGGCAGGAGTGGCGCGAAGTACTTGAAATGCTCGACTTCATTGAAAAGTATGCGAAAGAAATAGTGCTTATAAAAGGAAACCATGATACGATTTTGGGACCTTTAGTGAAGAGGAAAGGGCTGGAAATTTTAGATGAATTATACATAACAGAATATAACGCTCTAATTTTGCATGGACACAAACTAAGTAGAAGTAAAGAATTCAAGAAAGCTAAAACGCTCATAATAGCGCACGAGCATTCTGCAATTGGCTTGAGAGAGGGGCAAAGAGTTGAATTATATAAGTGCTTCTTAAAGGGAAAATACGGAAGAAAAAAGCTTATTGTGATGCCAAGCATGAACGCTGTTGCGATTGGCAGCGATGTTTTGAGAGAAAAACTGCTGAGCCCATTCTTGCAGCAGGAGCTTAGCGATTTTGAATGCTGGCTTGTGGAAGATAAAGTATATTATTTTGGGAAACTGGAAGAGCTTTATTCTTGAGGCATATTATTAGCTACAAATAAAAATAAGGCTTTTTGAAAATATTCTTATGCAACGGTACAACAGTTCCAACTTTCCCAGAAGGAGTTTCTTTTGATAACTTCAAAGGCGGTCATCAGAGGCATTTTCCTTTCTTTTAGGGGAAACTCTTCCAAATAGAGTTCTGTGGCTTCTTTCAGATTTTTAATGCTTCATCTATCGTTTTACCCTGGCTAACTGTGCCAACCTCTACGCATTCAGCAATGTATATATCTTCTTCTTTATAAACAACAGCAGTAAATGTGGAAACCATAATGAACCATCTATAAAAAGTAGTTACGAGTGTTTAAAAAACAACACGTGTTTGATGCTTTTTCAGAGTATTTTTTCTTCAAAAGGGGTTTTAGCAGGAGCATATGACAAAGGAATTGGAGTTTCATCTTGCAGAGGTGATATCTGAGAGGATTCGGACTGCTCTTGTACGTTCTGTTTTGAAACAGGCCGCTGAACATCCGGATCACTAGTAAAAGGGGGATATATCATTTAAAAAATCTGACCTTGGGTTTTTATTTCTTCAATTTTGTTAAATTAGCTTTTAACCAGTTCAAACCATGCTGTAAAATGCCTCAGGCTCTTGAACTTTTTACAATTCTGCTTCTCAAATGTCCTAATAGGTTCAACAATCTTTATTCTGTATAGCTCTACTAGCATGATATTACTTTTTTTATAAGTTTGCGAGAATATTTGATTTAAAAAGTATTCAAAGATTGCAAGGGGCCGTGGTGTAGCTTGGCCTAGCATCCCAGCTTCGGGAATCAGAAAACCTACGGTTTTCCGATACTTTTCCCTTATCGGCACCGTAGTATTCTGATGGAATCAGCTGGCGACCCGGGTTCAAATCCCGGCGGCCCCATAAAAACATCCGCAAGCGGATAAAATCGAACAGAATAGTTAAATTTAATAATGAGTATTATAATAATAAATAGCATGAAATCCAGAAGCATTGCAACAAAACTTTTGGTAGCTCTTCTTCTAGCAATTATCTTCTCTGCAACAGCGTCTGCGCAAGCTGCGGGCAAGCCGGTAGTCAAAAAACTTTTTCTCGGTGCAAAAGGCATCTTAATAGGCAGCGACGATCCTATGGACATACACTCAAGCAAAATAATTGCAGCGAAATTCAAGATTGCATATGAAAGCATAAGCGAGGAAGTGAACTTCGGTGTGCTATATGTGGATAATGAAAAATATAAACTCAAAGATATTCAGGCAGACCCTGAAAGCTTCCTCGCAAATATATATGATAAGAACAATGTTCTGGTGGGCAATGTCTATCTAGCACCGGTAGAGACTCCAGGAATTTTAGTTTGGGCAGGGAACGTAAGCGTTAACAACACTAGCTACAACGGCTACTACTTACAATACAGAGCAGAGGTAAAACCAGCACAGATTGTGAACAACATAGCAGAGTACTGTAAAGAGCATCCTGAAGATGAAAAGTGCTATAAATTTGAGAAATGCAAAGAGGATCCAGAGGCCTGTAAAGCAGAGATAGCTAGGTTTTGCAAGCTCAATCCAGATAGCGAGAAGTGCAAAGAGTTATGGAAAGGGTTCTGCCTAAGGAATCTTGATGATGTGAGGTGCAGAGAATTCTTAAAGAAAAAATGCGAAGAGGATCCCACACAGGCGTTCTGTGCAGTGAAGGAGCGAGCTGGCAGGGCGTTTGCAACTGTAGAAACCAGTGCTGCAGTAGCAATAGCGGAGAGGCCAAAACAGGTCACCGCTTGTTTGGAATGTAAAAGGCTCTGTAGAGAAAGGTGCGTTCCTGCTACAACAGGTGCACAAGCAACAGCAGTTACAACTAGCGCAGCGGTAGAAGTAGGGGAATGTCTGCGTGAATGTATAATGAAATGTGAGGAATGCAAACCACAACAGCCAGTAACTCCGCCAGTAATCCAGCCATACAACTTCTGTGAGCGATGTAAGGAACTTTGCACAGAAGATTATAAGAGAAAATGCATTGCACCATACCAGTGTATGAGAAGGGAAGAAATTGCGAAAAAAGGCTGCACTCCATTGAGACCAGTAAATGCATACGACTGTCCGGAAGGAAGCTATTGTGCAAAGTGTCCTCATGAGGTGATTTGCCCACAAATAGAACCAGTTAAACCAGATTGCCCCAATGGCAAGATTGTGCCAAAGTATGATGAACACGGATGCCTGGTAGGATACGAGTGTAAAACAGAGCTCTGCGTGTGTCCAGCTGTTTATGCTCCAGTGTGCGGCACCGATGGCAAAACATATAGTAATGCATGCGAAGCAAGATGTGCAGGGGTTGGCATAGCGTACAGAGGAAAATGCAGGGAAATGAAGCCATGTAAGGAACCTTACGAGTGTTTAACCAAGGGAGAAATCCGGGAAAGAGGCTGCGAGCTTGTAACTGGCTATTTCTGTCCAAAAATAGGAGTCTGTACTGACCAGGCATGCACCACTGTAGAACCGCTCTACTGTGCAAAGTGTCCGGAAG
>JAGGVE010000018.1 GCA_021163505.1 Candidatus Iainarchaeum sp. | reverse complement strand
TCTTTTTCTTGCCCTTCCTTGCTTTCTTCGCTGCAGAAGTCAGGCCACGCTCTGCTCTGCCTTTGTGCTTGCTGCTACAAATCCAGCCAATATCTTTATCTGCCTTTATTTCCGGCGCGCTCCTATCAACCAATATCACTTCATAGTATTCGTGTTTGCCGTCTTCGCCAACCCAGTATGAATTTAGCACCTCGCAGTTTGGATATTTTCTGCTTGCTCTCTGCTCAGCGATGCGCTGAATACTTATATTCCTTGTAAGCTTCTTTATTCCCATGCGTTTCGGCCTGCGTCCTGCTCTTGGCCTCTTGTGAGCACCGCTGCCTTTACGCACGCGAACCCTTACCACTACAAAGCCCTTCTTCGCTTTGTAACCTAACGCTCTTGCTCTTGGTAGGTTTGATGGTTTTTCTAAGCGTACCACAGCAAGCTCACTTTTTCTATATTCCACTAGCTTATCCTTATAGAGCTTCTTGTAGTTATATGCTCCTTTTTCGCCCTTATATTCCTTTTGCAGTGTTTCCGCAATGCATTTAGTTGCGCTCAATTCACCCACCAAAATGTAGTAAAAAGAAGGGATTTTATTCTTAATTTAATTATTTCTGTTAGGGAATGAATTTAAAGGTTTTGGTATGGGCTGCGAAGCAAAGCTGGAAGCCACAGGCACATTAAAACAGGGCCTAAAAAAGCACGATAAATGCCTAAAGTGCAGCAGGCAAGCAAAAGTGTTGCTTCCATACGGGCCGCAAAAGTTCTGCGAAAAACACTTTGTTGAGCTCATAGAAAAGCGCTTTAGAAAAACAGTTAGGCGCTATTCGCTTATAAAGCGCAACGAAAAGCTTGTTGTGGCCGTTAGCGGTGGCAAGGATTCATTAACAGCACTTTACCTAACGAATAAATTCTTCCGCAATTCCAACAAGATAGTCGCATTGCTCATAGATGAGGGTATAAAAGGCTACAGAGATAGAGCGCTGAAACTTGCGGTAAAGAATTGCCGCGCTTGGGAAATCCCTTATAAGCTTGTAAAGTTCAAGGATGAATTCGGCTTCACAATGAGCACTATATATAAAAAGATGAAAAAATCTGCTATTAATTTAGGGTCACCATGCGCATTTTGCGGCACTTTGCGCAGAACAGTTATGAACCGCTATGCGAAGCGCCTGCATGCAGATAAGCTTATCACAGGCCACAACCTGGATGATGAGTTGCAGAGCATTCTGATGAACGCTTGCGATAATGATTTGGCAAGGTTTTTGCGCTGCGGCCCTATAAGCGGAGTTAAAAGTTTCAAACAGTTTGTGCAGCGCGTAAAACCACTCTGCGAAATTCCTGAAAATGAAATAATACTTTATGCTGATTTTGTTGGAATAGAACATTATTCTGACTATTGCTGCCCTTTTCGCTCTGAAGCAAAAAGAAATGCATATCGCAGAATCATTGATTCGCTTGAGGAGCAGTATCCTGGAACAAAGTTTTCGCTATGGAATTTTTACATGCAGATAAAACCAGTTCTGCTAAAAAACAAGAGCTTTGCAGAACTTACTTTGAACGAATGCTCGCGCTGCTCTGAACCAACTACAGGCAAGCTGTGCGATACCTGCAGGAAGTTAGCATTATTGCGAAAATTATAAAAAGTATAAAATGCATTTTTTAGTGATACCTATGCCAGCTAAAAAACCACAAAGAAGAAAAAGGAAAAAAGCCCTTATGGCTGAACGCGTTGCACACTTTGTTGTGCCTTTCTACGCCAATATAATAATGCGGGCTGAAAGTGAGCGCGTTATATGGTACAGAAAGCTCGTTGAGCAGCGTAGAAAGGTGAGAAGCCTAAATGCAAAAATAAGAATATTAGAGCAAAGGAAAGAGCATAAAAAAGCTGAGCGGCTAAGAAAAAAACTTGAAGAGGAAAGAAAGCTGCTTAAAGGCTATAACGAAGCATATAAACAAGTTGTTAATTTGCGCAAAAGGCACTTAACGATTGCGAAAAGAGAAGGCATCCTTAAGGAAGTGCTCGCGGAAATGGAAAAGCATAAGGGATGATAAATTAAAATTTTTCTAACTTTGAATGAGTTTTTTATGAAAATATTAATTCATCACTTTGATCAAAATGCACATGCGATGCTCAGATTTGGCAGAAATATAAAAATTCTAGGAATCTATGATGAGCGAAAAGAGTTGCAGGGTGTTGATGCAGGTTCTTTTTTAGGTATTGGCAAACTTGGCTTAAAGATTTCTGGAAATTTTACAGAGCTTCTCAAAACACATGCAAAAGATGCGGATATGCTCGTTACAACAGGTGAAGGTCTCTACTTTACAAAAGAATCCAATGTGAAGGAATGGAAGGAGCACATTATGGAGGCAATAAAAGCCGGCTTAGATATATACACAATGAGCAAGATATTTTACGGTGAGAAAACCGCTAAGCTCAAGAAGCTTGCGGAAAAATCTGGAGTAAAATTCATTGAAGCCTCGCAACCAAATGCTTTTGAAAAATACAAAAATTACGCTCTTTTGGCAGAGAAAGAAGGTATAAAAACCCGAGTTGTTACCTTTACAGGCACTTCAATGAACTCTGGAAAGATGACCGCAATGCTCACAGTGCGTAGTTTATTGGAAAGGAAAGGGCTGAAGGTTGGTGTTTTAGGTACAGAGCCATGCTCTGTTTTTGTGGGCGCAGATGAGCAGGTTGTGCCTGAGGTTTTGCCTACAATGCGCGGGGCTCATGCAATATTTGGAGCTATTAAAAAGATCGAACTGGAAGAGAAGCCAGATATTATTTTGGTTGGCAATCAAACAGGATTGAGAGCAAACGCAACAGATGTTGAAAAAGCAAGAGCAGGCGCAATAGTCGCATGGCAGATTTTGCTTGGGTCAAAACCCCAGAAGGTTGTTTTGTGCTCAAAGTGGAGCAACATAGCGGAAATAGCTCCGCACCTTGAGCTTATAAAACATTCCATAAACGCCCAAGTTGCTGCATTAGTAATAAATGGTTTTGGTTGTGAAAGAAAAAAATTATTGAAGGTTATAAAGAATGTCGAGAAGAGGTTTGGAATTTTGGCTCTAGATGTGATCTCAACTCCTGAAAAGCTGGGAAAATTGCTAAACTCACTTACTTCAGATGCTAGACATCCAAACTGAAAAACTAACAGCTTTTTAATTTATTGTACAGATTATTTTTCTATAAGGGCTCGTGGTCTAGTGGTTAGGACACCTCCCTGACACGGAGGAGGTCGGCGGTTCGATTCCGCCCGGGCCCATTAGAAATAGTATTTTCTATTTCTTTTCAATAAGTTTATCTAAGCTGAGCCCTATTACTCTGGCAAAGTTCTTCTCAAACCTGTCAAGTTCAGCAATCTTTGCGTCAATTAGCTTTATTCTTTCCTTGTACTGGTCTTCCATCATCTTTATTGTTTCGTTGAACTTTTGTATTTTTTCATTGAAATTCTCTATATTTTTATCCAATATCTTTATGAACTGATCTCTAAATGCAGATATTGTTTCCACCTCATGTTTTATCTTTTCAAGTTCCACACTACCCACTATGCCCTTCTCAAGCTGTTCTTTAAGGGTTTCAAGGTCTTTTGTGAACTCTGCCTTCTTTATACTCATTAGCTTTTCCAGATCTTTTGTAGAAGCCTTTATTACAGCCTGCCTTATTCTGTTTAGATCCATCGTAGTATATGGTTCAAGGCCTTTCAGTAACAGATCGCGCCTCTTTATTATCTCTTCAGCCTGCTTTGCAAGCTGCTCAGCACGCTTCTCGTGCTCTGTTATAAGCCCTTGTATTTCATCTTTGAGACTTGCAATCGCTGCACTGCTCTCCGCAATCACCCTTGCCCTTGTTTTATTCAACTCATTCTTAAGCTTCTCAATTTCTTTGAGCTCATCTTCCACCCTAGCTCTAACTTCTTCAACTCTCCGTACGCTCTCCTTGGCTTTTTCTTTATATTCCTTCTCAACGCTTTCAATATGTGCAAGCATCCTTTCATCTATAATTTCATCCAGCTTTTCAAGCTCTTTTGCTTTCTCATCAGCTTTCTTAATTACCTCTTCGACCTTTTGTTCAGATTCAGATCTTTTCTTCTCTATTTCAGCAAGCATGGAATCAATCTTCTTCGCATACTGTTTCTCGATTCCCCAAACCTTTTCTTCAATCCTCTTCTCTATCTCCTCACCAATTTTTTCCTTCATTCTTTCAAGTTCTGCGAGTTTAGCATCAACGCGCTCAGGCCTTACCTGCTTCCTCAATGCTTCGAGCTCCTTAATCTGTTTTACTATTTCTTTCTCAAGCTCTTCATGACTCTCTAATTTCAATTTCTCTATTCTGTTTTTCGCTTCAGCCATTATATCCTCAATAACTTCAGATTCCAGCTCAAGAGTTTTTACCACGCGACTATCAAGCCTTTTTATTTCCTCCCGGGCTTTTGTGAGGAACTGGTTTATTTCGGAGCGTGATTGTTGTATTGATGCTTTTATTTCCTGCAATAGAGATTCTCGTATTTCATTAAACTGCTTCTCCGTTTCGCCGACCTTTTCCTCAAGAACTCTGTTTAACCTTTCTTCCATTTTTGCTCTTAATTTCTCTGCTTCGTTGCGCAATTTTTCAGCTTGCTCATCGCTCACCTCTTTTATTTTGTTTTCAAACAAATTTTCTGTACTTTTTAACTCTTCTTTAAGCTTGCTAATATTTTCTTCCATCTCCTTATTAGTGCTTTGCAACAGCTCTTCGATTCTTTTCAATGCCTCATCTGCTTTCCCCTCAACATTTGCTGTAAGGTCCTCCACTTTTCTTTCGGTTGTCTCCTCTACCTTTTTTCTAAGCTTGTTGACTCTTTTGCTTATCCTATCGATTTCTTTAAGCAGAGCTTCTTCTTGTTTTTGCCTTTTTTCAATATCCTTTGCTGCACTTTTTACTTCCTCGTTTATTTTTTTTATCTCCTCGATGCGTTTATTGAGCATATCATCTATTTCCTTTTGTCTCTGCATTAATTCGCTGTTTATTTTCTGGGTTAAAAGAACGGTTTTAGAATCAAGCAGGGTATCTATCTTTTCATACTCCTGTTTTAAACCAGCTTTTACTTTTTCATCAATCTTCTTTTCAATTTCACTTTTCATTCTTTCTATTTCTTTAACCTTTTTGTTTACTGTTTCCATCACTGCTTTTTCCCACATTTCCCTCGCTTTTGGTGTTTCTTTTTGCACTTCTTCCGTTTCTTCTTCAGTTTCTTCCAGGCCTTTTTCTAGGGCTTTTATTACATCTTCTTCACTTTCTGGCAATACCACTTCTTCCTTCTTTTTCTTTCGTTCACCTTTAGCTTCAGCGAGAATTGCGCGAGCTTCGCTTTCCGGTATGCCCACATCTCTCAAATTCTTTATTATTTCCTCATCGGACAGATCTAGAGCTAAGAGCTTCCTTACGGAATCTAGGATTATGCTTTTCTTATCCGGCATTCAAATCAATAATATATAGTTCTATTATAAAAACTTTTTCATTAAGCAGTAAAGCCTTAACTTTTGACTAATTTTCATTAGTGATAAAGAAAAAGATGGACCGGCTGGGACTCGAACCCAGGGTCTCGTCCATGCCAAGGACGCGTGTTACCACTACACTACCGGCCCTCAATAAATCAAAAAGCTATTGAATATTTATATTTCTTTCTCCCTCTAAAGAAAAGAATAATAACATCAACAACTTTATATAGAAAAGGTTTTGGTTAAATAACTGTTTGGTGCCTGAAGAGCGTGGTGAGCGATAAAAATTAAGCTTTTTAAAGGAAGTTACTTAATTATATGAGTGATTTTAAATGGATTTGCCCCTCGGTGTACCACTTCAGCAGAGCTTAAAGACCGCCAACGCTGATATGTTAAATACAATACTAGAACTTATGAAAAAGCAGTTCACTGGTTATATTGTGGTAACTATAAATGGTTATGATGGAATCGAAGAAGGCGCAATGCTTTTTAGGAATGGCGCAATTATTGGGGCTGGCTACGAATTTATGAAGTATGGCGTAACCATTGAAGGCAACGATGCTTTTGAAATTGTGTTGAATGCATTTAAAGCAAAGCACGGGGTTATTGATATTTACAGCTTAACAACACAGCATATGGATTTGCTAACAGCATTCCATGAAAAGATGTTGATCAGCCTAAAGATAGAACCGAAGAATCTGAAAAAGATTTATCCGAAAGAATTTTCGGATAGGTATGCGAAGGATGTGATAAAGCGGCAAGAAGAGGTAACAAAGTACGATATCTTCAAAAGAGCAGGCATTGCGGGCATTACAGAACATTAAAGCCTGCAACTAATTATTTTGAGAATTTGTTTGATGCAAAAAGTATTTATTTTAATAATTACTACTATTTACTAACTTACTGCAAAAGAAATGTGAGTAAGGATTTATATGGCAAGAAGTATTGCAATAGCTTCTGGGAAGGGCGGCGTTGGAAAAACAACCATAACCGCCAATCTTGGCATAGCGTTAGCGATGAGCAATGCGAAGGTGCTTCTAATAGATGCCGATGTAGCGATGGCAAACCTCTCATTAATCTTCAAGCTTCAGAATTCACCAATAACATTGCATGAGGTACTTATGGGTGAAGCAAACATAGAAGATGCTATCTACTCCGGACCACAAAACGTAGAAATAATTCCAAGCGGTCTCAGCTTGGAAAGCTACAGGCGCGTTGATCCTGAAAGGCTGAAGCAGGCTGTAAGCACTTTGGAAAGCAGGTATGATTATATATTGCTTGATGTGCCTGCTGGTATAGAAAGGAGTACACTGGCTGCTCTAGCTTCCGCAAAGCAGGCTTTAATTATCACTACGCCTGATTCGCCTAGCGTTGCTGACGCTCTTAAAACAAAGATTGTTGCACAACGCTTGCTTTCAAAGCCATTCGGATTTATTATAAACATGGTACATGGTGAAAAGGGCGAATTAAAGAAAAACGAGATAAGTGCTATTCTGGAGCTGCCATGCTATGGAATAATTCCATTTGATAAAGAGGTGAGAAAAACATTTATTGGCAAAGGGAATCAGCCAATAATACTGCGAAAGCCTGATTCACCAGCTGCGAAGGCAATAACGCTTGCAGCTAACAAAATAAGTGGTAAAAAAGTTGAGCCGGAGGATATAGGCAAGGGCTCTATTTTCTCAAGGATTTTATCAATATTCAAAAGAAAAAAAATCTGAGGTGAAAGAATGACAAGACCTTTTGATGAACTAACAAAGGTATTGGGGCAGCAGGTACTAGTGCGACTGAAAGGGGACCGCATAGTCAGAGGCACTTTAGCTTCCTTTGACGTGCATCTCAACATAATACTAGAGAATGCAGAGGAACTCGCCAACAATGAGGAACAAAGCGTAAAGGAGAAATACCCCAAAATTATGGTTAGAGGCGACAATATAATTTTTATAGCACTCTAAAACGCATGCTGAAAGGCTGTTGAATACTATTTCTCTTTTCTCTGGAAAATATATATGGAAAGAGATATAAATATTCAACATCCTTATATTCATTTATCAGCTGCTTTTTATTAAATCTTTGGAGGTGCTTTTCATGGCTGAAAAGATGTTCAAAAAAGCTGGCCAGCTAAAAGAAGGAAACTATGTGCTTATAGAGGGCGAAGTTTGCAGGGTTAAAAATATTGAAAAGAGCGCTCCTGGCAGGCATGGCTCTGCAAAGGTGCGCATAACAGCTACAGGCCTTTTTGATAATCAGAAGCGCACCTTTTTAGGTCCTGTAGATGCTGAAGTTGAGGTCCCAATAATAAAGCGCGGCAACGCCCAGCTCGTAGCACTAATGGGCGATGTAGTGCAAATAATGGATATTAAAGACTATGAGCTATTCAATGTAAAAAAGCCTGCCGACCTTACGGGCCTAAAAAGTGGCGTTGAGCTTGAGTATGTGCGCTATGGTGATAAAGCAGCGATTCTGCGTATTAAGGCCAGCAGCGAAGGTAAGAAAAAATGAGCAAGCTCCAGCTTAAAGATTTTATCGTAGATCCCTGTAAGAGCGATAAAGCAATAGAATTTTTGCCACAGAAGAAACTGAAGCTCCAGCTCAGCGAAATAACCAATGCGCTGAGAGAAACCGCTCAGCTACAAGTAGAAACACCATTTGTTACAATCTTCCTTTTTAAGAACGCCAGTGTAAGCCTCTTCAAAAGCGGCAGAATCCTTGTAAAGAATGTTGAAGAGAAGGAAGCAAAACAAATAGTTGAAGAGCTGCTTGAAATAATAAATAAAAAAGAGTAACCTAATTTTATTTTAATTTCAGTCCTTCTAAGATAGAAAACTTTAAATAATAGAAACCCCTAATTTAAAGTGTTACGATAAGGTAAAGGAGGTGCAAAAATGGTTAGTTTTGGTACAGCAATAAAGAGGCCGTTTCAGGATCTTAAAACAGCGATAATAGGAATAATTCTTGGTGCAATTCCAGTAGTAAATATTCTGACAGTTCCAGGGTTTGCACTGCGCAACGCAAAGAAAAGCTTAGAGGGCGACGATTCATTGTTGAGCTGGGGCGACTGGGGCGATATCATAGTGAAATCTATACTGCTCATTGTGCTCCTATTGATATATATAGGAATTATAGTTGCAATTTTTTTCGCAGTGTTTCTGCTATCCCTTGGTGTGTTCGGCTTATTGGGCATATCAATGGAATCCCTCCCATTCAACGGGCCAACTACTACGGGATATGCTACAGCTTTCCCTACAAGTAATACAGGTATCTATGGGGCATTGCCAGGCACAAAACCAGGTGCTTCCCTTTTCGGTTCAATTCCAGTAACTACTTTGGGGATTGCGACAGTGTTTGCTATATTATATATTCTTTCAGTATTCTTGATGGTCCTTATACCAATGGCAATAATGCATTGGGTTAAACAGGATAGCTTTACTGCTGGTCTTGCAATTCCTTCACTATTTCGCAGAACACCATATATAACAGCAATATTCTATTCGTCCATATACTCTGCCGTGTTGACGGTTGTGGGAGTAATACTAACTCAGATACCAGTAGTTGGCATTTATCTTGCAATGGGCTTCGTATTTTATGCAGGCGCTACGACCATTAGTACGTTGTTCGCACAGGCATACAGGGAGCTCGAACAAAGGGCTGCTACAGCATAAATAGCAAGCCCATTTCTCTCTTCCTCTTTTTTATTTATTTGCATATCTATTTCTATAGGGTTTAAATGCGCTCTCTTAGCTTAGGAAAAATTTTCGGAATTAAGGTTGAATTGCACTGGTCATTTTTGCTCATAATCTTCTTCATAGTGATCTCTACTGCTGCGATAGAGCCGCAAAGCTTACTTCCTACAACTATGCTATTCTTTTTTCTCTTCTTAAGCGTTTTTCTACATGAGCTTACCCACAGCGTTGTCTCAATTGCAAGGGGCATAAAGGTTCATAAGATTGTTCTGCTTCCAATAGGCGGCGTTGCATTAACAGATGAGCTGCCTGATAATGCAATGGACGAATTTTTAATAGCTATAAGCGGACCTCTTTTCAATTTCCTTGTCGTATTTTTCATTTTTCTAAGCGTTTCCATGCTTCCTTTACCTTTTCCTTGGCATATTTTTTCTAGTATGAATGTGGGTGAATTTGAAAAAGCAGTTTTTTCCTATCCTCTCTTTGCAATCCTCTATGTGAATTTCATTTTGGGTGCGTTTAATCTTTTACTTCCCGCATTACCTCTCGATGGTGGCCGCGTGCTTCGCTCCCTGCTCAGCATGAGAATAGGCTACTTAAAAGCAACAAGGATTGTTACTATGCTGAGCGCTTTCGTATCAATTTTCCTTTTTCTTGTGGGCTTTTTTATAGGCAGTTTGCTTATGGTTGTTATTTCCGCATTTATTTTCTTTGGAGCCAAGGAAGAGGAACGCATAGTTGAAGCAAAACATTTCATAAAACACATAAACATAGAACGCCTTATTGATACAAAACCTTTAGTACTGGACGCCTCTGTTCCTTTAGGGCTCGCTGTTGAAGAGCTTCTCACAAGAAATAGTCTAGCGTGCCTTGTTGATTTAGGGAACAATCGCTTTGGCGTATTTGATTTGAGCGAGCTTCAACAAAACGCAAACCTAACTGCTCCTGTTTCAAGATACGCTCGCTATGTTGAACCAATAGATACTTCTACAAGCGCTGATAAGGTATTGGAGCGTTTTCTCACAAGAGGTTATAGCTTATTACCGGTATTTGCCTCCGGCCAGCTTATAGGCGTTATTTCATTAGATGCGATAGAAAACGCATATCGCTTAGCAAAGGTAAAGCAATTACTTTACAATGCTTCAAAAAGAAAGTAAAAAAAGGAGTTTTGTAGCTTTTTTATATAAGTAATGCCGGGATGGCGGAGTGGTCCAACGCGCCTGCCTCGAGCTCTCCCCCCTTTCTTTCTTTAGAAAAGAAAGAAAGGTGTAAGTTTCCCCAAAGAAAGAAAAACCATTTCAGGGATAAAAAAGGAAGAGGCATCGCAAGCGTAGTTTCTCTGATTGCCCAAAGAAAAGTTTCAGGAAACGAGATAGCAGGTGAGCTTTGCTCGCGTGGGTTCGAATCCCACTCCCGGCGTAAATTTTTATATATTCTTTTTTTGGAATAACAAAAACCCACTTTGTTTTGTATGGGCCTGCCAGAGGTTTCTATATGCAAAAAGATTAAATACTTCCACACGCTATTCTTATTATGCCAGCAGTTGCAAGGAAATATGCAAAATTACGCAGAAAACCAAAGAGGGCGCTTACTGCCAGCAAAGCTGCAAAAGGCGCAGTTGTTGCAGGTAAAACTCTTATAAAGGTATTAAGAGCTCGCAGATATGTTCGCCTAGCAGAGGAAGCAAACATTAAAGAACCTTCGAGGATCATTGAAAGATTCTGTGCAGAGCACCCCAATTATGGAGAAATACTAATTCGAGATGAAAGGCTGAGAGAAGCGCATTCCCTCATTTCAAAGCTTGCCGACCCTGAGAAAAAGGCCCTTGCAGCACTTCTTATAAAATATGGTCCCGAGATCTTCGATAACCCTGCTTTATTGTACCGATTTTTAAGAGGAGCGAAAAAGAGAATTGACAAAATATTTGTAATTGTAGAATCTTACCGAAATTTGGGCCATGCTCCTTCCAACCTTTTAACGGATGTGCTGTACATTATGAGGTATGGCAAAACGTAGGATAAAACTACATGCTGCGCAGCCTTCTTATCCTCTCTTCAATTGGTGGGTGTGTACTAAATAGATTGTTCAAAAAGGATTTGTGGTCCTTTAAAGGGTTGACAATATAAAGATGTGCTGTTGCCTTGTTTGCTGCTTCTAAAGGCTCCTTATCTTTAGCAAGCTTTTCAAGTGCTGAGGCCAGGCCTTCTGGATATCGGGTCAATAAGGCAGCATTAGCATCGGCTAAAAATTCGCGTTGTCTTGAAATAGCGAGCTTTATGAGTGTTGCAATAATCGGTGCTAGAATTGCAGCCACTATTGCAATAACCAACACAAAAATATTTCCTTTCTCCCTTCTATTTCCGCCCCACCAAAAGGCGCGTAGCATCCAATCACTAAGAAGTGCTATCAATCCAACCATCACTGAAACGAGGGTCATAAATCTGATATCATAATTCTTTATATGCGATATTTCATGAGCGATAACGCCTTCAAGCTCCGCTCTGTTCAATTTTTTCAGCAGGCCTGTGGTTACGCATATAACTGCATGCTCTGGATCTCTGCCAGTAGCAAATGCATTTGGAGCGGAATCATCTATTACATAAATCTTAGGTTTCGGAATACCTGCCGCAATAGCTAAACCTTCTACCACGTTATCCAAATAGGTGTACTCCTCATGCGTTGCTGGCCTCGCCCTGCTTATTTTCAGTACAATCTGATCCGAATAATAATAGGAAAAATATACCGAAACGACCGCAATAATAAATGCAATTATCAAACCTATAACTCCCAAACCAGTTACCTCACTAAAAAGCCAGCCTAAAGCAAGAACAAATAGGAAAAAGAAGAAAAATAGAAGAAAGCTGTTGCGTTTATTTACAGCTATTGCATCCCATACCAGCATTTATTTCACTTAAAGCTTACCTTTGGTACTTTGCGCTCTTCTTCCGCTATCTCGAAGTAATCCCTCTCTGGCTTAAAGCCGAATATCTTTGCAACCACATTTGTTGGGAATGATTGTAATGCAATATTATATTGCATTATCGCATCGTTGTAAAACTGTCTTGCATAAGCAATCTTATTTTCAATGCCGCTGAGCTCTTCCTGCAACTGCAAGAAATTTTGACTTGCTTTCAGGTTTGGGTAGTTTTCAGCAACAGCAAACAATGTTTTCAATGCACCAGTAAGGAGATTTGCAGCCTGCGCCTTTTCCTGAATACTAGAGGCATTGAGAAAGGCTGTTCTTGCCTTTGTAACATTCTCTAAAACACCTCGTTCGTGAGCCATATAACCCTTTACGACCTCAACAAGGTTTGGCACTAAATCAGCTCTTTTCTTCAGCTGTACGTCAATCTGATACCATGCATTTTCCACCTGATTTTTCTTAGCAACAAGCGAATTATACATTACAAGAAGTGCTATTACGAATATTAGCAGAATAAGCCCAATAACGCCAACAATAATCTCAAACATCAAATCACCCTTAAATTGTTATAATATTTATTACAGATGGTATTTAAAGGTTTCGCTGATGTGTTGTGATTCTCTGCCTATCTATTTATTTTTTGAAATAGTATCCCTGGTTTTGTTACTTTCTTACCAGCAAGCCCCTTCTCTGAAAATACATCTTCAATACTCTTTACCTCAATGCTAAGCGCATTTGCTATTTTTTCTGAGCTTGCAGGCATAAACGCGTGCAATAATATTGCAATAGCCCTGAGCGCTTCCACAAGCGTGTAAATTATATCGCTAAGCTCTTTACCCTGCTTCTTCCAAGGCTCTTTCTCATTAATATACTGGTTGCATGCCTTCACAAAACTCATTATTTCTGCAAGTGCTAGATGCAATTCAAATTTCTGCATATGCTGCTTTACTTTTTCGAGATTTAATTTTTCCTTGAGTTCTACATCAAGGCTGCCTGCAGGAACCACTCCACTAAAGTAACGCTCCGTCATAGCCAATGTTCTATTCACCAAGTTTCCCAAATCGTTCGCTAGCTCAGTATTGTGCCTCTCAATGAGCTTCTCTTCTGAGAAGTAGCCATCTTCGCCGAAAGGAATCTCTCTAATTAGATAGTAACGAATGGAGTCAATATTGTAGTTCTTTGCAAGCTCGATAGGATCAATAACATTGCCCTTGCTTTTGCTCATTTTTTCACCGCTTTCTGTCTGAATAAAACCATGCACAAGCACTGTTTTCGGCAGCTCGATGTTTGCAGCCATTAAGATGCTCCACCATATTACTGTATGGTGCCACACAATATCCTTGCCAATTAGGTGCACATCTGCAGGCCAGAATTTTTTGAATTGCTCATTAGGATAATCAACACCGCTTATGTAATTGATCAATGCATCAATCCACACGTATTGCACATGCTTTGGATTTATTGGCACAGGAATGCCCCAATCAAAGCTCGTGCGCGAGACGCTCAAATCCAGCAAATCTTGCTTTAGCCTGTTTTTTATTTCCTCCTTCTTGCCTGCTGGCCATATAGAAAGATCATTCTTTTCAATATACTCAATCACTTTTTCCTTGTATTTACTCAGCCTGAAGAAATAGGATTCCTCGCTCACAAGTTCGCATTCTTTCCCATGCACAGGGCATTTGCCATCAATTAGGTCTTTCTCAGTGTAAAATGTTTCACAGTCAGCGCAATACTTTCCGGTATAAGTGCCTAAATATATATCTCCCTTTTCATAAATCTTCTTGAATATCTGTTGAGCCACTTTGATATGCTGCTTCTCAGTTGTCCTTATAAAGCGATCATAGCTTATGTTCCAAAGCGAGCAGAGTTCCTTAAATTTCTCGCTTTGTCTATCAACAAAGGCTTGCGGTGTTAGACCAGCTTTTTGCGCTGCTCTCATGATTTTTAAGCCATGCTCATCCGTGCCGGTAAGGAAAAACACCTGCTTGCCTAAAAGCCTATTCCACCTTGCAAGCACATCAGCGCATAGCTTTTCGTAAGCATGCCCTAAATGCGGATTTGAACTCGGATAATCTATTGCTGTGGTTATATAGAATTTATTCTGCAAAACAACACCTCGCTTCAAGAACGGTAACTCAACACCTATTTTTACCTAAAAATCTTTAAAACATTGATTTTTTTGCTGTATTATTCCAATAAAGAAAAGATTATTCTTTGGGTGCTTTTGAAAATAAGCTATTTAAAGAAAATGCTTCTGGAATTTAATGGAGATGTGCTATGCCAATTGAAATGATTACCGGGCCAATGTTTAGCGGCAAATCTGAGGAGCTTATAAGGAGAATTCGCAGAGCGATGATCGCTGGCCAGAAAGTGCAGGTATTTACTCCTGCTTTGGACTTTCGAGGCGGGGAGAACTGCATATATTCGCATGATAAAAGAATAATAGATGCTATCCCAATAAATAAAAGCCGTGAGATTCTTGAGAAGCTTGAACCGAATACAGAAGTAATAGGCGTAGACGAAATTCAATTCTTGGATGATGAGATCATTGATGTTGCATTGGAGCTTGCCTCTCGCAATATTAGAGTAATACTCGCATGTCTGAACCTAGACTTTAGAGGCGAACCTTTTCCTTTCCGCGACTCAAGAAGAACAGTTGCAGATATGATTGCATTAAGCGATCACGTTGATAAGTTGCATGCAATATGCACATATAAGCTAAAAGATAAAAATGGCAAGGAGCGCATCTGTGGTAAAGAGGCCTATTTCACACAGCGCCTAATTGATGGAAAACCTGCGCCCTATGATAGCCCCCTAATAATAGTCGGTAGCGAAGAGCTTTACGAAGCTCGTTGTAGAGAACACCATATAGTCCCAGGAAAGCCAAAGAAAACGCTTTGTTAGGTTTGAATTTCAAACTCCATAAAAATAAATTAAAAACATCGCTCTAATTATTAAGATTCCAACATCTTCAGTTCTCGCTCTCAACACTGCTTTTAAAGATTGTTTTCATCGGAACTAAGCTCTAAAAAGTTTAATTTTATTTAAAAGCGCTAAGTTGAGTGAGAATATGCCATTAAAACTTTCAAGCACCGAAGAAGTACTTTCTGAAGAAAGTCCGCTGGTTGAAAAATTCCAAAACTTCTTTGAAACGCGGTATCGTAAGGAGATAGAACACTTGGCAGAAACCTATCCCGAAAAGCGCTCCTTATTCATAGACTTTGCGGAGCTTGAAAAGTTTGATTACAGCTTAGCCGATGAGCTGCTTGAAAAGCCAGATACACTTCTTGAAGCAGCGCGTTTAGCTTTAAAACGCATTGAGCTGCCTACTTTGGATGTAAAAGATTTCAGCGTGCATATACGGGTTTTCAATCTACCAGAAGATCGCAAGATTCTTCTCAGGAATCTGAGTGCTAACCATATCAACAGGCTTATTTGTGTTGAGGGCGTTATAAAACAGATAACTGATGTTCTGCCAAAATTGAAGCTTGCTGTGTGGCGTTGCAATAGGTGTGGCAATGTATACAGAGTCCCGCAATCAGGCCAGACCATTATTCAGCCAGCTATGTGTGAGTGTCGCCATAAGGATTTTTCTCTTGTTGAAGAACAATCAAAGTTTGTGGACTATCAAAAGATACAGATTCAGGAGCCTTTAGAGGTGCTGAAGGGAAGTGAGCAGCCCACTACACTTGACATTTATGTCTCTGATGATTTGGTTAACAAGGTTTTGCCGGGCGAAAAGGTTGTGCTTGTTGGTGTGCTTCGCCTTGCTCCTGCAAAAGCTGCAAAACCAGTTTTTGGCAGATATTTGGAATGCATTTATTTAGAGCAAACGCAACAGGAATTTGAAGAGATAGATATAACGCCAGAAGAAGAAGAAAAAATAAGAGAGCTTGCAAAGGACCCTGAAATATATGAAAAGCTCATAAATAGCATTGCACCGAGCATTTATGGACATGAGGATGTAAAAGAAGCCATTGTTCTGCAGCTATTTGGCGGCGTAAAGAAGGTTTTACCAACGCAAGCCATAAGAGGAAACATCCACATTTTGCTTGTTGGCGATCCAGGGACTGCAAAAAGTCAGATTTTAATGTCCGCCAATGCAATCGCCCCTAAAAGTATTTATGTTGGCGGTAAAACCACAAGTGGAGTTGGCCTAACAGCGAGCGCAGTTAAGGATGAATTTGGCGAAGGTAGCTGGACCCTTAAAGCAGGCGCCTTGGTGCTTGCTAGTGGCGGTGTTGCCATGGTGGATGAGCTCGATAAAATGCCTGCTGACGAACGCTCCGCTCTACATGAAGCCATGGAGCAAGGCACTGTTAGCGTTGCAAAAGCGGGGATTATAGCACGCTTCAAAACCGATACAAGTATTTTAGCTGCTGCTAATCCAAAGTTCTCTAGGTTTGAACAATACGAACCACTTATAGAGCAGATAGATTTGCCCCCAACTCTGATTTCACGCTTTGACCTATTCTTCATGATAAAAGATGTGCTGGATAGGACTCGTGATACTGAAATAGCAAACTTTATACTAAAAACTCACCAAGCAGGAGAAAAGCTTTTACAATCACAGCTTACGGGAAAGAAGCTAAAAAAGAAAGAGGAGGAACAGATCAAAGCCTTTACACAGCCAGTAATAGAGCCTGACCTATTGCGGAAATATATCTCTTACGCAAGACAAAAGGTTTTCCCTACCCTTTCCAAGGAAGCGATAGAAACTCTTGCAGAATTCTATGTTGGTCTGCGTGAGAGGGGAAAGCAGGAAGGCTCTTATGCAGCTACTCACAGGCAGCTTGAAGGTCTGATTAGATTAAGCGAAGCGTCTGCAAGAGTAAGGCTCAGTAATGTTGTGGAAAAGCAGGATGCTGAGCGCGCAATAAGACTGCTTAAACGCTCATTGAAAGATGTTGTAACAGATCCAGAAACTGGGAAAATAGATATAGACCTTATAATATCTGGCCAGACCCATACACAGCTGGAGAATATGAGAAAGCTGCTTGCCATTATAAAGGAAAAAGCAAAACAGCAAGACAACGTTGCTGTAGATGATGTTATCGCTGAGGCTTCACAGTTTGGTCTGGATAGAGAGAAGGTTGAAGATCTCCTAAACAAACTGGAAAGAAAAGGCGAAATCTATAGACCAAGATACGGATTTGTAAAACCAACACAGCGAGATTAGTGCTAATTAGTTATAAGGCCAAGCCTGCTCCACTATTATATTGGCGGTATGGTAAAAGTTTAAATCTTCCAATGTACTAGCGATGCCCACAATCCGTGCCTCAACCGCGCTTTTGTCTCCGCCGCCGATTCTCACAACAACTTTGCCATCACCACCAATGCCTTCGGGCGGGTCAATCCCTTCTATAAAATAGAACTTGTCCTCTTTACTCAATTCTTTCAGGGTTTCAGATTTAAGCACAGAAATTATGCCTGTGCTTACTCCAACCTTCGGCAGATAGGAGGTTATAGTGAGCGCTAACATAATTATTATCCCAGTTACCATTATCATCTCAAAGGATGATTGTGCTCTTTTAGATAACAACATTGAATTTCACCTTCCCTGTCGGATCCTTGTACACCTCTATCTTAAATTTAGCGGAGTAGTCTCCTGTTGTTTGTACATTATTGTTAAAGTTTCCGCAGTCTAAAGTAATTCCAGTTGGTAGAGAAAGATATTCGACTCCATAGCAGGTCGTATTATCACATTCATTTTCTCCAGGGTTGGGTGAAGATACCTTTGCTTCTGTGTTCATTCCAACCTCGAACTGTATCTTATTATTTGTTTCATCGCAGATAAGCTCTGTGTTGGAATCTAAAAATACATATAATGTTTGTTTGCTTTCTCCACTTGATGCTGCAACTTCCGTAACCGCGTTTGCAATCTGTTTGATTGCAAGCCTTGCCTGCCCTACTCTGTGGGTGTCTTCTATATATGCTCGTGAGATATTCATGTTAGGATATACTATTGTATTTACATATATCAGCATTATGAGGAAAAGGAAAAGAAATTCAATAGATGTCTGACCTCTTTTATTCAAGCGGCTAAAATCCATAAGATATCACCCGAAATATTCAAAACGATATAAGCTGTTAGAATTGCTGGGACCATAGGGGCGGACTCTTTTATATATATAGAATCCTCGAGCATTTTTTTGTTCACAAGCTCTTTTAGCTTTATAATCTCTTCTTCAGTAACTCCACGGGCTTTTAATGGGCTCACTATTTCATCTCCTTGCTTGCCGTTCCCTATTTTATGTTGAGCTAAGTAATTAATAAGCTTTTTTATATTAAAACCTTTTTCCCTAATCACTTTTCCATCTACAATTCGTATGGATTCTGCAGGTATATCGCCTTCTTGCAGTTCACTTATTTTTATTTTTTTGGTTAGGATGACTTTGCCTGCGAAGTAGCAAGCGAATATGAAATAAATAAAACCAAAAAACGAAAGTGTTGCAAATAGTGTGCTAACCATTTTGATTGGAATTGCAATGCTGCAAACCCAAAGGGAAATAGGGATTGAAAGCAAAAACAAGAGGTGTTTCCTTGTGCTCGAATCTGCTCGCTTAAATAATATAACAATATTTATTGGCAACATTGCAAATATAGTAAGAACAAATAATTCTATTGGGAAGAGCGGCATGCTGATAGCTGTTCCATTAAATCCAAAGAATCTCACAATGAAAGGATTCACTGGATTCAATGCAGCCAAAGCAGTAAAGAGCTTTACATCGCCACCAGCCCAGGCCCCAATTCTATAAAGAAAATACGCAAACAGAAAAGAATAAATAAGCGCAAATATAGCATAACCAAAGAGTGACCAATTATTATTCAAATAAGAAAAAGATAGGTGTATTAACAACCCGGAACTTACCAGAAAAAGATTGAGCTTATTTGGTACAATTCTTTCTTTCAGATCAGTATAGGTTGCAATTACAAGCCCAAATAATGAAATAGTGAATGCGAGCATCTGCCACATCGGAGCACCTAGCGCATTAAGGATGAGAGCAAAGATGTTCTTATGTTCCCTGCTTTTGTAACTGCTTCCTCTGCAACAGTTTTAAGATACATTATAAGAACAGAAACCGCAATAACGAGAGCTAAAACGAAGGTAAGCAAAATGAGATAATCAAAGGCAACCTGCGCTTTTTCTTCAAAAAACATCATTTTGGCACACACACCTTTCGTTTCACATCCCATACACAATCTTCTTTTCCATCCCCGTCAATATCAAGCGCATTACAGTTGCTTGGGATGAATGCCTTTGGACATATCATTAACCTTGTAGCTTGGCGAGTTTCTGAAACCTTCTCCTTTACACCGTACCCCAAAGTTATGAATAGCATTATTGCCACTATTATGCCAACGCCTGCAATAATTGAATACTCAAGAAATGCCGTAAAGTTTATGAAACCTTTCTCAATCGTTCCCACCAATAAATAACCTTCTTTATTGACACTCTGGTGGCAAAACGCCTGCTTTTAGAACACACCTTGCGTTGGTACTATCCCATTCGCACTCGTTTCCTGCATAACCATCATATATGTCGCCCATGTTGCCCTCGCATTGCTCTTTCAACATTATCTGATTGCATTGTAATTCCCACTGGGCTTTGGCTGTTTGGCATTTTTGTGATGTCACACTCCACACTAAGAAATATATCACAACTGTTGCTACAAGTACCGCTGCTCCAATCAGGATTAGGTATTCTAAAGCACCTTGGCCTTTATTTATCATCCGTGCACCTCCTTAAGGGTTTTGTGCCGCTTTTTTTATTTGGGGTCCGGCTGTTTTTGGTATGCTCTTTAAATATAGACCAACTACGGTAGCAGTAGCTACTGCGCCGCCAAGTACTAAAAGATACTCCATCGAAGTTTGTGCTTTCTCATCTTTCCACATATATATTACCTCCCGAAGAACCCTACTGTGAATATATAGCTTATATAATATACTAGATATGCTATTAATAAAAATACAGGGATATATATAAAACTTTTGTTTGCGTTTCCTTCGCGAATCATTGATACCATAAAGCCTACTGCGATGGCTTCTATTATGATATAACACACAAGCAGCATCGTTATGCTCTCTTTAATGCAGTTCCAATACACTGTTTTGTCAGGATTCCCCACAGCGGCTCCGCAGAGCATTGTGGTTTCAGTTATGCTTACGCTTTGAATGATATTAAATGCCGAGATGGACTGGGACATAAAGAATTCAACTATGGTTGTTACAAGGCCAAATATGAAAGGCGCCACAATTGTACCAGCGGTTACCATGAAAAGCACTTGCATTAATGTGCTGCTTTTTCGCTCGCGCATTATTCTATGTGTTGCTCTCACATCATCGGCAATCTCATCTAAAATATCTGCCAGACTTGCACCGGCAGCGATAGAATCTAATATAATTGTCACAGCTCGTTTCACAACCTTGCTGTTTACATTATTTGCAAAAGCACGCATTGAATTCTCAAGGTTTTCACCTTCTTCGAGCCTGCGGAGGATAAGATTGGTTTCTTCAGTGAGCGGTCCATACTCGGCAGAACTAACGCTCCGCAGTGCGTATTCAAAAGTACCGCCAGCTTTAAGGGTATCTGCCATTTGTTTGAATGCATCCGGCAAAGCATCCTCAATTTGCGATATTCTCCTAACGGCGAGCAAATAGGGGTAAGTAAGTGTGATATCCAGCGTAACTATTAAAATTATTATTGAAAAAAGCACGCTGTGCACAAACCTCATTGGGATTATTTGCAATATTCCAACAAGTATCCAAGTTGCAACTCCTAAAGCAATTGCTAAAATTATACTAATAATTAACCATGTTTTAGGCTCAAAAGGCCACTTTATTTCCCTTAGATATTCTCTGTAATTATTCCATGTTTCTTTTAGCACTTAATCACCTACGCATGTGGTTGAATCATTTTTATAAAAATAAAAAACCATATGAGTATTGCAGGCATTATAAGGAAATAAATAAGCATCATCGTATCTACACTGAGGGGAATTATCGAAAACGAAACACCCATCTGTGCGGAGCTTAGTGGGGCGTTTCTTATGCTACCGAGAATTGCCACAAATACTGGGAATACAATCGCTAAGAAAATAAATATAACACCCAAGTAGTTCATCTTTTGACCAAACTCCTGCATATTCACCCTTAACTGAAATGCCACATCTTCAGCAATATCGTTCATTACATCGGAAAGATTGCCGCCAGTTTTTAGTGCTCTTATAGTGTGCATCATCGCATTTCTCAATGCGATTGATTTTGTACGCAAAGCTAGATGCCTCAATGCATCTTGCGTATCTGTTCCTTCTTCTATTTCAGCAATAGTTCTGGCAAACTCTTCGCTTAATGGCCCATAGTCAGCTTTTGCAACTGCCTGCAATGTTCTATAAAGGCCTATGCCTGCACTGAGCTGTGTTGCTATATGCCTTAAGGCGAATGGTAGCTCGGCACTTATTGCTCTTCCACGAGCTTCCGCACGCTGCTTGGGTACGAGAAGCATAACTGTTGCTGAGAAGAAAAATATGAATACCGCAAGCGCAAATACAAGCACCAAAGGGAAGCCAGTAAAAGTTGATATAAGTAGCAATATGCCGAGAGCAGTGATGAATGAAAGTAATGCAGTAATAGTAGCCAAAGCCAACCACTGCTTTGCAGAGAACTTCATGTTTGCTGAATATAAATCAAGCTCAAGTTTTTTTGCGAGGGGGAATTTACTGAATAGGCCAAATATCGGCTTTGTGATAGCTCCAAGGCTTAGATATAATTTACCTAAAAAACTCACCGTTTTCGAATCGTGCTCTTTCAGATCCTCTATTTTTTGAATCTCAAGCGGACTTACTTTTCCTTCAATGATAAGCCCTCTTAGCTGCTCATATTCGCCTGCACCGTATGCTTTAACACCTTGCTCAGAATACTTCTTTCGCATCTTTTCTACGATCTTTTCGACCTTTTTCATATCAACTGTTTCAAGCTCTTCGCGCTCTGGCATTTGCACACCTCATCAGCTTTCTTCCCTCTCTAAGAACGCTTGCATTGCTTTTGCAGTTTCCTTTACAGTTCTTATATTCTTTTTAACAAGCGATTCCAAAAATGCTTGCCTTCTTTTGATCTCTTTCTCTATTTGTGAAACGCTTGTTCCTGAAAGTCTGCTTAACTCTTTTAAGTATTTACATGGCACGCCTGTTCTCACAACTTCGTCTTTTGCAGCGTCCCATTGGAATAGCGCTTCGGTTTGCGCCTTTCCCTCAAGAACTCCAGAAACCTCAGCTACTTCAGTAACGCGCCTTATGGTCCCTTTCTTCTTGTCATGTAGTCTGTGCTCAACGATGATAAAGTTCAGACCAGAGAGCATCACTTCAGGTACGCTCATCGGTGGACTTGTAACTCTTATAAGTGTCTCTTGTGAAGAGTTTGCATGCACTGTGCCCATAGAGCCATCATGGCCCGTATTCATCGCAGTGAAAAGCGTAAACGCTTCTTTGTGTCTTATCTCGCCAACGATAATCCTATCAGGCCTCATTCTTAGAGAGTTCTTTGTTAAAATATCAAGTGTTAACTCGCCTTTGCTTTCCAGTCCAGGAGGTCTTGCTTCAAATCTAATCCAATGCTCCAATGGAAGGTTCAGTTCAGCGGTATCTTCAATAGTGATTATGCGCTCTGAAGGCGGAATGAACGTTGCAAGCACATTAAGCAAGGTTGTTTTTCCGCTACCCGTGCCGCCTGAAATTAATATGTTGGCGGGCCTCGTGCCTAACCCTTCGACCGCTAACCACAGAAATGCCGCCAGCTCAGAACTAAGCGTTCTGAAATTTATCATATCTGTGATAGAGAAGGGATCTTCCCTAAACTTTCTAATTGTAAGGGTTGGCCCAGAAATTGAAGCAGGCGGAATTGTTGCGTTTACTCTTGAGCCGTCAGGCAATCGAGCATCAAGCAATGGGCTTGAGAAATCAACACGCCTGCCTATCTCGCGGGCAATCTTGTTTATTAAATCAACTATTTCATTCTCTGAGTAAAATTCAATATTTGTTTTCATCATTTCGTAATCTCTGTGAAACACATACACCGGCTTCTTTGCACCTATTACCATTATTTCCTCGAGCCTATCATCCCTTACCAAGGTGTCTATCAGACCATAGCCAACCATCTCCCTTACTACCGCCTCTGTGTAAAAGGGTATTTTTCCTTTGGGAATATTTATTTCAGATGATGATTGCAAAATGTCCATTATTCTTTGCCTATACACCGCTCTTCTCTGCTCAGGATCCCTAATTTTATAGGGCTCTATTGTGATGAGCCTTGTTGCAGCCTCTTTTATAATTCTTATAATCCTCTTTTCGCTCGGCGTCGGCCTTGGCACTGGCACAAAATAGTAAAGAAGCTTTTGTCCTGGGATTTTATATATTTTCACATTACCATAGGATTCAACCTCTATTTTTTTAGCAGCCTGCGCTATTTCTCGCTCAGCAGTGCTTTTGCCAGCGAGTGCACCCTCACGAGGTATGCCAGAAGCTATTTCTTCTTTACTTGGCGGTACAACTTTTTTAGCATGCGTTTTTTCCTCAACTTCTTTTATCGGCTTAATTAATTCATCGCCTTTTTCAGCCTTCGGCCCTGTTTCTAATTCAGCCATAAGCTGAGACCTTATTTGTGTCAGGCGCTCTTCAATATCCTTTTCTTTACCTGTTTTTTCGCCTTTTTCAGCCTTCGGCCCTTCTTCCCCCAGAGCCTTTAAACTCAACTCTTCTTCTTTCAGTGCTTTAAATAGATCGTCATCGCTACCCTCTGTTTTTTTCGCTTTTTCAAGCAAATCCTTTAGATAATCTGCTGGCATATAAACACCAATAAAAAGAGGCATTCTTTTTATTTAAACCTTACGCTACTTTGAAGCTGCTAAATAAAATTTCTCTCAAAAAAAGCTCATTGCTTTTCTTTGAGTAGCTTTTCTGAGAATTCATAAACAAAGAAGCTTATACCAGCAAAGATGCCTGCCAACCAAAATAGGAAAAAAGAGGATCTGAATAATTCATTCCAGAAATTCACTTGGCAGGTGAATGTGCTGTTATCCTGTGATAAGAAGCACCTGAAATTAGACACTTTACAATTAAATGCACAAATACTGTATACAAACGACGGGGGTGTTTGATTTGCTCTGTTAAACTGATTCCTCACCTGGCCAAATATTGCATCCACATTACCTATATAAAAAAGCCATAACACAATGCTAAAAGCAACCAATGAGAGCAAAACGAAAAATATAAATAACACAGCTAATGCGCTATTTTTTTCTTTGAAGCGCTTCTTCCAAAAGCTTAAACCGAAAAAAACAAATGCGAAGCCAAAGAAAGGCATTAAAGCATAGTTCGCTGAAATGCTAGCGGACTCAAAGCGCCAATCATATGCTATGCCACTCATAGCGTAATTTGATATTACATACACAAGCAAGTAGGTGATTAAAGCCAAAACAGCAATGATGGCATGTTTCAGCATGCTCTTTCCCATAGCAACCACAAAAAATTTTAGATACAACATTTTAAAAGAATGTTGAAAAACCCTTTTTCTTTTTTTAGGAAGATCAATGGAAAAAACCCTAGCAAAGGGTTATTAAAAATTATGAGGTATAAATTAAACAGGTGTTTTTTTATGCAAATAGATCTGCCTTGGGTTGAAAAATACAGACCTAAAAAGCTATCTGAAGTGGTCGGTCAGAAGCACATAGTTGCAAGGCTCAAAAGCTATGTTAAAAGCAAAAATGTGCCAAATATGCTTTTTGCTGGGCCCGCAGGCGTGGGAAAAACAAGCTGTGCTATTGCTTTAGCCAAGGAGCTTTTTGGCGAAGATGGTTTTCACCAGAACTTTTTGGAGTTAAACGCTAGCGATGAACGTGGCATTGATGTTGTTAGAAATACAATAAAGGACTTTGCAAGAACATTGGCATTTAATGCTGGTTTCAAGATAATATTTTTAGATGAAGCTGATGCTTTAACTGCTGACGCTCAGCAGGCCTTACGCAGAACAATGGAGAAATACACAAAGACGGCTCGTTTTATCCTTTCCTGTAACTATTCCTCCAGAATTATTGAACCGATTCAATCGCGCTGCGTAATATTCCGCTTCACACCACTAACAGAAGTGGAGATAAAAAACAAGCTCAAGGATATTGCAAAGCATGAGGGCTTAGCTGTAGAAGATAAAGCTTTTGATGCAATCATCTACGCTTGCGAAGGCGATATGAGGAAAGCGATAAATGTCTTGCAGGGTTCAGCCTTCTTAGGTGAAAAAATAACTGAAAAAACTGTTTACAATGTTTCCAGCAGAGCAAGGCCAGAGGAAATACGCAGGATGATTGAATTAGCCTTGAAAAAGAAGTTTGTTGAAGCTCGCGAGCTGCTCACAAAGCTGATGTATGATTACGGTATGAGCGGTGAGGATGTAATAGTGCAGCTTTACCGCGAGATAATGAATTTAGATGAAAGTGTTTTACCAACAAGAGCAAAAATTGAAATAGTGAATACAATTGCTGAATATAACTTTCGCTTGGTAGAAGGTGCTAATGAGCGAATACAGCTTGAAGCTTTGTTAGCACAACTCATGCGCTTTGGCTGAAATCCCAGAGCTTTTTCTGATGCTTGAACCAACCTATTACCTTTGATTCTTTTATATATTGTTTTATAGGTACTGCAAGCTTCCCTTCCAAAAATTTCAACGCCGTTTTCAGCGTTTCGAAAACTAATGGCCTGCTTTTCAATGCATGCCTCACATTTTCCCTTATCTGCCATACACCTAAAGGAACGCTATACTTTGCGCCGATTTCCCTAAATACAATGCATGCCGCCTGCCTTCTTCTCTCAATAAGATGTTCTGTTACTGCCAAGCGAGCAGCATAATAAGCACCTTCAACATTGCTAGCGTACTCTTTACGACCTTCATAAAGCTCGTGATCCTGAATTATATGGTATTCCTTTGCATTGCCCATCCAGGTACTCCCAGGAAGCCAGCACTCTAGCTGTTCGAATGCCCAAACACTCGGAATAAGCAAAACCCAGAAATCATTATCGAGATAGTTTGAATGGTACAACTCATATTTATCTATTGTTTCATAACTCTTCACTTTCTCGTTTATAAGCTCCTTGCTTATGTTTGCATCTACTGCAGTAATAGCCCAGCGCGTTGGTACAAGCTTTCGGTTCTTTTCAACACCAAGCAGGCCTGCGCTCAGCAATTTGTGGAGAAACGAAACGGGAAAGCCAGCATTGTACAATTCAAGCAAGGCAGCATTTGCTTTAACATCGATATCGCTTACAAGATAGTCAACCTTGCGCGGTATCTTGGGGTTGCTTTCAAGCTCAAGCCTCTTTAAAGGTGCTTTTGGCCCCAAAGGTCCAGCAAAGGCACTAAAAGAAAGTTTTGCTTTAGGTTTTTTAAGCAGTTCTATATCAACATCTACTTGGTCAAAACTCATTGCTAACTCCTGTATATCAACTAATTCATAGCTTGGTTTGCTCGCATCACTCGCCTTAAAGTTCTTTCCACTCATCAAGAGCAAGCTTCGAAACTCTATTATTTTCTGCTCAGGCAGACCATACCACTGTTCAGGAAAATCAAGCAAGCTAGCGTTTCTTATTCGCTCTGAAGCGCTTAAAGGCGAAACCGTTACTTTAGGATAACTATGCCAAGAGACAAATACGCTTGGTGGTGAGGTGCCGGCGAATTCCTCCTCAACATTCTTAGCTACTTTTAGCTGTGTCTCATATTTTTGCAGTATGGGGCAATAACTTAAACCACAGAGAAGCTTGCCTTTACACCTAACGCATAGCTGCGAGCTAATCATATATTAAACTCTTGCTAAAAAGAGAATAAAAATGGTTGTTCAGCGCATTTCCCATAAAAAACAAAACATTAAAGTTTTTTCTAAGCAGAATAAAATACTTAATATACTAAATTTACCTAAGTGAGAGCATGCAAGCTAAGGAAGATGAATATTATAAAAAGCTCTGGCATTCTACTGCACATGTATTGGCTAGTGCAGTGAAAGAACTATGGCCAGATGCAAAGCTCGGTATTGGACCAGCGATAAAGCAAGGTTTCTACTATGATTTTGATGTAGAGAAGCCTTTCACTCCGGAGGATTTGGCAAAGATAGAAAAAAAGATGAAAGAAATAATTAAGCGCAAAGAGCGCTTTATTCGAAAAGAGATAAGCAAAAAGGAAGCAGAGGAATTATTCAAGGATGAGCCCTACAAGCTAGAATTGCTCAAAGGCCTTGAAGGGCCCGTAAGCATATACAAGAATGGCAACTTCATTGATTTATGCAAAGGCCCGCATGTTGAAAATACAGCAGAAATAAAAGCATTTAAGCTTCTTAGGACAGCAGGCGCCTATTGGCGCGGCAGTGAAAGAAACCCGATGCTCCAGCGCATCTATGGGATTTCCTTTAAAAGTAAGAAAGAGCTCGAGGATTATCTGAAAAGGCTTAAAGAACTCGGTGAGCGAAACCATATAAAGCTTGGCAAACAGCTTGAAATATTCTCTACGCATGAAGAAGCGCCTGGCTTCCCATTTTTCCTTCCAAATGGTACAATAATCTGGGATGAGATAGTAAACTTCTGCAAGAGGTTGCACATAGAAGAAGGCTACAAATTTATTACAACCCCGATTATACTGAGCAAGGATCTCTGGGTAAGATCAGGGCACTGGGATCATTATAGGAAGAACATGTATTTTACCGAAATTGATGAAAGAGACTTTGCAGTAAAACCAATGAACTGTCCAGGCCATATCCTCGTCTACAAGGAAAAGAGGCATTCATATAGAGAGTTTCCTTTAAAAATTGCCGAGTTTGGTATAGTCCACAGGCATGAGCGCAGCGGCGTTTTGCACGGGCTTTTCAGAGTGAGAAAATTTACGCAGGACGATGCTCACATCTTTTGCACTGAGGAGCAGCTTAAGGATGAGATAATAAATGTTATTAATCTTACTAAACGCATTTACAAAGCGTTTGGTTTCAATGAATATGGTATTGAGCTAAGTACAAGGCCTGAAGATTCCATGGGCACCGATGAACAGTGGGAGTACGCAACAAACGCATTGAAGCAGGCCTTGGAAGAATTAAAGATTGACTACAAAATAAATGAGGGCGAAGGCGCATTCTATGGCCCAAAGATAGATTTCCATATAACAGACGCTTTAGAAAGAGAATGGCAGTGCGCCACAATCCAAGTTGATTTCTCAATGCCTGAAAAATTCGATTTGTACTATATAGGTCCTGATGATAAAAAACACAGGCCAGTTATGATTCACCGCGCAATACTCGGCTCTATAGAGCGCTTTATGGGCGTACTCATTGAACACTACGCTGGCAATTTTCCAACATGGCTTAGCCCTACTCAGGTAAAAATTTTGCCAATCACCGATAGAAACCTCGAGTACGCAAAAAAGGTGCTCAAAGAACTCTTATTGAGAGATGTTCGAGCAGAACTCGATGATAGCAGAGAAACATTGTCCAAAAAAATAAGGCAAGCGCAGCTTGAGAAAATACCTTATATGCTTGTTGTAGGCGATAATGAGCAAAAGCAGGGCAGTGTTACTGTAAGAACAAGAAAAGGTGCAATAAAGAAAAACATGCCTCTTAAAGAGTTCATCGATGTGCTCTGCAAAGAGATCAGCAACAGAGCATTGGAGCTCACCATAAAGTAACCTATTTTTTCTTTTCCTTGCAAGCTTTTTTAAATGGCAAAAGTTTATATAGAGTGGTATGGCTGCGCGCTGAACAAAGCGGACACTGAAAAGCTCAGGCATGCGTTCAGTGAGGCAGGCTACAAAATTGTAACAGCACCAGAAAAAGCGGACTTTTGCATAATAAATACCTGTGCGGTGAAGACACCTACTGAAGAAAAGATAATCTCCAGGCTGAAAAAGCTAAGTTCTTTAGCAGAGAAATACCATTTCAAGCTCGTAGTTATTGGCTGCCTTGTTGAGATAAACGGGAAGAGGCTTGCTGAACTCTTTCCGCAAGCGCTGCTTTTCGGTGTTGACCCCTCAGCCTTGGCAGATTATTTCAATATAAAGCTTGACTATTCGCCGAAAGCGAGAGCCTTGCCTTATAATAATTGCATCTCAATAATCCCTATTGCGAGAGGATGCCTGAATAGATGCACCTATTGCTGCGTTTGGATTGCTCGCGGCACGCTTAAAAGCTATCCGATAGAAGAAATAAACGATGCATTTAAGCAGGCAATAAAGCGCTCCAAAGAGGTCTGGCTAACAGCTACAGATGCTGGTTGCTACGGCTTTGATTTAAAAACAGATTTAAGCGAGTTGCTTGCCAAGCTCCTAAAAAATTCTGGGAAATACCGCGTTCGCATAGGGATGATGAACCCACAGCACGCTAAGCGCTTCTTCGATAAACTGCTTGATGTGATGCAAGATGACCGCGTTTATAAGTTTTTCCACCTGCCAGTGCAGAGCGGCTCTGATAGCGTACTAAAGGCGATGGGCAGGGGCTATGCTGTTAGCGATTTTGTTGAATTGGTGAATAAAGCCCGTAAGCGCTTCCCCAATGCCACAATTGCAACAGATGTTATTGTTGGCTTCCCAACAGAAACACAGGAAGATTTTGAAAAAACGCTAGAGCTTATAAAGCGTGTAAAGCCGGATATTGTAAATGTTTCTCGCTTTGGTGCAAGGCCTGGTTCTGCAGCAGCAAACATGAAGCAACTGCATGGCAGACAAATAAAAGCTCGAAGCAGGGTTCTTTCCAAGCTTTGCCGCGAAATCGCGCTTGAGAACAATAAAAAGTTTATTGGAAAAAGATTCGAAGTGCTTGTTTCAGAGCACGGCTCCAAAGGAAACTTCGTTGCAAGAACTAACGCTTACAAACCAGTTGTGATAGAAGAAGACCTTTTCTGCAAGTTCGCTAACGTTGAAATAATCGACGCAAAACCAACGCACCTCATAGGGAAAGTTATTGATGAATAGGATTTGCGAGCAAAACCATTTTTATTCATTTTCTAACCATATTTATTTGGTTCTATGGTGCTGGCAAAAGCGTTCAACGAGTATGTTGCAAATATAAAGGTTGCATTGCTCTTTGCACTACTGCTTTTATTTGTACCCATTTTTATTGTGCCTTTCTTTGGTTCAGGCATTTTTGTCTCTTCAGGCACCTTATTCCTTGAGTATGAGCTTTCACAATACTCTATAATACAAATTCTTTTGGCGATAATTTTCCTCGCGCCTTTTTCCTTCTTTGTTTCACTTATGGTGTTCAGTGTTAGGCGCGATCTGAGCAAGGTCAAGGTTGAATTTTATCTCGACGAGATGATTAAGAAATTTTCGCTCAGGCTTTTCATCTTCTACTCACTGCTTTTCCTCTTATTTTTTGGTGTTTCGTTAGCTGTTTCAACAGCGAGCGCTTACACTGTTTTTATTGCATATATTGCTATGCTTATAATCGGCCTGCTCTTCCTTTTTGTTCCACAAGCGCTTGTTGTGGATGAGGTTACACTAAAAAATGCGCTTCTCGAAAGCGTAAGCTTTGTAAAGAGGAATCCCAAATCAGCATTTATTGTATTGTTTGTTGGCTCAGCGCTTTTAGCAATTGTAGCATTTATAGAGTATCTGCTTGATTTGTTTTTTATTGAGCTTTTTGTTGGCGAATTCGTTGCGCTGCTTATAGTGCTTATATTCGTAGTACCGTTTATTGAAGTATTGAAGACCTACCTTTATATGTTGAAATTCCATCTCATCAAGAAGAGCGAATTCGTGGGTTAGCGTTTTGTAGGGCTCCCAACAGCAATTTTGGTTTATGTATAAGAAACTAAAGGTTATAACGATTTTATTTTGAAAAGCAAACTTTTTATTAATTTCTGGTTTTATTTTGTTAATAAGGGCTTTGGGGGCTTTGGGATGATTGTGACATTGGATAGAATAGATTTTCACATTCTCAAAAAACTTGTTGAGGATGGCCGCATAAGCTACAGAGCAATTGCAGAAGAAACACAGCTCACAGATGTTGCGATAAAGAAGCGCGTCGAATCCCTTAAAAGAAAAGGCGTGCTTGCTGGCATAAAAGCAGAAATAAACTATGATGTCCTCGGCTTCGAAAAGCCGGTGTTTGTACAGATAAGATCAGACCTTTCAAAGAATAAGGATTTGCTCAAGCGCATAGAAAACTTTGAGCATGTTATGGAAGTCTACCAGGTGCTTGGCGAATACAATCTGCTTGTTAAAGCTGTTCTGCCCGATATGACTGCAATAAAGGATTTTATTGAAAGGCTTGGCTCTTTGGATGGTGTGCTCGATATAAAGACACTTGTTGTTCTTGAACAGTTGCAAAAAAAGAATACACTGCCCGCAAGCATAATGCAGAAGCGGTTTTAGTCGTTATTGATTAGATTTGCTGCGATAATGCTCAATAGAGCGCTTATAATAATTGTCAAATAAACTATTTTCATTATGGTGAGCGCAGCCTGCATGCTGACGAATTCTGAAGTAGTGGCCATTGTAAGAGCTAATGGCGCTAAGGCAGCAGGGCCCATTCCTTTTGGAGCAATCAATCCGAGCTTTAAGCGCTCGTTCCAGCTTAAGCCACTTTTGTAGCTCACTACTGCAACAGTGAATAGCCGCGCAGTTACAACTGAAAATATAACAACAATAACATCAAACCTCGTTATTTCTAAGGTGCTGAGAAGCTGTACTGGGAATTGCATTCCAAACATCACAAACACAAATATTGTGAAAAGCAGAGCTAATTCGCGATTGAATTCAGAGAACGTTTCCTTAACCGCTGCTTTTGATGAATTCAGCAAAATGCTTGTTATCCCAACTGCAAGTATGCCCGAGCCGCCAAGGTTTTCAGCAAGTGCAAATACGCTTAAAGCCACTACCAAACCAGCGATTTCCTCCAGCTCGACGCCAGCAAGCTTGAGCACCTTTTGCCCAATAAAAAAGCCGATAAGTCCAGTAATAAAACCAATGCTCACAAGCACTATGAGCTTTCCAAAATATATCGGCACAGCAATGGGCAAGGGCGTTTTAGCTATCGCAAAATCAAATATTATAATTGGAAGAATTACAGTAAGTGGCTGATTTAGTATGGATTCCATGTTAAGGATTGTCTGAAGCTTTTCTGGCATCTTTTTAAGGAGGTTTGCGACCACCGCAGGGTCTGTGCCGCTAAGTATTGCTCCCATAAATAGTGCTGGCAGCAAAGCTAAGCCAAGCAAAGCATGCGAAATCAATGCAACTATTGAAGCAGTTAATAATACACCAAGGGTTGAAAGCGTAACTATTAGTGTTCCCTGCTTCAGAAGATTCTCGAGCTTAAGGTAAAACCCATTTGCGAAAACAACAATAATCAACGCGAGCATTCTTAAAGTGTCTGGAATAACACCAAGCTCTTCGATTTTTAACAGAGAAACACTTGCAAGCAAAGTACCACTTAAAATGAGAGCAACTATAAACGGCATGTTGGTTTTTTCACAGAAGAGCTTTAAAGCAAAGCCCAACGCTAAGATTATCGCTATCTGCGTCAATATGTTCAACACGCTTGTAAGCTCAATTGTGAGAATAATCATATTTTAATAGAAAGGTTGATGGGTATTTATATCCTTTTCTATTTCTCAATAACGCTAAATTTTTCTCACGCCTTTCTTATTCTATTTCTTTTATAAATGTTTTATTTACAATAATATTTCTTTATAGTGGTGTAGATGAAACTCATTGTTGCAGAAAAGCCAATTGCAGGCAGGCGCATAGCAGAGCTTCTTGCAGACAGCAAAGTAACTGAAAAGAGAATAAATAGCGTGCCCACTTATCACTTTGAAAGGAATAACGAGTCCTGCGTGGTGATTCCGCTAAGAGGCCATATAAAGGATGTTGATTTTCCGAAGCGTTATTCACCTTGGGTTGGCACAGACCTCAAGGCTCTTGTTTATAGCAATATAGAATATACTGAAAAGGAGCGCAATATTATTTCTTTACTGAAGGAGCTCGCAACCCAGTTCAATATAGCGATCTTTGCTACAGACTATGATCGCGAAGGTGAAAGCATCGCTTTAGAAGCTTTGGAATGCTTGCAGGAAACAAATCCAAACATAGAAACAAAGCGCGCAGTATTTTCAGCAATAACAAAGCAGGATGTTGAGCAGGCGTTTAATGCGCTTAAAGAGCTTGATTTCAATCTTGCAGATTCAGCCAATGCTAGAAGAGAAATCGATTTGATTTGGGGCGCAGTTCTCACAAGGTTCCTTTCTTTAGTTTCTGGACAGCTCGGCAAAGAGTTTCTCTCAGCAGGCAGGGTTCAGAGCCCCACCTTGGCATTAATTGTTGATCGCGAAAAGGAAATACTCGCTTTCAAACCAAAACCTTATTGGGAAGTTGAAGCAATATTTGAAAAAGATTCTAAGAAATTTTCAGCTCTGCATAAGCAGGGTCGCTTCTGGGAGAGGGAAAAAGCGTTAGCGGTATTAAAAAAGAAAGAACCTTTTGGGGTTGTTTCAAAAATCACAATAAAAGAAAAGACTCTCAAAAGACCAGAGCCATTCAATACCACAAGCTTTTTAAGGGCTGCCACCTCGCTCGGTTTCTCTGCAGCTAGAGCGATGAGCCTCGCTGAGGATCTCTATAACTTAGGTTACATAAGCTATCCCCGCACAGATAATGCTGCTTACCCTGCAACAATAAATTTGCGCAAAATAGTCCAAACATTGACAGCTTACAATCCAGTAAGCAACATTGCAAAAGAGCTTCTAAGCAAAGAAAGGCTTGTGCCATCGCGCGGCAAATCGGCAAAGGACCATCCACCAATACATCCAGTTGCTTTACCTAAAGAGAGGCTTAGCGATGCACATGCAAAAATCTACGAGCTTATCTGCAGAAGGTTTTTAGCTACTTTGAGCAGCGATGCGGTTGTTGAAACTATAGCAACCGAAATCCTTGTTGGCAATGAACCCTTTATAGCAAGAGGTCAGCACTACATCGAGCTTGGATGGAAGAAAGTGTATCCATATAGCCAGGCAAACGAAGTATTGTTGCCAAAATTAAAAGAAGGCGAAACAGTAAAGCTGTTGGATATGAAGCTTCACGAAAAGAAAACGAAGCCACCTGCCAGGTATTCGCAAAGTGCATTGATAAAAGCGATGGCAGACCTTGGCTTAGGTACAAAATCAACTCGCCATGAAATCATCCAGAAGCTTTATGCTAGAGGCTATATAAAAGGCAATAAGGCGATAATTCCAAATAGGATCGCGTTTGCTGTGATCGATTCGCTGGAAAAGCACGATGGCCTCATTTTAAAACCAGAGATGACGGCAAACCTTGAAAAAGAAATGGATGAAATTGCTCTGGGAAAGCGAAGCAAAAAGAGCGTTGTTGAAGATTCGCGAAAGTTGCTTTTGCAAGTGTTGGATCAACTTCTTGAAAATAAAGTTAGCATTGGCCAGGAGCTCAGAAAAGCAATATTTGAAGATAGAAAGCAATTCGCCTGCACAGCCGAGCACTGCGATGGCAGCCTGGTTGTGCGCAGGAGTAAAAGTGGAAAACGCTTTTTAGGTTGTACAAATTACCCCAAATGCACAGTGACATTTCCTTTACCACAGAAAGGAAAAATTGAACCGCTTGCCGAAAAATGTCCTGTTTGTGGAAAACCAATGATAAAGGTTACCGGCAGGCGCTATTCATATAAAATGTGCATAGACCCAAATTGTAAAAGCAAAGAGGAATGGAAAAATAAAATGAAGAAGAAAAATAATGGTGAGCAAAATAATAACGAATAAAGTTTTATTTCCCACTGCTTTGTTTGCAATTTTATTATTTATGAGTGCATGTATTGAGACTCAGCAACCTGCTGAGCAACAGGCTTTTTCTCTCTGGAAGGATTTAAATATAACATATTTGAAGCAGCCCAAAATGCTCATGCTCACTAACAAAGAAAAAGAGCAAACGCTAGCTAAACTGAGTGCAATAAAAACAAAGCTTGAAGCTTCAAAGCCATTTCCTGAATTAAGCTATTCTAATATAGCCCTGCTCTTTGCAGATTTCCTCGAAGAGAAGCTCGCATTATTCGAGTCTAAGGACGCATACTTTCTTTTCAAAGTATTGCCTGAAAAAGATCTGCAAAGAGCTTCTGAGCAGGACTGCAATAAACTTCTTTCGTTCTCATCGTTTGCTTCTAAGCTCGAAGCGCTTTTGGTAAAAGCAAGAACGCTAAACAGCTTAATAGAGAAATTTTCGCAGAGTTATGCTGAGGAGGCAAAGCAGAGCAACGTTATGTTGCTACGCGTAGATGAAAAAGCAATAGAAGATGCTAAAAGAAAAGCCGAGCTGGCTATGTTTTCCGGAAAGCTTTGTTCTCTTAATCTGAAAGCGAAGAAGTTTTTCGAAAGCATTGCCATTGCAGATGTTGATTGTAACAGCTTGTCTTCCCTTCAAAGTAAAATAAGTGAAGCAAAAGCTTTGAGTGCAGAGGCAGAGAAGCTCTTTGAGGAAGCGCTAGCTTACAATCTCAATGCGGAGTCGCTAGCACAGAGCTACGCAAATATGCAAGATTCGCTCTCTGAACTTGAAAGACTTTATGTGGATTTAAATAGCTCTTGCTAATTAGTGCAAATAAAAAAAGAAAGGAAGGGGAAGCGCAAAAAAAGCAAAACCAAGAGGATGATGAGGGGCCTTTTTGGAACCAATTTCAGCTTGGTGAGCCGCCCCCCATTCCTCAGCTAGTTTTTGACCTTTGTACAACCCTCCTGTGGAAATTTTTACATATATATACACCACCAACTTATATAAAGAGATTATTCCCTTTTTTCTGTACGAAAGGTATATTTTTAGCCCTTTTGGTTCTACTTTTGGTACATTAAAAGGTGGTGGAATTGGCTACAAAAATGTCTATTACCGATGCTGTTAGAATAGCTGTTTTGGAGGCTTTGCTCAAAAAAGGCTCAGTAAAGCCCAATATAAAACAGATAAAGCATTATACAGGCTTCCACAAAGCTACAATAATAAGCTCCTTGGATTTCCTTGAGAAAGCAGGTCTGATTCAAGGCTATGGCCCAAAAATAAACTTTCGGGTGCTTGGCTACAATCTAGAGGTAACAACTCTGTTTCAGGCAGACCTTTCAAGGAAGAAAGCGATGGATGCATTTTTAGAACAAGTAGCTAAAGATCCACATATGTATTGGTTTTCAGGAATGCTTGGTTCTGGCAACTGGAACCTCATTGCGAGGCACATTTACAGAGATGTTGAATCTTACAGAAAGCACACTGAAGAGCATTACTTTGAAAAAGTACCGGGCATTTATGATTTAATACGCGACAGGCAGATATTTTTTACAACAGAGCCAATATATAAAAGCGCTTCCAGAACAAAATCTATAGTGGAGATAATAAAGCGCTCTAAGCAGGGGCTTTAGGATGGATATTGAATTGGACCTTGATGAAAGCCTGCATAAAAACGCTTCGCTTTACTTCGAAAAAAGTAAGAAGGCTTATAGCAAAGCGAAGCGCATAGAGCAAGCAATAAAAGAGGTTGAAGCGAAGATCGCAGAGCTTAAGCAAAAGAAGCTCACTGAGCAGAAAGCAAAACCGCTTAAGAAAAGGCCACGCGAATGGTACGAAAAGTTCCACTGGTTTTTTTCAAGCGATGGTTTCCTTGTATTGGCTGGCAAGGATGCAAAAACAAACGAGCTATTAATAAAGCGCTACATGCAGCCAGAAGATCTTTATTTCCATGCAGACATACAGGGTGCAGCCCACTGCATTGTAAAAACCGCTAACAGAAAAGTTACTGAACAGACAAAAAAAGAAGCCGCGATATTTGCAGCAGTTTATAGCAAGGCATGGCAGCAGGGCTTAGCTGCAATAGATGTTTATTCTGTAAAGCCGGAGCAGGTATCAAAAAAGGCACCGAGCGGCGAGGCTTTGGGCAAAGGAGCATTTATGATTTATGGAAAGCGCGAGTGGTTTAAAAATACTCCGCTAGATTTTGCAATCGGTGTTGAAAAAGTTGATGAATACTACCGCATAATTTCAGGACCTGCTACAGCAGTACAGAAGCACGCGATAATGAGCTTTAAAATAGTTCCCGGTTCAAAAAGGAAGAGCGAGGTTGCAAAGGTATTAAAGAGCATAATGGAAAGAAAGCTTAACACAACTCTAAATTTAGATGAGATAATAGCGATGTTGCCAGCAGATAATGTTGAGTTACCAAAGTAGTTTTTTATTTATTTGCAATTCTCTTTTTATATGCGGTGGAATCATAATGGAACGTGCTGAAGTAAGGCTTAAGGTTCAGGATGCCGATCCTGCACATGTAGGCAGAAATATTGTTACTTTAGATAGGGAAACAAAAGAAATGCTAAATGTAACTAGCGGCGATATAGTTGAGATAATAGGTTCGCGCACTACTGCAGCTATAGTGTGGCCTGCTCGCCCGGAAGATGAAGGCAAAAGCGTAATACGAATGGACAGTTTTATAAGGCACAATGCTGGTGTTGGTTTAGGCGACACAGTGCTTGTTAGAAAGGCGAACTATAAAGAAGCCCGCGAAGTGGTGTTGGCTCCAACCCAAAGAATTCGAATAATCGCCTCAGGTTATAACCGCATACTTAAGCGAACCTTTTTAGGCAGACCTCTCTGCCAGGGGGATAGCG
>JAGGVE010000039.1 GCA_021163505.1 Candidatus Iainarchaeum sp. | reverse complement strand
GTTCTTTTACTGCCACAACCACTGCAAATACCATGAGAGCTTGCACAGAACTCCGTTGGAACAGAGAACACTGCAGCAGACAATCAAATCTTTATCCCTACTAACTTGACATTACCCACTTTCTCAAAACAGGATTAAATTCCTTTGTGCCTGCAAGCGGTAGGTAACTTTTCCATATTTTTGGGCAGCGTTCTTTTACTGTGCAAAGCTCACACTTCTTAAGCAATGTAAGCTCACTTTCCTGCTTTGTGGTTCCCTCTGCGAGAGGCCAGTATTTTCTATCGATTATGCATAGTGGAAAATGAAAGAGCTTTACCTCAAACCCCTTTCTAAGCAGAATATCTGTGGCTTTTTGTACATATGGTGCTGCTTTGCTATATCTCACAAATACCCTCTTTCTGTTAATAAATGCATTTCCCGTGTATTTTAGATTTATAAAAACAACACGTTCCAAGCCCTTGAAATTTTCCACGATAAATCTCGCAAAATCTTCCATTTCTTGATAATTCAACTTTTCAACAAGGATGCGAAGCTCAACATTGAATCCGTACTTTAATAGATTTTTTATCCCCTGCACCGCTTCCTGCCAGCTTCCCTTTGCTTGCGTTATTTCATCGTGTATGCTTGCTCTATGGCTGTATAGCGCTATGCCAAGGCGGAAATTACCCAAATTCAAATCAGCAAGTTTTTTTGTAAATTCTTCACTCGCAAATCTTCTGCCATTACTCACAACAAAAAGGAATTTTTCCGGATGTTTTTGCCTTGCATACTTTAATATTTCAAAGAACTCTTCTCTTAAAGTCGGCTCGCCACCTGTAAAGCAAAGAACCTCTTTTTCTGGAACCTTGTCTATAACATTCTTTATCTGTTCCATAAAGGGATTGCCTAGATTTTTCATCTGTCGCGTATCCAGTATGCAGCTTATGCAATTATTGTTGCATTTGAAAGTTAGTGGCCATTCCATATAAGCACCGCTAATGTATATAACAACAAATACCAATAAAATGGTTTTTAAGCAAAAAATTTGCTGATGTCCTCTATAATTCCAATAAACAGAGAGTGTAATCTCAACTGCCTCTACTGCAGCTCTTTCTATGAGAAGCCTCCTTCTAAAGAGGAAATAATCAGGCAAATTCTGAATGAAAATGATCAAGTAGTTTTTACTGGTGGCGAACCTTTGCTTTGCAAAGACTTGCTGAGATATATAAAGCTTGCAAAGAGACAGGGCGTTAACGAGATTGAGTTACAATCGAATGGAACGCTTTTTTATTATAAGGGTGTTGCTGAAAAGCTCGTTAAAGCAGGCGTTACTATTTTCAATATCGCTTTGCCTTCTCACAAAGAAAACATATGCGATCAGATAACACAGACAAAAGGATTGTTTGAGAAACGCATAGTAGGCATAAAAAATTTGCTTGCATTAGGGGCGAATGTGAGGATAACACTTGTAATATGCACTTTAAACCAAGACCACTTGTATGAGTATACAAAGTTTGTGCACAGAAACTTCCCAGGTATAAAGATACTGGAATTCAACACAGTTAAGCTTCGCGGCCGATGCTTAGAAAACAAATGGCTTGTGCCAAACCTCAATGATTTGGACGCTGAGCTATATAAGGCAATGGCTTATTGCGATAAGGAAAAAATTAATTTGTTAGTTGATGGCGTTCCTCTCTGCCATATGCAAGGTTTTGAAAAATATTCAGTAGACTTAAGAAAGATAATAAGTAGTAAGGTATCGCGCTTGCATGCTGAGAAAGAAAAAGCAAAAGCATGCAATAGATGCTCGCTTCGCGAACTATGCCTTGGTTTGAGAAAAGGTTACCTAAAATTACATGGAAGCGAACAGGTAAAACCAAGCAATAAAAACCCTGAGGAAATAAAGAAACTTTTTATCTAAATATCTTTTAGAGATCTTATCTTCTTTCCTGGAACGGGTTTTATTTCATCAAAGCCAAACAGGTCAACATAATCGTAACGTACGCCCCTGCATAGCAAACCGTACTTACACTTTTCACATTGCGGCGCCTTCCTCTTTTCTTCCTTCATTTTATCATCCAAATTGGCTTCAAATTTTGGCCCAACGATTTTAGTACGCATTGGGTAAAGCTCTGTTGTAGCATATTTTTCATAACCTTGCATAAAACACGGAGGAATACTTACGGTTACAGCTTTATCCAGTTCATAATCCTCGATTATATCAATCGCTTCCTTAACATAAGGCACTGCTTCACTCAGTGTAACAACAACATCATCCTTGTAAACCAGCGCATTGCCTATATAGCTTGGAAATATTAATGTAAACTGCGATATGCCAAGGTCAATGAAGAATTTAACCATCTGAGGCAAAAACTTATAGTTCTGCTTGTTTATCAGTATGTTTACCTCAACAGTTCTACCCAACGCCTTCACGTTCTTTAGTCCAGTGATTGTTTGCTCAAAAGAGCCAGGCACCTGAGTTAAAAAATCATGGATTTTAGCTTTATGACCGTTTATTGTGAATTTGAAATAGTTCGCGCCAGCTTCAATAATTCTTTTGGTAAATTCCTTGCTCGCAAACATCCTGCCATTCGTTTGTATTCGGACTGTTCTAAAACCTTGCTTCTTTGCAAATTCAACAAGCTCGAATATGTCCTTACGTATTGTAGGCTCGCCACCTGTAAAGCCTAAAATTTCAGCACCGCTTTGCTTAGCACGCAATATATCCTGCTTTATCTCTGCTGTGCTCTTGTTAAACCTTCTCTTTTCAAAATCAATTGAACAAAACCGGCAGTTATTATTGCATGCAAACCCAACAAGCACCTCAAATAATGCTACTTCTTTTTCCATCTACTCCACTCTTTCCAAAAGATTCTTTAGTTTGTTCACAAAAATATCTATCTCTGCAATGGTGTTATAAAAATATAGCGAAGCTCTTAATGTTCCTTCACCCTTGCTTGGATTCAAGCCCAAAAAGTAGTGCAATGGGTTTGCGCAATGAGCGCCTGCTCTAAGCATTATTCTATATTTTTTCAGCTCAGTATCAAAATACTCAGCGACATCCTTAGCACTTATTTTCTTTTCCAAAATTAGTGAAACAGTTGCTACACGCTCTTTTTCGCTTGAAGGCCCCACAATTTTTACTTCATCAATTTGTGAAAGTTCTTCTATAATTCTTTTGCATAACCTCCACTCTTGTTTCTCAATATTTTCCATCCCAATCCTTTTTAAGTATTCTACTGCTGCCCCAGAACCTATTATGCCTGCATAATTCTGCAATCCAGCTTCAAACTTTTTTGGTGCCGGCAAAAATTCAGGAAATAGCTTGCCATCTTTATATACAACATCCCTGATTGTGTCGCCACCAACCATAAACAAATTTAACTCTTCTAGCAGAGCCTCTTTCCCATAAAGAACACCCATGCTTGGTCCAAGCATTTTATGCATCGAAAAGCAGTAGAAATCAGCATCAAGCTTTTTCACATCTATTGCTTTGTGAGGTACAAATTGTGCACCATCTACTAAAGCCAAAGTATCATTTTCATGGGCAATTTTTACTATCTCTTTTACAGGAAGTATTGTTCCAGCAACATTTGAAGCATGCGTTATTGCAACAACCGCAGTGTTCTTATCTACCTTTTCAGCGAACTTTTCAGCATCAATTTTGCATTCTTTATTGCATTCAACAATTCTTAGCTCTGCATCGCTCTCAGAACATTTCTTATAAAAAGGCAAAAGCAAGCTGTGATGATCCAAAATACTACACACAATGTTTTGGCCCTTTTTTATTTCTAAAGAATTCGCAACAAGGTTTATTGATTCTGTTGTGTTTTTAGTCCAAACAATTTCGTTGCTATTTGCACCTATAAAGCTGGCGAGCTTTTCGCGAGCTTCTCTGCATTTTTGTTCCGTCGTTTTGCTGAAATAATGCGAGCTTCTCTTACCTGCACAGCCAGGGTGCTCCTCCAAATATTCTCGTATAGCTTCTATAACACAAGCAGGCCTCAAAGTGTTACAGGCGTTATCGAAATATATCGGTATTTTGCCTTCGCTTTTTATATTAAGTGCAGGAAAATCTTGCCTTATATTATTCCAATCCATGTCCTTGCACCTTTTTCACAAGCGTATGCTCTTTATTAAGAGACCATATATAACCAGAAGCTCCGAATTCCCTAACCACAACTCCTTTTTCTATCAAATTTTTCCCTGTAAGCATCACATCATCACTTCCAACACAGTGCGCGCATATATCTTTAAATTCCGGAGAATTCTTCAGTTCTAAAAGCTGCTTTGTTGTCGCTTGCCCGACCTTAAGCAATATTTCAATCATGCAGCGCTCATTATCTGTGATAAGGTATTTTCCAGTAATGGGCATAATTTCCTTATCCCCGTACCTTTCAATGTATTCCTTCCATATCCCGCTGCATTTTTCATAATGCTTACATTCTTTGCACTTTTCAGGCTTTATCTTTTCATCGCTTTCCACTTCTTTTATGTAACGCTTATATCCAACTAAGAAGCAGTAAGGGATATTTTCTACAACAACATCTACATTCTGAAAAATACATTCATCTATAATATTGTGCAATTTTTCTGCAACTCTGTTGAGAGAGGCACTGCTTCTTTTAGGAAAAATAAACGTAATTTTGCTAAGTTTCTTTTTGCCTAATTCTGTTGCTATTTCATCTAACTCTTTCTCTTTTACCAAGACTATTTTTTCTTGCATGTTAATCACTCAAACTGCAATAGCAAACCTTTCTTTAATTTTCCAATAAGCTCCTGATTTTTATATACAGAGAGAACATTATCTTCCTCTATTATTTCGTCGCCTTTAAGAATGAGCTCCTTTGTTTCGCTGTCAATGTGGGATAATTCTGGAATAATTGTTTCATACTCTATCCTGTGCTTTTTCTTTGTACCCTGAAATGTACAAAAAGAAACATCGTTAAAAACCAGCAATGGTTTTTTGAGGATATCATCTAAAAGCACGCCGAACTCGGGCATCTCATCCATAATAATTTTTCGCATCTCTTTGCCAAAAGCGATGCTTTTTTTACAGTTGAAAGAACAAGCGTGGTGGGGTATGTAGTATAAGCAAAAAGTTCCAAGTGTTTGAAAGAATTTTTCTGTGAACAAGGCAGGGCCGCAGCCCTTTCCAGACATATTGTATATTGTGTTCAAAT
>JAGGVE010000026.1 GCA_021163505.1 Candidatus Iainarchaeum sp. | reverse complement strand
TTTTTTTAATGCGTGATTTGGTTTCTTTTTTTGATATTGGCAGCTATAAGAAAGCGTTGCAAGAGTTTGGGCTTGGAGAGATGGTATTTGTAAAGCGCTTTTCTAAGGACGAGGTGAAAGAATATAGAGCCAAGCTTGAGAAAAGTGACTTGAAAGAGAAGGTAAAATTTTGCAATATTGTTGAAAGAGGAAAAATAAAGAGCGAAAAAGCTGATTATATTGCTATTGAAGTAAAAGAGATTAAGGACCTAAATGCTGCCTGCGATAAAAGAATACAGTTTATAATTTTTAATCCTAAAGCGCAAGCCGATTTGCAAGCGATAAAGAAGCTTGCTTCTGCTAACAAAGAAATTGTTTTTTCTTTTAGCGATCTATTAAGCGCTAATGCATTTGAAAGGATGCTTATACTGAAAAAAATGCTATTTGTTGCTAAGCTTGCTAAAAAAGCGAAAGCAAACGTAAGGGTTTATAGTTTCGCTAAGAGCTTTGCGGAGCTGCGAAATCCAAAGAGCTTGCAATCAATACTCGCTTGCCTAGGTGATTAAATTGCTTGTGAGAATTGGAAATAAGAGAAAATGGTACACTGCAAGCTGGCTTGAAGGTGGCACTGTGCGCATGATTGATCAAAGGCTGCTGCCTTTCAAATTCAAAGTTGTTTCGCTTCAAAAACATTATGAAACAGCTGAAGCGATAAAGAATATGACTATTAGAGGAGCTGGTTCTATAGGTGCTGCTGCAGCATTTGCCTGCGCGCAGGCAGTACTTGAGTGTAAAAGCAGAGAATGGCCTAAAAAAGCATTGCAAAGCTTTGATAGAATTGCAAACACCAGGCCGACTGCTCGCGATCTATTCTTTGCAATAGAACGGATAAGAAATGTGGTTGAAGGCAAGCAGCTTCGCGAAGCGAAAAAAGCTGCTTTAGAAGAGGCTCAAAAAATAGGCAAAGAGTATCGGGAAAATGGAAAGCGCATAGGCGAGCTCGGCTCTAAGCTCATTAAAAGTGGTTTTAGAATATTGACGCATTGCAATGCTGGCTGGTTAGCGCTGCATGATTGGGGCTCTGCTTTAGCACCCATATACTTTGCAAAGCGCTTGCACAGAAAGGTTTTTGTGTTTGTGGATGAAACAAGGCCAAGGTTGCAGGGAGCAAAGCTTACCGCTTGGGAGCTCGCTAATGAAAATATAGAGCATGCGATAATAGCAGATAATTCCGCTGGCTTTTATATGCAAAATCAAAGCATAGATATTTGCATAGTTGGTGCGGACAGGATAGCAAGCAATGGTGATGTAGCAAATAAAATCGGCACGTATGAAAAGGCAGTTTTAGCAAAAGAGAATGGCATAGCGTTCTATGTGGCTGCTCCACTAAGCACTTTTGATTTTAATTGTAAGAGCGGCAAACATATTCCAATAGAAGAGCGTTCCGAGCAAGAGGTGCTTTACATTAGCGGTTATGAGAAGGGTTTGCGGAAGGTAAGGATTGCGCCAAAGAAAAGTAAGGCAAAGAATCCAGCATTCGATGTTACGCCTGCAAAATATATAAAAGCGCTTATAACCGAACATGGAATAATAAAGCCAAAAAAGAGCGCAATAAAGAAGCTTGCAAAGAAATATAAGAAGGTATCTAAATGAGTGATAAAGTGCCGAGCGAAGAAGAATGCATGGAATTGCTAAAGCGGTACAACGTTCCTGAAAATATAGTGGAACATTCAATAAAGGTCAAAGAAGTTGCCTTGAAAATCACAAGGGCGTTAAAGGAGAAAGGCGTTAATGTTGATGAAAAGCTGATTGTTGCTGCTTCGCTCCTGCATGATTTGGATAAGGCTGAAACAGTTGGAGAAAATATCAATATGCATGGAAAAAAAGCTAGCGAAGAGCTGAAGAAGCTTGGCATGCCAACAGTAGCAGAAATTGTTAGGAAGCATGTGCTTGAAGCGATACTGAATGGGGAGCTCAAAACGCTTGAGGAGAAAATAGTATATTATGCGGATAAGCGCGTATTGGGCAGCAAAGTTGTAAGCTTGAAAGAAAGGTTCGATTATTTGAAAGAACGTTATGGTTTAAAGAACAAAGAGGTAAAAAAGAATATAGAAAAAAGTTACCCTAAAGTTGTTGAACTTGAAAAGGAGTTGTTAGGATGGACTCAAGAGAAGCTCTTGTAGTTGCTGAAGTTGTAGCACTGATATTTATATTGATAGGCGGTTTCGTAAATGAATTTTTTAATTTTACATTATTTATTGCATTTGAAGCGCTGTTTATTGCACTATTCTTCCTGATTTTGTGGAAGATGAGAAGTGTCTTTGGAAGAGGTTTTATAAGATATCTGCTATATTTCCTGATTCTGTTCTGCATAATTTTAGCATCTTTGCTACTGCTGGTTATGAGCGAAAAGCTGGCGCCGCGATTCGATATTTTCTTAGTTCTTGTGATTGCACTAATAATAACGAATGTTGCATTCAGAGTTATTTTTGGGAAGAAGGAATTGGAAGGCAGGGTTCTGTTAAGTGATGACAGGCTTGCAGTAGTTGAGCTACCTTTCGATCTATTTGCAGGAATACCAAAAGGGAAGTATGTAGTTGAAACAGATACAAAAATTGCAAAAGGGAAGAAAGTTAAGGTGAAAATAAAACAAACGCTTTTTAAAAGAGTCCCTGAAAGGATCGTTAAATAAAGCAACCTCTAAAGATAAAAATCTTATTTAATAAAAAATATTTAATGCTGCTAAGAGAGTACTGGTTGAATCGTATATCTATTTTTTGTGCAGTGCTTGGTGTATTGCTCATTGGAGCATATTCTATGCTGGAAAGTCCGAAAAACATTAGCATAGCTGAAATAAGCGAGCAAAACATTGGTGAAAAAGTCCGGGTTAGAGGAATTGTGAGCTTCGCTAAGCTGAAGGAAAATGTTGCAATATTTGGAATAGAAAGCAACGCAAAAATAAAGTGTGTTATTTTCAACCCGGGAATTGAAGAAAGAATTATTCTTCAAAAAGGAAACATTGTTGAAGTTATTGGTAAAGTACAGCGGTATAAAGGCTCTCTAGAAATTGTAGTTGAGAAGGTGGAGCTTCTTGATTGAATTGTTAGCATTTGTGCTTGCTGGTTGCTTTCTTGGGGTAATTACTGGGATGCTTCCAGGCTTGCATGTAAATAATCTCTCATTAATCCTACTCCTTCTTTTTCCAACGATGCCAAGCAATATTATAGCATTAATTGTTGCAATGGCGATAACACATTCATTCTTTGATTTCCTGCCGAGCATTGTGCTTGGGGCACCGGATAGCGAGAGTTATTTGAGCGTGCTTCCAGGGCATAGATTTTTGCTCAAAGGAAGAGCATACGAAGCTTTGCTTCTAACTATTGCCGGCGGCTTATTTGCAGGTATTGCTGCAATAATTCTGGCTCCGTTGTTTGTTCTGTTTCTTTCCTTTTCAAAAGGACTTTTGCCTAAAATTATACCTTTTGTTTTAATTACTGTGCTGATCTCTATGGTTGCATTTTCCCGGAATATAAAAAGCTCTGCTCTGGTTGTTTTGTTATCCTCTTTACTCGGCGTTTTTGTGTTGAGAAATCTTTCGATTAAAAATGGGTTAATGGCGCTTATAATAGGCTTCTTTGCTTTAAGCACGCTTTTAATATCCATTATAAGAGAATCGCGTATAAGGAAGCAGGTTGTTACTAAACAAGCGTTATCATTAAAAGATTCGGTAAAGGGTTCTTTACTTGCGTTAGCGGGAGCTTCAACAATTGCTATAATGCCAAGCATAGGCCCTGGCCAGGCGGCATTTATATTGAGCAAGATTTTTGGAAAGATAAAAACGCAAACGTATTTAGTTATGCTTGGGGGCATCAATACGTGCAATCTCATATTCTCGCTTTTTGTTCTTTACGCGCTGGGAAAAAGCAGGACAGGCATTGCGCTAGCAATAAGCAGTGCAACTATAACCACTAAAGAACTCCTACTCTTTTGTGGTGCTTTTCTAATAGCAATCGCATTTTCTGTGCTTGCGCTAAAAGCGATTGGCTCAGAACTTTTGAAAAGAATACATAGGGTTTCCTACAGAAAAATAAACTCAGCAATACTTTGCTCGCTTTTCGCCTTTGTGTTCTTTGCTTGTGGCTTTGTTGGATTGCTTAGCTCACTGGTGGCATGTTTTATAGCAATATATGCAACAGCAAATAGAGTTAGAAGAACAAACTGCATGGCTTTTTTAATGGTGCCCACAATTCTTTTCTATATGGGATTGTAATGATTCGAATAAAAAGAAATGTAATTGAAACGATAATTGAAGCATCAAAGCGCACTTACCCAAAAGAGTTCTTCGCTTTGCTTGGAAGTACCGATGGCAAAACAATAGATGAGCTTATAATAGTGCCTGCCGTTTATGGTTATGGGCACACTCTGATAAAAGCAGGTTTGATTCCTGTGGATTTCAATATCGCTGGTTCTGTGCATTCGCACCCAGGAACAGCAAATATGCCAAGCAATGCTGATCTACATAGCTTCCAGAGGTTTGGAAGAATACATTTAATAATCGCTTTGCCGTTTAATATAGGTACTATAAAAGTTTTTGATTCTGCTGGCAAGGAGCTTGAATGGAAGGTGGTTGAATGAGCTTTCCAAAGAAAACTTTGCTTATAATTTGTGATGGTCTTGGCGATAGACCTTGCAAGGAACTAAACTTTAAAACACCGCTCGAAGCAGCCAAAAAACCAAACCTAAATGCGCTAGCAAAAAAAGGCGCATGCGGCTTAATGTATGCTTTGGGACCTAGTATAAAGGCAGGCTCGGACACCGCTCATTTAAGCATATTTGGCTACAATATAAAGAAGTACTATTTGGGCAGAGGCCCTTTAGAAGCACTTGGCTTGAAAATGCAGTTAAAGCAGGGCGACGTTGCATTTAGAGCTAATGTTGCAACAGTAAATAAGAAGGGAATAATAGTGGATAGAAGGGCCGGTAGAATAAAGGATTCTAGCGAATTAGCAAACGCTTTGGATGGGATAGAAATCAAAGGCGTGCAGTTTATAGTCAAGGCAGGTACTGCCCATAGGTTAGCTTTAGTAATGCGCGGCAAAGGTCTGAGCGCAAATATAAGCGATTCTGACCCACATAAAGAGGGTGTTGAACCGCTAACTGTAAAGGCTCGTGATGATTCAAAAGAAGCTAAATTTACAGCAAGCGTTTTGAACGAATTTCTGAAAAAGGCGCATAACATACTTGAGAAACACCCACTAAACAAGGAGCGAAAAAAGCAGGGTTTGCCGGTGGCAAACATTGTGCTTGTGAGAGGCGCAGGTATGTTTAAGCGCATCCCTTCGTTTGAAGAGCGCTACAATATGAAAGCATGTTGCATAGCTGGCGCGGGCTTATATAAGGGTGTTGCCCGCTTTGTTGGAATGGACGTTTTGGATGTGGAAGGCGCTACTGGAAGAGCGGACACTAATGTAAAGGCTAAAATAAAGGAAGCAATTGAAGCGCTAAGTGCTTATGATTTTGTTTTTGTACATATAAAAGCTTGCGATGTCTTTGGGCATGATGGTGATGCGAAAGGGAAGAAAAGCTTTATTGAAAAGATCGATTCTGCATTAAAGCCGTTGTTGAAGCTGAAGGATACGCTGATTGTAATAACCGCTGACCATTCAACGCCTTGCTGCATGAAAGATCACTCTGGCGATGCTGTGCCGGTGCTAATAGCGGGCCCCAGCGTAAGAAGTGATTGCATTGCAAAATTTGAGGAGCGAGAATGCGCAAAAGGATACTATAGGTTTAACAGTGGCACTGAGCTGATGAATGAAATACTGAATTTAACAGCAAAGGCAAAGATGGTTGGTTCGTAAGGATAGTGTCAAGTTAGTGGGGCAGAAATAACTAATTTTATGTCAAATAACTTGACAGCAACTTCATAAAGGTAAATTTAAATACTTCTTTTTTCATTTATCGTATAGTATGTTAAAGCGAAAAGCGAACAGAGGACAGCTTACAATAGATTTCATCTTCACATTCCTCTACATACTTGCGCTTATAGTTGCACTTCTTGCAGTGAAGCAAAACTTCGTAAAAAATCAGAATGAGATTCTTATAAGAGCGCAGGAGAAAAGAATTGCATACCAGCTTGCAGAAATTATAGCAAGCAGTGCTGCGCTTAGCGATGGCACAGCAGAAATACGCTTCTATGTACCCGGAATCCGCTACCTAAATAAAACGCAGCCGATGCCCTGTGATATTACAATAGCAAACAATTATATTGAAGTAAAAATAGTTGATAAGGGAAAAGAGATTGCGGAAAGAGCCGCAATAGTAAAACCAAACAATATAACTATTAGCGGCAATAAGTGTACGCAGGAAATGATAATTAGGTATACGTGATATGATGAGAATGAATAAAAGAGGGCAGTTAGCAAGTTTGGATGCGATACTTTCTTTGGTTTTGTTAATGCTTGCTTTGGGTTATGCGTTTAGAGTAGCCGAAGCAAACTTCTATGCTTTAAAGCAGGATGAATTGATATATGAAACAAAGGCTGTTGGAAGCGCTGCCGCAGAACTGTTGGTTACAAGCGAAGAAACCACGTGTGAGGTAACAACAGATACTGGAAATAATTTCTACATAACAAATTGTATCGACACCTCAAAACTAACAAATTTGAACCAGAAGCTTCTGCTGAATAATATTTTTGGAGTTAGGGTTAAATGGGCTGGTGGCAGTGCAGGCGATTCTTTGCCAAGCGATGATAGAACAATATATTCTGAAAAAAGAGTTGTTATGCTGCATGGCGGAAGTATAACTAAAGCAGAACTTGAGCAATGCTTTAAAGGCACCGGTGGCTGTTCAAGAGATACTATAACAATCTATGTTTGGAGGAAATAAAATGAAACAGAAGGGCTTTATATTCACAATCGATGCGCTTGCTGCAGTAACAATTATAATTGCCTTAGCGATTGTATGGGCGACTTTTGCAAGAGCAAAAATGAGCGAAAGAAGCTATTACGAATCCATGGAAAAGATTGCTAGGGATGAAACTGTTGTAGCATTATATGAGAATGTGCTAAGCAATGATATTGGTGCCATGCACGGTGAGAAATTCTATGTTTGCAGCAAGTACTTTAAACTTGAACCAAACAACGATACAACGCCAACATCTGTTGATGTATATCAAAAATGCTTTAACTCTACAATGGTGAGCTGATGAATAAAAAAGGCGGGGTTTACGTTGGAATTGTTGCAGTAATTGCGCTTGCAACATTAGCGCTGGTGATTTACCCAAGCTTGAGCACAACAAACGAATGGAAAGCAAGTATTTACGCTAACTTAATGCTCGAAACCAAGCGCATCTGGCAGAACGCACGCTTCGTTCTGGACAAAGCCACTGCTGATGCTCTGGCGGATTACGCGCAAACTAATGGTAGTACAGATGTTAGTGGAGCAGGCAACCAAGTTAAAAGCTACCTAAATAATGCGCTTACCGCAATATCTAATGAATCAGGGTTCAAATGCAAGCTAGATTCATTTAACTATCGAACCGGGACAGCTAACAACAAAGCGAAAGTCACAATCGATTTGAAATGCGAGCAGGAACTTAGAAAGAATACCAAAACATCGTTTAAGGTTAGCTATACGAAAAAGGCTGTATTTAAAAAGGAGGTTAAATCGGTATCGCCACTGCAGGTCATAGACTTGCAATCCGGTACGCTTGATATTGGCTAATTTTGAATCGCTAATTTCCGCCTTTAAGAATTCTTTCAACTTCTTTCGCTAAGCCCGTATCGTACTGTATTGCTTTCTTTCTTTCATAGCAGAGTTCTTTTGGAATGCCTAGTTCTTGCGCTAACCTGCGCAACGTATGCTTTCTTATTAAATCGCTCTCTGAATAAATCTTCGTTTGCGGTGGAAATGCAAGCGCTTGCAAAATGAATTCTTCATCAAGGAAAGGTGCTCTTAGCTCTAAACCAAAATAGTTCGCAATAGCTAAATCTCGCTTTAGGTTTCTTTCATACATCTCAAAGAGCTTTTTCCAAATGAGTTCTTGTACGCCTGCAAAGCTTTTTTTCTTTAAAGCAAAGCGAAACTCATTGTAGCCTGCAAATAACTCATCTGCACCCTGACCACAGAAAACAACTTTAAAAGAATCTTTTTTTATCGCTTGCATTGTGATGAATTCAGGCAGCGCAATTTGAACCTGAAGCTTATCTCGCGTTCCTATTGCTTCAATTGTTTTTTTCACAAGCTCAGGAAGCTCTTCTTTTTTTACCTCAATCTTTTTTAGATTTAAGCCTAAGCGCTTCGCTGCTTGCTCAGCTCTTGCAAAGCTGCTTGCTTTTGGCATGCCGCAACAATAAAGGAGCGTGTTTTTAACTCTGGAAGCTACCGCATACGCAATTATTGTGGAATCTATGCCGCCAGAAAAAAGTACTGCGCATTTATTTAGGTCAGCGGTGCTCCTCTCTATTACATCTAGAAATGCTTCTTTAAGTGCCTTTAAGGAATATGTGCTTGGTACTTTTTCCTTTAATGCTTCAATTTTTTTCTTATCCTTAAAATCAAGCATATTTTTTACCATACAGGGAAAAATAAAAAAGAAGTTCTGTTTAAAATTCGGGTAAAACCTAACAAAAACAAAATGTTTTTAATGAAATTTAACGCTTATATTAACATGCCGAAGAGAAATGAACTGGTTACTTTTGCAATTGTTCTCGCGATAGTGGTCGCTGGTGTTTTTGTTTATTATTTTCCTTCCGCAGAGTATGAACAAAAACCTGCAGGAAGTGATTTTGAAAATACGCTGATAAAACAGCCCGAAGTAAATATCGCCAGCGTTGTTTCGGTCGTTACCGCAAAGAAACCTGCTGAAATAGTTGCAAGCTTTGCAGGGGAAAGTTCAAGCGATAAGGAAGGTACAGAACTCACAATATACAATCAGAACCTTGCTCTTGTAAAGGAATTTCGTAATCTTGAGCTTGAAAATGGTCTAAATCTGGTGCGCTATGAAGATATTGCAGAGCAGATTAAGGCAGATAGCGTGCTTTTTACTGATTTAACAGATCCTAATGCTTTTGTTGTCGAACAGAACTATGAGTATGATTTAGTAAGTTTGGAGAAATTACTTCAGAAGTATATAGATAAAGTGATAACAGTGCAAGCCCCTGACGATAATATTTTTATTGGAAGGCTTTTGAGCTATGATAACTCAGGGATTGTGCTTGAAAGCGAGGGGAAAATAATTGCGATAAAAGAGGCTAAGCGAATTGAGTTTCCGGAATTGCCTGAAGGATTGCTCACAAAACCTACGCTTGTGTGGAAGCTCTATACCGAGCAAGCGGGCTTACATAGAACGCAAACAAGCTACCTAACATCTGGAATCTCTTGGGAAGCGAGCTACGTTGCTAAAGTAAATGCCAGCGATAGCAAAGCAGAATTAACGGGCTGGGTAACCATAAACAATAAATCTGGAACAAGCTACCCGAACACCACGCTCAAACTTATAGCTGGTGAGTTACATTTGGTGAGCCCAAAATACGAAACCATGTACAGAAAGGTGGCGTATCCCGAAGTAGCTGGAACGCCAAGTCCAGAACAGTTTGAAGAGGAAGCGCTGTTTGAATATCATATGTACACGCTAGAGAGAAAGACAGATATAAAGAATAACGAAACGAAGCAGATAAGTTTGCTAAAGGCTAAAGGCATACCGTTGAAAAAGGAGTATGTCTTTGATGAAGGCACAAGCTACTATTGGCGGAAGAATGAAAGCAACAAGGTAAAGGTAATGGTTTCTTTCAAAAACGCAGAGGAAAATGGTTTGGGCGTGCCTTTGCCCAAAGGAACGGTGCGTGTTTATAAGGAGGATTCCAGAGGCATGCTCCAGTTTGTGGGCGAGGATTCCATAGAGCATACACCAAAGGATGAAGAAGTGAGGCTTTTTCTGGGCTATGCGTTTGATATAGTTGCGGAGAAGAAAACTACAAGTGAAGAACGCATTGGCGACAAATGTGTCAGAAAAAGTTATGAGGTAGATATAAGAAATCATAAAGATGAGAGTATTACTGTAATAGTTGTGCAGAAGGCATGGGGTGAAAACGAAATAGTTAAGTCAAGCCATACGTATAAGCAAAAGGATGCTTATACCTACGAGTTTGAAGTACCTGTAGAGGCAAATGGCGAAGCAACTCTTACCTATACCATAATGAGCTGCTGGTAGCTACAAATAGTAGTATTTGCCCTGCTTTTTCTGCTCATGATCTTTTACTGAACCTAATTTGTTTGCACGTGGCCTGCCTGTTTGTGGGTCTCTTCTGAAGGTAATATCTAATGAAGCTAAAAATCTATTCATAGCAAGCTCTTTGTTTTGCGGTTCTAATGCTTTGCCGTGCTTTGCGGGTATGCCCTCGAAAACAATTAATCTATCGCAGAGATAATCTTGGAATAAGAGGTCGTGGTCAACAACTATGCAAGCTTTTTCCTTCTTTTCAATAACAGATTTTATAAACTCTGCAGCGTTAAGCCTTTCCTCAACATCGAGAAATGCTGAAGGTTCATCAAGCAGGTAAAGGTCTGCTTCCTTGCACATTGTGATTGCTAAAGAGACTTTTTGCAATTCGCCGCCGCTTAGCTCCTCAAGGTTTCTTTCATAAAGCTCGCTAATCGCGAAGCGCTTATTTGCTTCCTTTTCGAATAGCTCTCTATCAAGAGAACTCTGCATTATTAGCTCTTCAACGGTTATGCCTTCTTCCGGTCTTAAATATTGAGGCTTGAATGCGAGCTTTAAGCCTAAATTGAGCTTACCATCATCTGAATCTATTATGCCTGCAAGCGTCTTAACAAATGTTGTTTTCCCTATCGCATTTGGGCCTAAGATGCCAAGCACTTCAGATTTCATTATGGTGCCTGCAAGCGCTTCAAGTTTAAAGTTTTCATAACTTTTAGTGAATGCTGGATATGCTAAGTAGCTTGCATTTTTCTCTGGCTTTTCCGCTATTCTGGAAAATACAAGCTCTTTCTCCCTAAACCTAATATTTTCATTCTTCAGGTAGCCTTCCAAATACTGATTGATTCCGTTTAGAACGCTTAAGCGCGAACTTACTACGCCGTAAACACCTTTAGAGCCGAAAAGCACGTGCACAAAATCGCTCAGGTAATCGAGCACCGCTAAATCATGCTCTGCAACTACAACATACTTTTCTTTTTCTGCTAGCTCTCTTATTATTTTTGCAATTCGCAGGCGCTCTTGAACATCTAAGTAAGAAGAAGGTTCATCAAAAAAGTAGAGCTCAGCATCGCGGAGAATGCAGCAGGCTATTGCAACCCTTTGCAGTTCGCCGCCAGAGATTCTGCTTACTGAGCTTTTTAGTATATCGCTTAGATTTAGCTCTTCTATAATCTCATTTAGCTTTCCTAATTCATCGAACTGTTTAAGCAATTGTTCAACTCTGCCCTTAAAAGCCTCAGCAATTTTATTTATCTCTTGCGGCTTGTAGGAAACTTTTATTCCTTGCTTGGAGAGTTTTTCGAAGTATGCTTGAAGCTCCTTTCCCTTAAACAACTCAACAATTGCTTCGTAGCCTTCTTCGCCCTTACAATCAGGTCTTGGCACAATTTTGCCTGCAAGTATTTTCAAAGCAGTGGATTTGCCAATGCCATTTCTACCAATCAGACCAATTACCTTACTTTGCATTGGCACTGGCAATCCATAAAGCCTGAATTTATTTTCACCATAGCAATGAACTCTATTTATGAACTTTGCGGTTAGATTTACGATACTTATCGCATTGAATGGGCATTTGTGCACGCAAATTCTGCATGCTGTGCAGAGCTGTTCTGAGATTCTTGGCTTTCCGTCGCTAGCAATAGTGATGCATTCCTTCCCTGTGCGATTTAGGGGGCACATACGCTTGCATAAGTAATTGCACTTTTCAGGGTGGCATTTAGTAAAATCTATTACTGCTATCCTTACCTGCTCTTGTTCAGCCATAGTTAATGCATTTAAAGGTTGTTGAACATTTATATTTCTTTCTACATCTTTCCTAAAGGAAAGAAAAACAGCATTCAACAAACTTTTTATGAAAGGGTTTTAATTGTTTTTAGCACGCTTTATTTTATGCGAATATTGAAGATTGATGAAAAGCACTGCCTGATTGAGGTTATCCCTGAGATTGAAGATGATCTATGGCACCTAAGCCAGATTATTGAAAAAGGAGATATTGTAAAGGGTTTAACCTCAAGGAAGATTAAGGGCGAAGAAGGGAAGCCGACTATTAGGAAAACCGTATTTGTTGAAATAGAGGTTGAAAAGGTTTCCTTTCAGAGATTTGGTAGCTTACTTAGGGTGAGCGGCAAGATCAAAGCTGCTAATAACGAAATGCTTCCTTTAGGGTCAATGCAAGCGATAGAGATAGAGTTAAATAAGAAGTGTACAATAATAAAGAAATCGATAAAAAGGCACCAAATAGAAAGGCTCAGGAAGGCGCAAAAAGCAACAAGGAAAAAGCCAATAATGCTCGTTGTGCTTGATGATGAAGAAGCATGCATTGCTTTGCTGAAGGAATTTGGATTTGAAGTTAAAAGCTGCTTACGCTCTGGCAAAAGCGGAAAGCAGTTTGAAATCGCCGAGTGGAAGAAGGAATACTTTGGGAAGCTAGCTAAAAGCATACTTGATAATGTAACAAGTACGGTTGTTGTTGCAGGACCCGGATTTATAAAAAATGAATTTGGTGATTTCTTAAAGGAGCGCGGCTTCGAAGGCAATCTTTTCATCGAAAACACCAACAGCGCTGGCTTGGCCGGAGTAAATGAAATAATTAAAGGAAATGCTTTGGCAAAAATAGCAGAGCATGCGGAAATAGTGAAGGAAGCAATGCTTATGGAAAAGTTGCTTGAAGAGATAGCAAAGGATGGCTTAGCTACTTATGGTACTGAAGAAGTAAGGAAAGCGGCTGAGCTCGGAGCTATTGCTGAGCTTCTCATTGTGGATAAGGTGCTTGCTGAGAACAGAGCAGAAATTGAACCAGTGATGGAGCTAGCAGAGAAAAATAGAGCAAACATACATATATTCAATTCTGAGCACGAGCCAGGGGAAAAGCTTAAGGCATTAGGTGGCATCGCTGCACTGCTTAGATATAAAGTTAGTTAAGCGCGCGTAAGAATATTGAATATTTATATATCTTTTATATCGGTTTCTTAAAGAAAAGAAGAATAATATTCAACATTCTTTTGCTTTAAACTCAAACCACTCTACTTTTCCTTTCTCAACTAGCTCCTTTATTCGCCTTTCCTTTTCCGTGAGTTTTGAATTTGCAAATTTAAACTCGCAGAAAATTATGCGATCGTCTTCGAAAACGATGCCGTCTATTGGTGAGCCTATAAAGCGAAAGTTCTTTGCATCGAAGGGAAATTCGCTGCTTAAAGGCAACCACTGCTCTGCAAGTAAACCATAGCGCGTGCTCTGAGATTGCTTTTCTGAAGCAAGTTCAGTAAGCTTAGTTTCAAGCAAGGAGAGGCGCCTATAAAGTAAAATTACTAAAGCGGCAAGTAAGGCTATAATGAGGAGTAAAGCAAGAACTACTTCTAACATAATGAAATTGTATTAGAAAGTAAGAAAAAATAAGCGTTAGTAGTATTTTGTCCCATCGCCAGTAAGTATTACAAGCTTGAATTCCCTGCCAAGTTCCTTTAAAGCTGCTAACAACGCCATGTGTTCCTTGCCAGTGCCTGAGATCAGCGAAACGTAAAGCTCGGCATCTGGCAAAGCAGATTTTATCGATTCCTTCAAGGTCTCAAAACCGCTCCTAGGGTTTATAAGGAGCCATGCGCATTCCCTTGCTGGATTGAAATTCTGCTTGCTGAATTCGCTCCCTATAAGCAAAATCTGATCAAAATCCTGCTCTTGAATAAGCCTAGCAACATGTCCCCAAGTACCGCGGCCTTTGCCAAGAGTTGCAACAAGTGCTTTTACCATGGAAACCACGTAAGGTTTAATCAGGAAAATGTTTAAAAGGATTCAATATGTGCGGCACCTCATATCTGCTAAGTGCCCTTAGAGGTTTTACCAAAAAGTTTGGTTTTGGTTTCTTCGTAGAGCTCAAGGAATTTTTTGCCAAGCTGGTTTGTATAGTAAAAATCCTTGCCACCTGCTCGGAAATGTGAAATAACACCTGCTTTGAGAAGTAGCTCTAAAATCTGCTCGAGGTCCTGCATTTCAACATGCGGAAAGGCCATTTGTAACCTAATTAAGTCCTTTGTGCTTTGCAGCGATTTGAGCACCTGAATGAATATTGCGGAACGTATTATATAATAGCAGATTGGATGTTTCTCGACGAAGTGCATGAATTCTTTGTAAGGATCTGCTGTAAGTGTTTCGGTTTGCTGCATAGAACCAATAAAAATAAGCAATCATATAATTAAAGCTTTTTGTAAACATAGGAACCTCCAGCGGGTTCCTATTACCTCCAGCAACCCGTATAGAATCTAATAATTTTAGAGTTTTTTGTAAACGTAGGGGCCTCTGTTTTTATAGCCGAATTTTTTCCTGTAGTATTCTTTTACCCCTAAGCCTGCGATTATAACCATTCCTTTTCTATCGAACACTTCCTTTGCTAAGTATTCTGCTTCATTTACCAGCTTAGCGCCTAAGCCTTGATGCTGCAATGCTTCGCTTTTCCTCTGCCCTAAAAGCAGGGGCTCGCCCAAAACGCGAAGCTCGCGAATTATCGCATTTTCGCTAGCGATCTCTCTTCTGAAGGAATTTTTTGGAATTCTGAGCCTGCAGTAAGCAAAGAGAAGCTCGCGCTTTTTATCTTCCAGCGATAAGAAGAGCTCTATACCTTTGCTTGCTCTGTATTTCTCAACAAAGAGCTTTGCTTCGCTTAGTTCATAATCGATCCCTTCTTTTGATTTTTTAAGTGCTGCCTCTCTACAGCGGATACAATTGCAATGCTTTCCTTTTTTATGCAAGTATTCCTGCACAAGCTGCCTCAAATTGCTTTTCTTTACGCCAGCATCGATTAGCTGCGTAGGAATATCGCGCTGAACTCGCATTACTCTGACCCAGTAAGGAAGCATCTCTTTTACCTTTGCAATAAGCTTCACTGCTTTCTTTGTATCGAGCGGTTCATAATTGCCCTTTATATATTCTTCATAAAGCTTTGTGCCTTTAAGCACCAGGCATGGATAAATCTTTATATTATCTGGTTTGAAGCGCTCATCATAAAACATCATTTCGAATGATTTCAAATCATCTTTTGTGCTTGTATAGGGCATGCCAGGCATGCAGTGATAACAAACCTTGAAACCAGCATCCTTAAGCAACCTTGTTGCTGAAACAACATCCTTAACGCTATGGCCTCTTTGCACCTTTTTGTAAACGCGATTATTTAGGATTTGAACGCCGAGTTCGCAGCGGGTAGCAGCAAAGCCAAGCATTCTATTAACATGCTCCTTTCTGCAATAATCCGGTCTTGTTTCGAAGGTTATGCCTGTAATTCTTCGCTCAGCTGTTTCCGCATTTAACTTTGCTTCTGCAAGCGTCTTTGAGCGCTTTCCAATTATTGCATCTATTGCTTCCTTCACAAATCTTCTTTGATATTCGAGAGGTGTGGCTAAAAAAGTGCCGCCCATTATAATTAGCTCTATTTTGTTTGCGTTGTGGCCTGTTTCTATCAGCTGCCTTATTCTATCTAAAACCTGCCTTTTTGGGTCAAAGCCAGCTTGCAAAGCCCGCATAGTTGCGGGCTCTTTACCTGTATAGCTCTTCGGTGTTGCTACGCCAATCTGACTGCTTGGGCAATAGATGCATTTGCCAGGGCATGCATAGGGCTTTGCCATTATTGCAATTACATTTATTCCGGAAAGCGATCTTACTGGCTTTTTTGTGAGTAAACGCCTAAGTTTAGCGCTTTTTTTCCTTGCAAAGCGCATTATTGTTGGGTTTGTCGGCATTTTTTGTAGAGAATGTTTCTTTGCAAGTTTGCACTTAGCGGCATTAAGCTGCCTTTTGTTCTTTATCTTTCCTGATTCTATGAGCTCTATTATCTCTTTACAATAATCTGCCAGCGACATTTGAACCGCGCTTAATTTTATTTACCTGAAAAGTGAAAGGAGTGCATTCAGCAAATAATTTGGCATTAGGTTGAACGCAAAGAAAGGCAGGCCAAAATAGCTTGCTGTAAATTTACCAAGCAACGTTGGCAAAACTCTTATTCTTGCATCCAGTTCAGCAAAACGTTTATCGAAAAGCAATGAGTCAATATAAAAGCTGAATCCTCGAGAACCAGGAGCGTTGGCATTAACACTTAGCTTAACAATCTTTGTCTGTTTTGGTTCAAGCTCAACATCAAGCTTATCGAACCATTGTTTTGGCAATGAACTTGTGATTCTGACAGCGTGCTTAGCTAAGCTTTCATTTACGAGCACAAGCTCGTAAGCTATGATTTCATTGGTATTGCATTCTTTGAAATTTTCCCTCAAGCTAGCGCTCACTAAATTGTGTTTTATAAAAATAGCTGCATTGAAGTGTTCTTTGTAGCCACTCTCTTTGTCCAGCAAGGTGATCGTAACGTTTCTTACAGATTCAGGCTCATCTCTCGGAACTTCAAGCTTGAGCACAAGCGTTTTATCTAAAACTTCTAGCTGATTTTTCCATGGAACTGAGATTATAGCTGAATCCCACAACCTAAAGCCGTTTTCTCTATCTATTTGAAAAACAATGGTTTCGGCGGGCTGAACATATTTTATTGGCAGGTCAGTGTTATTCTGAAGTCTTTTCTCAACCGGGCTCAGCACATAAATATAAGCGCTTACATTAGCTAAAAGCATTGTGAGCAAAACAGCAAAAATAAACCTTTTTAACACCTAAACCACCGTAATAATTTTAGTGCGAAGTAAAAAAATACTTAATGGTGTTCTGCTTGCGCATACTTGCATTGAGCGATATACATCAGCGCCTGGAAAGCCTCAATAGAGTACTCGAGCGTGTGGATAAAAAAAGCATAGATTTAATTATAGTTGCCGGTGACCTCACAAATTATGGTGATTCTGGCGATGCTGGCGAAGTGCTCAGCTTGCTTGAATTTGCCAAGCTCTTTGCTGTGCCCGGCAATCTGGATACGCAAGAGGTTTTAAGTGTATTAGAGAAAAGAAAAATAAGCTTGCATGCGAAATGTGCTAAATTTAAAGGCTATAAGTTCTGTGGCTTTGGTTTTGGGCTTATAGGCTCTGCAGGCAGCGTACTATTTCCTGAGCTTGAGATTGAAAAGGCACTTAGCAAATTAGTAACAAAGGGCTCTATTTTGGTTACGCATCTTCCGCCAAAGGATACAAAACTTGATATTGCAGCTAACGAACACATTGGAAGCATAGCAATCAGGAATATAATTTTGAAGAAAAAACCTTTGCTCAATATATGCGGGCATGCTCACGAAGCCTATGGAAAAATAAAGCTCGGTGATACTGCTTGCGTAAATGTTGCTGCTGTAAAGGATGGCAGGGCATTTATTATTGAAGTGGGCAAGAGCATAAGTGTGAAAAAGGTAAGAATATGAGCGAGGCAAAGATAAGATTTGAGATGGTTAAGAGAAGGCATAAAAAGCGCTTTGAGGAGGCTGTGAAAAAGCGAGAAGCTGATGAAGCAATAATTCCGCTGTGCGAGTTCATCAACAGCACAAGACATTTTTTCACATCGTCAAGTTGCAGTGGCAGAATTTTGTTGCTTGCTCTTAAAGGAAAAAGGAAGAGGGATGCAAGCTTCCATAGGAAGTGGCATCGCAAGGTTAGTTTTGAAGAGGTATGGCGTGGCATAGAAGATGCTAAGAATTGCGAGCTCTGGTTTAAGACGGAGCCTTTTATAATTCACATAGGCGCTAGCTCGCTCAAAAAAGCTGAAAAGATACTTGATATAAAAAATAAGGCTGGAGTTAAACGCGGTGGCATCATTGTTGCTAAACCAGGCAAATTTATACTTGAGCTCATAGGCACTGAAGAAATCGCTTTGCCTGTGAAGTTTGGTGATAAAATAATTGTAAGCAAGAGCTTTATGAAAGAGGTTGTGAGAAAAGCGAATGAAAAAATTGAAGCAAACTTCGAGCGCTTAAAAAAGTTTGAAAGTATTATAAGGACTGAGCTTAAATGAACCAGAAGAGAGTGTTTTTAGCGATAAACCTGCCAAAAGAGCTTAAGGAAAAGATATGCTCTACTTTCTTGGAAAAGTTGCCAGAGGAAGGGCTAAAAAAAGTTGAGAAGGAAAACCTGCATGTGACGCTCCTTTTTATTGGCTATGTGTCTGAGAATTACATTGAAGAATTGAAGGAAAAGTTGCAGAGCTTGAGCAGCGCTGAGCGCTTTGGTGCAAGCCTTAAAGGAATTGGACGCTTTGGCAATAGAGTTCTTTGGCTTGGTGTGGATAAAAACGCTGAGCGTATTATGGAGTTAAACAAAAGGGCATGCGAGCTTCTTGGCATAAAGGATGAACGCTTTAGTCCACATGTTACATTAGCGAGAAACAAACGAATGCCTTATGCAAAGTTTGCAGAGCTTGCAGATAAGTTAAAGGAAATAAAATTTGAGGAAAGCTTTCCAGTGGAAAGCGTTGATATTATGGAATCTATTCTTTTGAGAGCTGGGCCGATTTACAAAAAGCTTGCGGAACTAAAACTTACTTAGTAATTTTATCAAGTATGCTTTTAGGGTCTAAGTAGTATTTTTGAATTATGCCTTCTACATCCGCCCACTTAACTATATTGTTTTCAAGCATCCATTCAAGTATGCGTCTCCTTATAAGGAATTCTTCTTTCACCTCGCCCTTTGTGAGACTTGTAGCATTTGCAAGCTTATCAAAGGTTCTAGCCGGAATATCTGTTTTTTCAACAACATCCTTTTTGCGGTTCCATTCGTAAACATTGCTCAGAAGTATCTTATCTTCCATTCTGTCGATTTCCGCTATTTCGCGGACGCGCCTTATTATTCCAAAGCGCCTATCATACATCCTAAACATTATAACTGCAATATCGAGCAGCGGAATCATATGGATTGGCACATTCATTGGGGCATTCTTAAGCCTCAAAACCATTTCGCGAGCTGTATTTGAATGCAAGGTGCCGAGCATACCTCTATGGCCTGTATCCATTGCAACAAACATTGTTTGCGCTTCTTCGCCTCGAACTTCGCCGACAATTATTCGATCAGGGCGCATTCTCAGAGAATTCTTGAGCAAATCGTTCATGGATATCTCTTTTGTATCCTGAATCTTTGGCCTTGCTTCAAGCTGGATCCAATTCTCGCGCTTGCCCAAATCAAGCTCCAAAGTATCTTCAATAGTGAGTATGCGATCATCGTATCTTATAAATGCAGCTAAAGCATTGAGCAGAGTGGTCTTTCCTGAGCTAGCACCGCCACTAACTATTATATTCATTGGGTTTATTTTCAGGCCTTCAACAGCCAACCATAAAAATGCTGCCGCTTCGCTGCTTATCGTTCTGTTTTGGATGAGCTGAACTATTGAAAGCGGCGTCTTATTGAATTTTCTTATTGTGAGCGTATAGCCAAAAGGAGTAGCACTTTTATAAGTCGCATTCACTCTTGAGCCGTCAGGCAAGCGAGCATCGAGCAAAGCATTATTTTCATCAAACTTTTTGCCAACGGTGTAGGCAATTCTTGCAACTATTCTGTAAAGCTTCCTTTCATTTTCAATAACTATATTCGTTCTGCACATTCCATGCCTCTTGTGAAACACAAAGATTGGCCTTTTTGGACCATTTACCATTATTTCCTCAAGGTTATCATCTCTAATCAGTGGCTCCAAAAGACCATAGCCAACTGCTTCGCCCAAAACGGTTGTTACAATCTTTTCCTTATTTTCTAAATCTGGGAAAAATTCTTCAAGCAGCTTTATTAAAGATTTTTTTAGTTCCATATAAACCTCGTAAGAGGGAAGCATTAAAAGCAACTGATTTACTTCAACTGTTTGTATGATTTCGCTATTGAAAAGCTCTGCAAATTCCTTTGCTTTTTCAATAGGCAATGTTCTCCTGAGCTCCTCTATAGAGTAGACTCTTTTTATAGCGTTTGCGAGTAAATCTACAAATTCGCGCTGCTTCTTAGTGAAGCCATCTATGCTTACCTCATAGAGCTTATATGGAAAACCTTCAAATATTTGCACGTTTGAATAGGATTCCAGCAAAGGCCCTTTTACCTGCGGTATTTTTGCTGTTTCTCTTGTTATGGAAACCACCTTAAACAATTAAATATTAATTAAAAATAAATAATGTGTTTTTAATATGTTATGGTGGTCCTTTGGAAAAAAGAGTAGAAGCAATGCTTGCAGAAGTACTTGCAAGAGTAACACCAACCGCTAGCGAAAAACGGAAAGAGTTTGAGCTAGCGAGGCGAATAATAAATAAGATAAAGAAGGCTAAAGGCAAGCATGTAGATGTTATGCTTTGTGGTTCAGTTGCGAGAGATACTCACTTGCGCAACGAAAGAGATTTTGATATATTTGTGCTCTTTGAAGAGAGCTTATCGAGAGAGGAATTTGAGAAAGAAGGGTTACGCATAGGCAAGCGCGTTTTTGCAGGGCATGAGTACTGGATTGAATACAGCGAGCACCCTTATGTGAAGGGAATTATAGAGAGCTATGAGATCGAAATTGTGCCTTCCTACAAGGTTAGCAGAGCAAGCAAGCTGAAGAGCTCGGTTGATAGATCGCCTTTTCACGCGCGCTTCTTGAAGAAACATTTGAAAAAAGAGCATAAAAAAGAGGTGCGCTTGCTTAAAGCGTTTGTTAAGGGCATTGGGTGCTATGGTGCAGATATTGCTAATGAAGGCTTTGCTGGTTATCTTATAGAACTTTTAATACTAAAGTACGGCTCTTTTATTGAGTGTATAAAAAACGCTTCGAAGTGGAAACCAGGCATTAAAATTGCATTGAAGGATTCACACCTAAAAAAGTGTAAATGCGATAACCCTCTAGTATTTCCAGATCCAACCGACCCTAAAAGGAATGTTGCAAGCGCCTTAAGCCTGGAGCAATTTGCAAGGTTTGTCGCTGCATGCAGAGCATTCCTTGAAAAACCAAGCATAGATTTTTTCTTCCCTAAAAAAACAAAACTAATGGGATTAGAGAGGATAAAAAAAGAGCTTGGGAAAAGGAGTGTTATTGTAATAGAGATTCCGAAGAAAGAAAAGATAGCGAAGGATATTATTTATGGGCAGCTTAAGCGTTTCAGGAGTTTTTGTGAAGCAGAGCTTGCAAAGCTTGGCTTCAAACTGCTAAACATAAGGATTGCGGAGCTCGCCGACAAATATTGTTATTTTACAGAGCTTGAAAGCACAGAGCTGAGCGAACTTGTGAAGGTGCTCGGGCCGCCAGTGTTTGATGAGAAGAACTGCAAGGCGTTCATTGAAAAGCATAGAAAAGCGGTTTCTGGGCCACGCATAGAAAATGATTTGCTGGTTGTTGTAGAAAAACGAAAAATTAGGAAAGCAAAAGATGCTATGAAGAAATTGACAAGATTTATTTCTTTGCGTGGCAAAGAACCGATAAAATCCATGCTAAAAAAAGCAAAGATTCTCGAAGCAAAGCAGATTATTGCAAATTGCAAAGATGTTGAATTTGCTCGCGCACTAACTGAGTTTCTCAAAGCGCGCGAAAGGTTCTTTTAATGACCCCGGGGGGACTCGAACCCCCAACCTGCCGGTTCCCCCAACAATAAGGGGGCAGCGTTGCTCTTATCAACCCATCCGAACCAATATTATTAACCAACGGAGGTTGATAAGGGGGCAGAGCCCCCTTATTTCCGAAGCCGGCTGCTCTGTCCTATTAAGCTACGGGGCCTATGTATAACTTTAAAAATATACCCTATTAAAAGATTTAATACTGCTTTGTTGTTTTAAAAATTGTTTTTTGCTAAGGAATTATGCTGGGTGGAAGTATGAAAAGATGCATTAGCTGCAATACCATAGTTGCAAGCGACTATGTGGAATTTAAGTGCCCGAATTGCTTAAAGGCAACCATAATAAGATGCGATAAGTGCAGAAGGGCGAGCAAAGCATATAAGTGCCCGGAATGCGGCTTTGAGGGACCATAATAGAGGTGTTGAAATGGCCGAACTTATGGCAGTATACAGAATAATGCCT
>JAGGVE010000013.1 GCA_021163505.1 Candidatus Iainarchaeum sp. | reverse complement strand
TGCAACTTTAAGCCCAGAATATGTGGCCCCTTTAACCTCTGTTTTTAGCTTATGTCTTTCTGGATCAATCTTTTCTCCGTAAGCAGTTCCTCTCAAAACAAACCCTTCGTTTTCTCTTTCGATTTCCGCTTCAAATTTGCTAAATAAAACATTGCTTAGCGATGCCTCGCTAAGTAGCTCATTTAACCATTCAACAAACAGCTCTTCCATATTTTTAGCCCTAATTTCTATTTTTACTTCTCCAGTAGGTTTCACGTCAGCGAGCTCAACCATTACACTAAACATTGCTCTGGCTGCCTCACAAAACGCTTCTTCAAAAGAACTTCCAAGGCCCTTTATTATCACATCTGCTTTATGTGGCAATAATTCAAACATTTTATCCACTAAATAACATACTTAAGTATGTTTTTAATAGTTTTTTAGATAATAATTATGCAATGGGTGGCAAAATGGAGGAAATAGAGCTCTGGTTAAGGAAATCTGAAAGGGACATGCTTGCTGCCGAAGTTAACTTTAAAGAAAGACTGTTTGAAGAATCAGCTTTTTTCTCACATCAGGCGGCTGAGAAAGCATTAAAAGCGCTGTACATAAAAAAATTCAAGAGGTTGTGGAAAGTGCATGATTTGAGAGCTCTTGCTCAGAGGCTAAGGGCTGACAATACCATTTTAAAAGCATGCGAAGAGTTGAATCCATGTTATATTGAAACAAGATATCCTGTTGAGGTCGAATATACAGAAGATATTGCAGCGAATGCCATTAGCAATGCTAAAAAGGTGATTGCTTGGGTAAAAAAGTTGATAAAGAAATAATGGATATTATAAAAAAATTTAAAGAAAAAGCAAAGGTTGATAAAGTGATACTGTTCGGTTCCTATGCTAAAGGGAACTTTACAGAGCACAGCGATGTTGACCTGATTTTGGTTGCTAAAAGATTTGAAAAAAAGAGCTTCCATTCCAGATTCAAGGGTTTATGGTCTAAATGGCATTCTGACTTGCCAGTGGATTTTATACCATTCTCTCCAAAAGAATTCAAGAAATTATCAAAGAAGGTTTCGATTGTAAGCGAGGCGCTGAGAGAAGGTATTGAGATATAAAGTTAGCGTTCAAGCCTCTTTATTTTTTTCACTCTGCGAGAATGCCTCCCACCCTGAAATTCGGCATTTAAAAATGCACTTATTGCTTTTTTTGCTGTTGCAAAGTTAATAACACGAGCACCCAAACAAATAATATTTGCATTATTGTGTTCTCTTGCAGATCTGCCTGTAAATTCATTATGTATAAGAGCAGCGTGAATCCCTTTTATTTTATTGGCTGCAATACACATTCCAATGCCAGTTCCACAAAACAATATCCCGATAGTATTCCTATCCTTGGCAACCTCTTTTGCAACCTTCTCTGCAAAATCAGGATAATCGCAGCTTTCTGCAGAAAAACAGCCAAAATCGCTAACAGCATAACCTTGCTCCTGCAACCACTTCTTTATTTTCTCTTTCAGAGCAAAACCAGCATGATCCGAACCAATAGCGATTTTTTTCTTCATAAAAGCACCTATTTCTTAAAAGGATTTACAACCTTAAGCCATTCCACTTTCTTGAAATCCTTTTCGTTTTCAGTGATTATCGTATCTATACTATTTTCCTCCATTGTAGCTATTATTAATGAATCCCAGAATGGAATCCCGTAGATCAGTTGATTATCTATTGCACTGATTATTGTTTGTTCGGAATACCTCAATATTTCAAATCCCTCAATTAAATCAAGGATGATCTGCTTGGCTTTACTTATTGCAATCGGTTTTTCCACTTTTCTAGTGATTATTGAGTAAAACTCAGCCAGATTTTGAATGCTTAACACGCTATTTTGATTTATCCATGCTGTTTTAACAATTTCTTCTGCCAATCTGTGTTTTTTCAAGTCACTTCTGTCATACGCATATACTAATATATTAGTGTCTATAAGCTGCAATTCAGGTTTCTCTGTCATAGATATCTTCTCTTTTCCTTACTAATACTTTTCCCATTTCAAAACCCTTGTCCATCCATTTGAACTGTCTTTCCATAGCTCTTTTTCTCCGAGAGTTCATAGCTAACTGTTCCAATGCCTCACTTATCACCTTTGCCAATGCACCTTTTTTATTGTTATATTTTTCCTTTGCCAGTTCTCTGAGCAAGCGCTCACTTTTGCCTTTTAGTGCTATCGTAACATTTCCCATACTAATACACCATATGTGTATATATTTACAATTTATTTATATATTTATTCCTTTCCAAAAAAAGCATCCATCGCTAATCCAGGCCTCAAAGCAAAATGCTTCTTTTCAAAGTTGCTAGCGTTTTTTACCTTGTGGCTGTAAGCAGCTTCAATAAGCACAACATCATAACCGCTAACATCAAATTCGCTGATCGTTTCGGCGTTATAGTAGCTAACATTAAACCTTTTCAGCCACCATGGTAGTGGCCATACGCTTTGTTTATTGATTATAGCAATCTTTACGTTCTTTTCATTTTGCAACGTTTCAATTCTTTCCACTATTTGCTTAGCTTCATTTGTAGTCTGAACATATGCTAGCTTATTCTCTTGGCTAGCGCTTTTGAAGGCGCTAAGAAAAACAGCTTGCCAAAAAACAAACACCATTACAATTGCAAGCAGCGAATAGAATAGCTCTAAATTTTTTACTTTCCTTGCTATGCTTTCTATGAAGTAGCCCGCAAGCAGAGCAAGCGGCGGAATAAAATTTATTGTACCCCATGGGACCTTGTATTTTGGTATCGAGGCTCCAATAAATAAAAGGATGAAAAACGCAAATATTGCAAGCATTGTTCCATTTTTCCTTTGAAGCGCTATAAAAGCGCCGAGCAACCCAAGCAATAAAATTGGCAAATCAGAGAAAGCAATGATTTCCAGATAATACAGTTCGTGCTTCTCATGTCCTGAATGCCCTGTCATCTTTTCGCTCCAGAGCAACGGCGCTTTAAATGCATCTGCTATGCCCTGAATATTTGCAAAGAATGAAGAAAAAAGTAGAGCAAATATTGTGATGAATATAACTATGCATATTATGATTGTTTTTGCGTTGCCCAAAATATCGCTTAACTTATTCTTCTTTTTAGAATTTAAGAAAAAAAGAAAGAGCAACAAAATCGCGGGAGCAACTAAAAAAGCCCCTTCTTTTACTGTAAATAAGAAAGAAAGCGATGCAATGCCAGCATATAAAAATACTTTATTTCCATTTTCAAGAAAAGAAAACAGAAACACGATGCTTGCAAGAATGAAAAAAGCAAAGAATATTTCATGAATTGCATCCATAGAATAATAAAATAAAGATGGTGAGAAGGAAAGCAAAAATGCTGCAAACAATGTTCCTTTATCTCCTAAACTCTTTCTGAATGGAAGCAAGAGCACAGGCATTAAAGAGCCAAAAAGCACAGGCACTATTCTTAAAGAGAAAACAGTTTCACCAAAGATCGCAAACGCTAGTGCAATCAAATAGAAGGGCAATGGCCCATGATAGTTTTCTGGGTTATAACGCCAGCTGTTACCGTTCAATACCTGTGCAGCGAAGTAACCATTGACACCTTCATCGTGATGCAAAGGTCTTACCTCAATCAAAAACAGCCTTAAGGCAAAACCACTAGCAACAATAAGAACAAATAGTAGTGCAAATAAACGCCTATCCATGTGTGTTTTTATGCTGAATAATAAATTTAAAACTCACTAATCTGCTTTATTTACTCTTACTTGACCTCGTTACAATTCCCAGAATAATCAATGCAATTCCAATTACAAACACCGGGTTTATTTCCGGAGTTTCAAGCTCAGGTACTTCCTGCCTCGCCTGAAACTGCACCTCTCTATGGCACTGCATTGTATTACAGCCAACAATACTGGCAACCACCTTATATATTCCAATCTCTGCAGGCGTATAATTAGTAATACTTCCACAAGCCACTGTAAAGCTTCCTCCGCTGACAGGTTCAAAAGCTCTAGTGCTCTCGTTCTGCTTAAGAATCTCCAAATTAACAGTATCGTTAGCATCAGAACAATCCACAAATATTGTTGTAGCGTTACCCACAAGCACATCATTAGCATTAAGCACAGTTATCGCTTTTGGCTGATAAACATTTATTGTAACACTTTTAGTATCGCTCACAGCACCATACTCATCCTCAACAGTAAGCTTTGCTGTATACTTGCCTGCACTGGAATAGTTGTGAGTAATAGTAACATTAGTGCCATCATCGCTTGCACCATCACCAAAATCCCAGGTGTATTTCACAATATTATGCCCATCGGGATCAGAGCTGTAAGATACAAAATCTACAGATAGAGGAGCAATGCCTTCGTTTGGCTGAGCAATGAAATCA
>JAGGVE010000050.1 GCA_021163505.1 Candidatus Iainarchaeum sp. | reverse complement strand
ATAAATGCGAGCAAAGGGTGCAGGCAATTTTGGGCGATGTAAAGCAAGTAGTGTTAGAGCTTGGAATAAAGTTTGATAGAATTGTAATGCCATTGCCCAAAGGCAGCGAGCTTTTTTTGGATGAAGCGTTTCAGGCGATAAAGAGCAAAGGCATTGTGCATTTTTACCAGTTCGCTCCGCGTAGCAAACCATTCAAACAGGTAGTTGCTAAGATTAAGGAAGCAGCTGAGGAGCATGGCAGAGAGGTAAAAATTATTGAAAAACGCATTGTGCGCTCAGTAGCGGCAACGAAGGTGCAGGTGGTAATTGATTTTGAAGTAGAATAAACTTATTTATTCGCCAAATAGTTTTTTTAATTCCATTATTTCGCGCCATTTATCCCTATTGAACAGACAACATTTCAGGGCAGATAAACGCAGTGTGCAAGTGGATGCGAAAGAGCGAGGCAGGTAAGGGCGTGTTATCCAGAGATGAAACTCTATTTGTAAAAACCTTTGGAAATTCTCCTTTTATTAGAATGGTAGGCTTCTTTTTAGACAATAAATTGTTTGATTTTTCGAAGAAGGAAATAATTGAAGAGCTAGGATGAGCAAAACAGCCTTTTACAAATACTTCCCTGCATTGCTAGAGTTAGGGATTATTACTGAAAGCAGAAGGTTCGGAAAGACCAAATTGTATAAACTGAATCTCGCCAATTCCATCGTGAAAAAACTGATGGAAATAGAAGAAGATATTATAAAACTCCGTATAAGCACCGGTAGAAGAAAAGCTAAAATCGCTAAAGCGGTTGCCACTTTTCCAAAGTAAAAAGAAAGAAATCTTAGAGTACTTTAAAAAACTTAAAGGTGATGTTACCTATATTAGGGCTGTTGAATAGTATTTATTTTCTTTCCTTTAAGAATAATATAGAAAGAGATATAAATATTCAACAACCTTATATTGAATAATTTTTTACAAATAAATTCCAAGGTGATGTAATGGCGATGGTTTTGATTTTTATGGGTCCGCCCGGTGCTGGCAAAAGCACAATGGCAAAGAAGCTTGTTAGTGATTATGGTTTGGCGCATTTTTCAACAGGAGATATAATAAGGGAAAAGCTTGCGAATGATCCAAAATTCAAGACAGAATTTGATGCTTTGATAAAAGCAGGTAAGCTTCTGGACGATGAAAGAACAAAACAGCTTTTGTTGGAAAAGATGCGGGCAAGCGATATAAGCAAGGGGTTTATTCTTGATGGTTACCCAAGAACTGTTAATCAAGCACATGACCTTGAAGAGATTTTAAAGGAACTTGGTTTGAAGCTTAACGCTGTGATCTATTTCTCATTGCCAGAGCAAGTAGCTGTGGATAGGCTTACAAAGCGCTTGCAATGCTCGAAATGCGGCAAAATCTATAATCTTGCAAGTGTAAAGCCAAAGGTTGATGGCATATGCGATGAGTGTGGAGGCAAGCTTGTAACTCGAGCGGACGATAAGGCAGAAACGATAAGAACTCGCTTCAGAGAATACGAAGAAAAAACAAGGCCTGTGGTTGATTACTACAAAGGACTGGGCTTGCTGTATGAAATAGATGTGAATGGTACTGTTGAAGAGAACTATAAAAAATTGAAAAGCCTTGTAGAAACTCTAAAAAATAAATAATGGGTTATTCCATTAACTCCTTAGCAAGAGCTATTGCAATATCGTTGAAGCAGCCCCTAGGATTAACAGCATCCTTACAGAGCTTGGAATCTTTTGTTAGAACTGCCTTGCACTTCACCGGGTCTGCTGCTTTCTTGCAAAAAACCATGTTAGAAGTATTAAGAGCAACACGATAATAGCAGTCGGTATCAAAAGCGGCTTTCTCGCATAATGAGGCATCATTCAATAATTCTGCCAGTTTTCCATAGCAATGTTCTGGGACCTCTGCCTTTTCACATAGCAGCGGATCTTTTTTTATAATAGCAAGGCACTCGTTTGGGCTGCTTGTTTTTTCACACAATTCAGCATTGCCTGTCTTCAAAGCAATATCATAGTAACACATCACGGGAATATCAGCTTGCTCACATAGCTCCGGGTTTTCGGTTACAGTAGCTAGTTCCATATAACACGTGTCTGGAGAAGGCGTATTTTCACATAAGTTTAAATCTGGTTTTACAACCGCTTTACATTTATTTTTTTCAGATTCTTCTGATATGCTGTTGCAAAGCTCCAGATTTTTTGTTCTCTTGGCAAGCTCGTAGTAACAGGTATTTTTTAGGGATGTGTGCTCGCAGAAATGAGAGTCCTCTGAAGCGAGAGCAACACCCAGTATACATAAGCTGCTATCATAGGACATCGAACACAATCTAATAAGACGCTTTTTTTCATCTGGTGTTGGTTTTGGACTCTGAAGATGAGGCGTGGGCATGGTTTTTGGCTTCTTAGGGGTTGGAGAAGAAGTCTCAACTACAGGCGTAGGTGTCTTGCTTGCAAGTGTTTCTTTCGGCATATTAAGATTTTGATTCTTTTGAGATGCGGATAAAAGCAAAAGCAGGAATATTGCTACAATAATGCACTCTATAGCAAGTATTACTATGACCCTCTTGCGCATTTATAAATAATAAATTTAAACCTTAATAAAACTTTCCCCAACTGGTTGCTGTCAAGTTATTTGGGTTTTGAATATTTCACATCTTTAATTTTAAAAAATCAGTAAAAATACAGGCATTGAGCATACGCAAAAGTCCTTTATTCCTATTAACTTGACATTACGGGCAAAGCT
>JAGGVE010000049.1 GCA_021163505.1 Candidatus Iainarchaeum sp. | reverse complement strand
TGATTTCATTGCTCAGCCAAACGAAGGCATTGCTCCTCTATCTGTAGATTTTGTATCTTACAGCTCTGATCCCGATGGGCATAATATTGTGAAATACACCTGGGATTTTGGTGATGGTGCAAGCGATAGTGGCAGTAATGTTACTGTTACACATACGTATTCTAATGAAGGTACTTATACAGCAAAGCTTACTGTTGAGGATGAGTATGGTGCTGTGAGCGATACTAAAAGTGTTACAATAAATGTTTATCAGCCAAAAGCGATAACTGTGCTTAATGCCAGCGATGTGCTTGTGGGTAACGCTACAACAATATTTGTGGATTGCTCTGATGCCAGCGATACTGTTAATTTGGAGATTCTTAAGCAGAACGAGAGCACTAGAGCTTTTGAACCTGTCAGCGGAGGAAGCTTTACAGTGGCTTGTGGAAGTATTACTAATTATACGCCTGTAGAGATTGGAATATATAAGGTGGTTGCCAGTATTGCTGGCTGTAATACAATGCAGTGCCATAGAGAGGTGCAGTTTCAGGCGAGGCAGGAAGTACCTGAGCTTGAAACTCCGGAAATAAACCCGGTGTTTGTAATTGGAATTGTGCTGGGAGTACTGGCATTGATAAGGATAAAGAGGTAAATGTGCTTTTTTGCCTGATTGGAACGGACTCTTTTATATTTTCTTTTTTCTTTATAATAAATATATAAAAATACGATTGGCTTGCGTTTGCTGTTTCATTTTAGGGTGATAAATATGGCGCTTAAAAGGCTTGATAAATTTATCTGGGAGATTCCTAAGGAAGGGGAAATGTTGGTAAGCGCTCGCATTTATGCTAGCGAAGAGATGATTCAGGAACTGATACGCGAGGAAAGCACAGACTGGAGCACGCTAAGGCAGCTTAGGAATGTTGCATGCCTGCCTGGAATCCAAAAACATGCTTTGGCTTTGGCTGACTGTCATCCTGGCTATGGCGCGCCTATCGGCGGTGTAGCAGCAATGGATTTAGAAGAGGGGGTAATTACGTTCGGATCAATCGGCTTTGATATAAACTGCCTTGAAGGAGACGCAAAAGTTCTGGATGAATTTGGGGCATACAGAGAAATAAAACACGAAAAATTCTGGCTAAGACGCAAAGTGCTCTGCTTGTGGGAAAAGGATATTGAAGCAGCAAGCGTTGCTGGGTTTCTGAGAAGAACAGAGAAAAAAGTATGTAAAATAATTACTGAAACAGGCAGAGAGATTATTGCAAGCTTTGACCATCCATTTTTAACCAAAAAGGGGATGATAGAGGCTAAAAATTTAAAGAATGGCGATTCGCTCGCGGTATTTCCATTTGAGGGTGTTCCATATGAAAAGCCCAAAAATAAAACGATAGTGGATGAAAACAAAATAAAAGAGGTTCTTAAAAAACATGGTTATAAAGACAAGGTTAAAATGAAACAAGTAGTAGAAGAGCTTAAAAAAAGAGGGCTTCTGCCGCTTAAACTCAATAATGAAAAGGTACCTTTTCTAATAAAGCTTATCGGGTATTCCTTTGGAGATGGCCACGTATCGCTAACAAGGGAATATGCGAATGTTTCTTTTTATGGAAAAGCGGGTGACCTGCAGAACATACTTGATGATCTTAAAAAAATAGGTTATTCTACAACAATTTATTCAAGGAAAAGGAAGCACAGGATAAATACCTCTTATAGAGAAGTGAGTTTTACTTACACTGAACATAGCATTAACTGCGGGGCTCATTCCTTAGCGGCTTTGTTTATTGCGATGGGGGCGCCAGAGAGAAATAAAGCAAGAGGCGACTTTGAAATACCGCAATGGCTTATGGAGGCACCGTTGTGGTATAAAAGACTGTTTTTGGCCGCGTTTTTTGGAGCAGAGTTGAGCTCACCGAAGACAGTTACAAAGCACGGTTACAATTTCTATGGGCCTGTGCTTTCTATAAATAAAAAAGAAAATGTTGTAAAAAGTGGCAAAAAATTTTTGATGCAAATTAAAAAACTTCTGAGCGAATTTGGCATAAAAAGCAGGTTGATAAAAGAAAGGATCGAATACAAAAACAAGGCAGGGGAAGTTTCAATAAGGCTGCGCCTTCAGATATCAAGCGAAAGCAAAAACCTTATTCGTTTGTATAAAAAAGTGGGTTTTGAGTACAATACAGAAAAAAGGTTTTTGGGAAATGTCACAATTCAGTATTTAACCTTAAAAGAGAAGATATTGGAGTTAAGGAAAAAAATAGAAAAAGAAGTTAAGGAGCTTAGGAACAAAGGCTTCTCAAGCAGGGAGATAAAGAAAGTGTTCTGCCAAAAATATATAAACAGCCGATTCATAGAAAGATGTATTGGGGGAGGGAGAAAAACCGCACCGAGAATTTCATTCGTATTTCCAAAGTTCAGAGAATTTATAAGAACTTATACAACTGGTTTGGGCAAAAGCGGTGTTGTTTGGGAGAAAATAACGCGAATTGAAACAATCTCATTTAGAGGAAAAGTATATGACTTTACTCTTGGGCATGAAGCACATAATTTTATAGCGAATGGTTTTGTCGTTTCAAACTGCGGCGTGCGTACATTGAAAATGCCGCTGAAAAGGCAGGATATAGAAGCTGTTAAGGAAAAACTTGCGGAAGCCCTATTTAGAGAAATTCCTGCTGGCCTAGGAAGCGAAGGCGAATTGAGGTTGAACCCTAGCGAAATAGACGAGGTGCTTGTAGGCGGTGCTGAATATGTGATAAACCGTGGCTATGGGTTCAAGGAAGATCTGGAATATACTGAGCTTAATGGAAAAGCGCCTAATGCTGATCCACACAATGTTTCGCAGAAAGCAAAGCAGAGGCAATATAGACAGGTAGGCACTTTAGGCTCAGGAAATCATTATCTGGAAGTGCAATATGTTGAGGAAATATTTGATGAGAACGCTGCAAAAGCGTTTGGTATAAGCGAGGGGCAAATTCTGGTAAGTATTCATTGTGGCAGCAGGGCATTAGGCCATCAGATTGGAATGGATTATATACAGGAGCTAAGAAGGGCAACGCAAAAATATGGAATAAAGCTAAGGGATAAAGAGCTTGTATGTGCGCCGATTCAGAGCGAAGAGGGGCAGCGCTATTTAAGTGCTGTTAATGCTGGTATGAACTGTGCATTTGCTAATAGGCAAGTTCTGGCGCATCTTACTCGCAAGGTGTTTGCCAAGGTTCTTGGTTTAGATGAAAAGGAAGTAAAAACGCTTTACGATGTTGGGCACAATACAGCAAAAATCGAAAGGCATGAAATAAATGGTGAGAGCAGAGAGGTTTTGGTGCATAGAAAAGGTTCCACGCGAGGCTTTGGGCCTGGTAGAGAGGAAATTCCAGCGGAATATCGTAAAGTAGGACAACCAATATTAGTGGGCGGCACAATGGGAACTGCAAGCTATATCTTAGCAGGCACAGAAAAAGGCATGCAAGAATGTTTCGGCTCTGGTGTCCATGGGGCAGGCAGAAAGATGAGCAGGCACGCAGCAATAAAACGCTTCAGGGGCGAACGCATAGCGGCAGAGCTAAAGCAGAAAGGAATAATAATTAAAGCGCATTCGTGGCGCGGCGCAGCAGAAGAAGCGCCGCAAGCATATAAAGACATAGATATTGTGGTAAATGTAATGGACGCAAGCGGAATAAACAAAAAAGTAGCAAGACTTAGGCCAATTATAACGATAAAGGGCTGAGTTAACTCATTAACCGAAAAAGGGAAACATTTATATACTATCGCTGCAGTATTTTTATTATGCGGTATATAAAATCTCGTAAAACTGGATTAAGAATAATGCTCGCGTTTTTGTTATTGTTTGGTTTGAGTTATGCATTTGCAGCAAGCTGTTCTGATTTGAAGCTTGAAACGCGCGCTGTGGAAGTGCGTGCTGGTAGCAAAGCCACCTTTGCATTTTATCTGCATAACAACAGCAACGAGAGGTTCTATATTGATAGAGCTTATGCGTTTGATTTCTCCGATGGAATCAGCACGCAGGCATTGCGCTGGGATAAGGTTGCTCTAGCTGGCAACGAAGCAGCAATTGTTGTCAGCATAGAGGCTTTCGAAGATGCTGAACAAAAGGATAGGAACGCTTTTTTGCAGGTAAGAGGCCACTTTTTAAGTGGAAAGGAATGCCATTACTATGAACTAAAATCTGATTTTCCAGTGGAAGTTATAAGCGAAAAGATAAATGTTGAGGAATTGGAAAAGAAGCCAGAATATTGTGAGCTCTTTGAAATTGTGATGCCAAACACAATTAGAATCTATAATTCTGGCACCTTGGATTTTATTGTAAAAAATTATTCTAACCAGGAAGCGAAGATATATGTAGATGCAGAAAATGCTAGCGTATATACCTACTTTTATCTTGTACCTGCAAAAACGATAGCAAATAAAACATTGCGAATAGAAAGCGACGCAAGTGAAGCAACAATTGAATTCACTATTGATCTGGGTGCTTGCGGAACAACAAAGCAATACTTATATGTAATAAATGAAGCTATGCAAATGCCAAGCGAAATACAGCAAGCTAACGAACAGGATGTTGAGATGAGCTATGTGTTAATGAAAGATGTAAATGGCTATATAATTAGTGTGACGCTGAGGAACTTGAGCGAGAATGCTATTCAGGGTGAGCTATTTGTGACCGTGCCAGCAAATTGGCAGGCAGAAGGCGCCAATGTAGTGTTAAATCCATACGAAGAGCAGATTATTGACCTACATATAATACCGGCTGAGGAAAGCGGTGTATTCAACTTTGATGTTGTATTCAATTACGATAGCGTTTCAAAAAGTAAAGAGGTTACTATTGAGCTCGCCGAGGAAAAGGTGCCAGCTGTTGGTTTCGCAACATTTGCTGCTGCAGGGATACTTGCTGGCATAATAGTTGTTGTTATAATACTTATTATTGGAACAGCTGGAGAAAAAAGGATAAGAGAACCCTGGCAGGAGGTGGCTGAATGAAAAAAGCCTTGGTTTTTGTGGCCCTTCTAGTTTTGACATTGCAGGTTAACGCGTACATGCTTACATTGAGGAAGCCTGGTGACACTGTAAGAATGGTAACAGACGGGAGAATAAATGCAGATTCAATACAGCAAATGATAAATGATAGTTTACAGCTTAATAGAGCTGGGTGCTATCCTCTTCTAACGGGCAAATGTAAAACATATATAGATTTTCCTATTACGTATGCAACTTTAAGAGTGTATGCAGGCATAGAAAAGGTTTTAGTGTGGGAAACTATAGATTATAAAGGCATGCGATGGTTAAACTTCAGGGCTTATGGGTATGCAAGCCGCAATAAGCCTAGTTACAATAATTATTGCTACTATAATACTTCGCAAAGCATATCACGCTTTGCTTATATCAGTGCAAGGAAGGATTCTTGGAGGGGAAGATTATACACTAAGGTTAACTATTATAGAACATCCTATTACAGACCAACTTATTATAGAACCACCAGCAGAAGCATACCAAGCGTAAGTAGTGGCACATACTACAATGCCTATAGCTACAGGCGCTATCCAATAAGATAAAAAAGCGCAAAATGAGCCAAAAGGCTTTTAAAATATTGCTGCGAATAAATTATTAATTGTGCAAGCACACTGTGCTCCAGCACAGGTTTCTTTTAAGGGGAAGCAGTAAGCAGAATAGATGCTGGGGCATAAATGCTGCAGTGGCTTGCTTCTTTTAATGTTTTGAATCTATTACTTAGCATGCGGTGGCTTTATGGCCAAAATACACAAACCAAGGAGCGGTAGCTTAGCTTTCTATCCAAGAAAGCGCGCAAAGAAAGAAACGCCTACTTTCAAGAATGTTAGCTACAAAGAGGCTGAAGAAGCAAAGCCCCTAAACTTTTATGGTTACAAGGTTGGGATGACCCATGTAATTGCAAGCGATATGCACAAGAAAAGCCCAACATATGGACAGAAGGTTGCTGTACCGGTAACAATCATTGAAACACCGCCACTAGTGGTTGTTGGAATAAGGGCATATGGAAAAACGAGCGAAGGCCTGCGAGTACTTACTGATGTATTAAGCGAAAATCTTCCAAAGGAGCTCGCAAGGAGAATAAAAACACTGAGCAAAAGAAGTGCAAGGGGGAAAGGGAAAAAAGAATCAAAGGAAAGCGAAGAGAAAGAAGAAAAAGGCGCGAAAGGTAACGGAGCAGAGAAGATAAAGGAACTGATTGAGAAGGGGAAGGTTTATGAGATAAGGCTACTCGCAAGCATGCAACCAAAGCTTACAACTACAGGCAAGAAAAGGCCTGAGCTCGTAGAAATACATTTGAGCGGTAGCATAGAGAAGCAGTTTGAATACGCTAAAGAAAAACTCGGCAAGGAGCTCAGCGTTAAAGAAGCATTTGAAGAAAAAGATTTTTTGGATGTTAAAGGAGTTACTAAGGGAAAAGGATTCCAAGGCGTTATAAAGCGCTTTGGAGTAAAGATGCACAGACCAAAAGCGAAGGAAAGGCGTGTTGTAGGTTCCATAGGCCCGTGGCATCCTGCAACAGTGATGTGGACTGTACCAAGGCCAGGGCAAACAGGTTATCATACCAGAACAGAATACAATAAAAAGCTTCTGAAGATAAGTGACGACACAAGCATCAATCCAAAAGGAGGATGGAAGAATTACGGGCTTATAAAGAATGAATATATAATTGTTGAAGGTTCTGTTCCGGGACCAAGCAAGCGCTGCGTGGCTTTTAGAAAAAGTGCAAGACCCGCGCCTTTAGAGCACCATAAAGTAGAAGAGGTGGAAATAGTTGCCACAAAGCAGTAAAATAGCGGTATACTCAATAGAGGGTAAGAAAGCAAAGGAAATTGAATTGCCAAAAGCGTTTTTTGCCGAGCTTGAGCCAGAGATCATAAGGAGAGCGGTACTAGCAATACAATCCGCAAGGAAGCAGCCAAAAGGCACAAAAGAAGGCGCAGGAATGAAGGTAGCTGAGTACAGAGGCAGAAGAGACCTGCCTTTCTACGATAGAACGATAAATATTGAGCGCGCAAGGTTGCCAAGGCTCAAAAATCGCAGGACGCTTATAGCTGGTCGCGTAGGCAATGTACCGCAAGCTGTTGGTGGCCGGAGAGCGCATCCGCCAAAGGTTGAAAAGAAAATTGAAGAAAAGATAAATAAAAAGGAAAAGAAGAAAGCACTCATAAGCGCAATAGCTTATACTAAGGAGAAAGAAGCGATTGCAAAAAGGCACAAAGTGCCGGAAGCGATTGAGTTGCCGATTGTTATTGAGGACAAATTCGAGGCATTGAAGAAAACAAAGGAAGTGCTTAATGTTTTGGAGAGGCTCGGGCTGAGCGGCGATATAGCATATGCCAAAAAAAAGACCAAAAGAAGAGCAGGCAAAGGAAAGGCAAGGGGGCGCAAACTTAAAAAGAAGAAAAGCATATTAATTATTACATCTAAAGAAGCTTCTGTTTATAGAGCAGCTCGCAACCTTATAGGGGTTGACATCTGTAGCGTTTCAAACCTTAATGCTGAACTGCTTGCACCAGGCGGCATGCCTGGCAGGCTAACGATCTGGACGGAAAGCGCAATAAAAAAGCTTGATGAAGTGGTGCGATGAGCGAAAAGAAGGTTGAAGAAGTAGAGAAAGTAAAAAGGGAAAAGGTAGCTAAGAAAGAAGCGGTAGGAAAAAAGGAAAAAACAGAGGAAGAAAAGGAGAAAGAGATAAAGCAGGGGAGTTTGGAAACTGCTGACCTAGATATGCTTAGCGTTGTATTGCACCCGCTTGTTTCTGAAAAGGCGGTGGATAAGATAGAAAAAGAAAATAAGCTAACATTCATTGTTGCTAAAAGCGCTACAAAAAGCGATGTAAAAAAAGCGATTGAGAATGAATTCAATGTAAAGGTTGATAAGGTGAACATTATCAATGATATGCAAGGGCGAAAAAAAGCACTAGTAACCATAAACAAACAGTATAAAGCTAGCGATATTGCAATGAAGCTCGGAATATTGTAAGGGTGAGAGTATGAGCAAAAGGTTACGGATACAAAGGCTTGGTCGTGGCGGTCCAACATTCAGAGTTAAGAAAAAAGGAAAGTTGGATGTTAAATACCCCTCATATTTGCAGATGCAAGACTCTGTGCTTAATGGACAAGTTGTTGCTTTGCTCAAGGAACCTGCGCGCAGCGTGGTTGTAGCCAAGGTTTTATTAGAGGATGATAGCACCTGTTATATTCTTGCTCCTGAAGGCTTGCAAGTTGGGCAGATGATTAAATTTGGCAAAGATGCTGATTTAAATATTGGCAATGTGCTACCTCTGAGGAGTATCCCAGAGGGTTGCGCAATATTTAATATTGAATTAACTCCCGGGGATGGCGGCAAACTTGTAAGGTCTACCGGCAGCTATGCTTTACTTGTAGGTAAAGATAGCGAAAATGCAATTATAAAATTACCTTCAGGAAAAACAAAGAGTTTGCCTTTAGATTGTAGAGCGACTATTGGCTGTGCGAGTGGCGGCGAGCGCACAGAAAAGCCTTTTGTAAAAGCTGGCAAGAAGTACTATTATATGAAAGCAAAAGGAAAGAAGCACGTAAAGGTTCGCGGCGTAGCGATGAACGCTAGCGATCACCCATTTGGTGGCGAGCAACACCACCCAGGCAAAAGTAAGAGTGTAAAGAGAGGCGCGCCACCAGGTAGGAAAGTTGGTCACATTGCCTCGCGCAGAACCGGGCGACGTAAAAAGTAGGTGATTATATGGCCAAGGAGATAATGTTTAGGGGCAAAACAATTGATGAACTGCTCAATATGAGCTACACCGAGTTTGCGCAATTATGTAACGCGAGGGCAAGGCGCACTTTGCTCAGAAATGGAATAGATAAAAGCCTTGAGAAAAGGATTAAAGAAGCTCGTAAGGCTCTTGAACAAGGTGCCAAAGACCTAAAGCCAATTAGAACCCACTTGCGCGATACTGTAATTGTTCCGCAGATGCTTGGGCTAAAATTTGGTGTTTATAACGGTAAGGAGTTTGTAGTTGTTGAGATTAAGCCAGAAATGCTTGGCCACTATCTTGGTGAATTCGCGATGACGAGGAAGAAGCTAAAGCATGGTAAAGCAGGCATTGGTGCAACACGCTCGAGCACAGCAATAGCGAGGAAGTGATAGCATGGTTAAGAGGAACTATCAGGTGCAGGAAATTAACGAAAAAATAACAGCAAAGGCAATGCTCAAGAACAGGCCAATCAGTCTGAAGTATGCAACAGAGATTTGCAGGGAAATAAAAGGCAAGCCTGTTGCAAAAGCTGAAAAATTCCTCAATGATATAATCGAAAAAAAAGCATATCTGCCGCTTAAGAAGTATCATAAAAAAGTTCCGCATAGGAAAGGAAAACCAATCTCTGGCCAGAAAGCAGGGAAATACCCTGTGAATGCTTGTAAGGCATTCCTTGAGCTAATAAGCTATGCAAAGGCAAATGCTGAAAACAAAGGTCTCGATCCTGAGAAGCTCATAATAAAGCATGTTTTTGCATGTCAGGGCTATAGGAGATGGAGCATGCAACCAAAAGGCAGGATTGCGGGTAAAAGAAGGCGTAAGAAAAGCACTCATATTGAAATAGTTGTCCAAGAGGTGCACGCATGATAGAGCGTTTATTTGTGCGACAGGAGCTGAAGAAGCTGAAGCTGGAGGAATACTTGCGAAACGAACTAAGAAGGGCCGGCTTCACTGGCGTTGAGGTTATAAAGACTCCAATAACAACCCGTATAATAGTGAGCGTAACAAGGCCTGGCCTTGCAATTGGAAAAAAAGGCAAAACAATAAAAATACTCACAAAAGAAATAAGCGAAAGGTTTGGGTTTGAAAATCCGCAAATTGAAATAAATGAGGTCAAGAAACCTGAGCTTGATGCTAAAGCCTGCGTAGACAGAATGGTTGCTTTGATCGAAAGAGGTTATTCTTGGCGAAGTGTGGTATATAGAACGATTGAGGATATTATGGCAAGCGGCGCTCAGGGCGCAGAGATAGTGCTTAAGGGGGTGCTTGCAGGCAAAGGAAATAGAAAAAGAAAGGAACGCATTGCAAAGGGATATATGAAGAAAGCCGGCGAGCAGGCATATTTAGTGGATTATGCAAAGGGCGTAGCGGTACCGAAGCCAGGCGCCATAGGCATCAAGGTGAGGATAATAAAACCAGAAGTTGTATTTCCGGATAAGATCAGTATTGAAAAATTCCTGGAGCAGAGCGCTGCTGAAAAAGCGGAGGAGAAAGAGGTTAGCGAAAGAAAGGAAGAGGAAACACAGAAAGAAGAACCAAGTAAGCAAGAAGTTGGCAAAGAAAAGCAGGTAGAGAGTAGCAAAGAGCTTGCGAAGGAGAAAGTAGGGGAACATGAAGAAATACAAAGTGAAAAGAAGGGAGCGAAGGTTGGAGGAAAAAAAGGAGAGGCAAAGGAAAAGACCAAAGAGAAGAAAAAGGTGGAAAAGCCGGTGAAGGAGAAAAAAGAAAGTAAAGGCAAAGGCAAGCAAAGAGAAAAAACTAAAAAAGGTGGAAAGAAGTGAAAGCCGCTGATATAAGGGGAATGAGTAATGAAGAAGCTATTGAAAAGCTTGCAAAACTCAGAAAAGAGCTTGCGAAGGAGCGAGCCATAATCGAATCTGGAACAAGGCCTGAAAAGCCTTCTAAAATAAAGAATATTAAGCGCGATGTTGCAAGAATACTTACAATACTTAATGAGAGAAAAAAGAGTAGAACAACAAACAAAAAAGAGGTGAAAGGTAAAAAATGACTGAGGTATGCCCAAAGTGCGGCCAACCGATAGAGCTCTGCGTCTGCGGCGAGATAGCAAAGGAATCACAAAAAATAAGGCTGCAGGTCACAAAGCGACGCTTCGGAAAAACAGTGACATTAATTACAGGGTTTGATAAGAATGTTAACCTAAACAACCTTGGCAAGGAGCTCAAAAAGAGGCTTGCTTGCGGCGGCACAGTAAAAAACGGGGTCATAGAACTTCAGGGCGATCACAGAGAAAAGGCAAAAGAAATCCTTATAAAAATGGGTTACAAAGAGGAACTCCTAGATGCTTAAAAAATACAACATAACAAAAGGCAACATCCTAGCTCATGAGCTCATAGGGCTCAGAGTAAAAGTTGTAAAAAGTACTGATAAGAGCAGAGAGGGTATCGAAGGTATAATAATAGATGAAACAAAAAATACAATAAAGATTGAAAGTAACAAGCGCGAAGAAATACTCCCAAAAAAAGAGGTGACTTTGCAGATAGAATTACCATCAGGAGAAAAAACAATAGTTAAATGTGAAAAAATAATGTTCAGACCTGAAGACCGAACAAAAGTTTTTGGAGGAAAGTAAAATGGTAGAAGAAAAACAGAATGCTTGCAATGACAAGAAGTGTCCCTACCATGGCAACGTCAAAGTTAGAGGGGCAACTTTCATCGGCAAGGTTATAAGTGCTAAGCCAACAAGAACTGTCACTGTAGAAAGAACGCTTATAGAATATGTGCCAAAGTTCGAGCGATATAAGAAAAAGCGCTCAAGGATCCATGCGCATAACCCAGAGTGCGTAAACGCTAAGGAAGGCGATACAGTGCTTATAGGCGAAACAAGAAAGTTGAGTAAGACGAAGAGCTTTGTTGTACTGAAGGTATTAGGTGAAGCAGATGAAAGCGATAAGCGCTAGCCAGACAAAATGCTTAACGCAAAAAAGCAGATGCACTTGCGCTGATAACTCTGGCGCGAAGGAAGTAGAGATTATTAGTGTTGTAGGGCACAAAGCGAAGAAGAGGATGAATCCAAAGGCTGGTATTGCAGACCTGGTGATTGTAGTTGTGAAAAAAGGCAGGCCGGAGATGAGAAAAAAAGTTGAAAGAGCAGTAGTAGTCAGAGTTTGTAAGGAGTATCGCAGGCCTGATGGAACACGCATAAAATTTGAAGATAATGCCGTTGTGCTTGTAGATGAAAAGGGCTTACCAAAAGGCAGCGAAATAAAAGGTGCCATAGCAAAAGAGGCAGCCGAACGCTGGCCAAAACTGGCTGGTATTGCTCAGCACATAGTATGAGGTGCTTAAAATGGTATCAAAAAAACCCGCAAAGCAGAGGAAAGAAACTAAAGAAATGCCTCTGCACCAAAGGAAGCGCTTAGTGAGTGCTCACCTAAGCAAAGAGCTTAGGGATTCTCTTAAGAGAAGAAGCTTAGCGGTAAGAAAGGGTGACACTGTAAAGGTTATGCGCGGAAAGTATAGAGGCAAAACAGGGAAGGTTGCAAAGGTTGATCTCAGAAAAGCTAGGGTTTATATCGAAAAGCTCGCGAGGAAAAAGGTTGATGGTACTGAAGTGCTAATACCCTTCAACGCGTCAAACCTTATGATAATAGGTATTGATAGAAGCGATGAAAAAAGGATAAAGCACAGGAAGAAAGAAATAAAAGAAGCGAAGGAAAGGGTGAAATAAATGGCAAAAAAAGGCGGTTCGAAGGCGCTTAAGAGGTATGCGGTATCAAAGGTTATGTGGATTAGCCCCAAGGAGGGAAAATGGGCGATCAAAACAGAACCGGGTCCGCACAACAAGGAAACTTCTGTGCCTTTAGGTTTTGTGTTGAGAGATTTGATAAAGATAGGGGAAACAATGCGAGAGGTCAAAGTTGCTCTAAAACAGAGAAAAGTGAAGGTAAATGGTGTTGTGAGAACCTCTCATAAATTCCCGGTAGGTCTTTTTGATATTATATCAATAGATGGGATTGAACACGATTACAAAATGGTTTATGACCTAAAGGGCAGGCTTGTGCCTGAGAAGATCGAAAAGGTTGACAAAGTGGTGAAGCTTTCAAAGGTAGTGAAGAAGACCACTGTCAAGGGTGGGAAATTGCAACTAACAACAAACGATGGGAGAAATATACTCGCCGAAGACAATACAATAAAGCCCCATGACACATTAAAGCTTGAACTTCCGAAGCAGAAAGTGTTAAAGGTGCTAAAGATGCAAGCAGGTGCGAAAGTATACATAATTGGCGGCAGTCACGCAGGTGAACAGGGAGTTGTGAAAGAGATTAAACCAGGCACAGAGAAAGCGCCTGCAATGGTTACAATAAAAACAACAAGCAAAGAGTTCCAGACGACAATAAACAATGTGTTCGTAATAGGTGAATAAAATGAACAGAATGAGGGAAATAAGGGTTGAAAAGGTTGTAATAAACGTAGGCGTTGGCAAAACAGGCGAAGAGCTTCAGAAGGCACAAAAGATTATCGAAAAAATCACCCAAGCGAAAGCGGTAAAAACAAAGGCAAAGGTGAGACAACCAAAATGGGGCATACGCCCAGGCTTAGAGATAGGTGTGAAAGTAACGCTGCGAGGGAAAAAGGCACTGGATTTCCTTAGAAAAGCGCTAGAAACTAAGGAATTTACACTCAAAGAGAGCCAATTTGATAATTTTGGTAACTTTGCATTTGGTGTTGCTGAGCATATTGAACTGCCAGGAGTAAAATATGAGCCGGAGCTTGGAATCATAGGTTTTGATGTAATAGTTGCTCTCGAGAGGCCTGGGTATAGAGTGAAGAGAAGAAAATACAAGAAAGCAAAAGTCGGTAAAAAACACCGCATAACTAAGGAAGAGGCAATTGAGTTTGCAAAAGAAAAGCTTGGCATAAAGGTGGTCAAATGAGTAAGAAAAAGGAGAAGAAGCGATGGCGCAAACCATGTTCGATATGTGGTAGATATGCTGGAGTAATGAAACGCTATGGGATGGTTATATGCTGGCGCTGTTTCAAACACAATGCGCCAAAACTTGGATTCAGGAAGTATGATTGAAGGTGATTGAATGAGAACAGACCCTGTTGCAGATGCACTTATATCAATAAAAAATTGTGAGATGGCTGCAAAGAAGGAATGCATATGCAAGCCCGCATCAAAGCTACTTGGCAGAATACTCGAGGTAATGAAAAAATACGGCTATATTGAGGACTATAAGTATATAGATGATAAAAAATCGGGAATTTATGTTATTAAGCTCTGGCAGAAGATCAACGATTGCAAGGCGATAAAACCACGCTACAAGGTAAAGAAGAATGAATTTGAGAAATTCGAAAAGCGCTATTTGCCAAGCAGAGATGTTGGTCTGCTCATAGTTAGCACATCTCATGGGGTAATGAGCCATAAAGAAGCGAGAGAAAAAGGTATTGGCGGCAGATTAGTAGCGTACGTTTATTAGGTGTTTGCGATGGAGAAGAGAATTGCTCTACCAGAGGGGTTTGAAGCCGAAGTAAAAAACTCAACGATTATGCTACGATATGGTGGGAAGGAAGAAAAAAAATCGTTTAGAACAAAAAATGTTGAAATAGAGGTGGAGGATGATAGTGCTGTTGTTGTGAAAGGCGTAAATGAAAAAAGGAAAACAAATGCAATAGTGAATACTATCGCTAAGCACATAAGAAACCTTATAGAAGGGTTATCGCGTGGCTATGAATATAGGATGCGCATAATTCATTCGCACTTTCCAATGAATGTGCAGGTTTCCGGAAAGGAAGTAATAATAACCAACTTTACTGGAGAAAAGAAGCCGAGAAAAGCAAAGATTATTGGAGAAAATACTACCGTGCAAGTGAAGGGTAAGGATGTAATAATAAGGGGCACTAACAAGGAGCACGTTGGGCAAACCGCTGCAAATATTGAGCTTGCAACAAGAGTAAAAAGAAAGGATTTGCGCATATTCCAAGATGGGATATACCTTGTAGAAAGGGGGCTTGTAGAACATGAGCAAAAGTAAAGCAAAGAAAACCACAGAAGAGAAGACTGTAAAAAAGAATGATATTGCTAAAGGAAAAACTGCTAAAAAGAGGGGCGAGGAGAAAAAACAGGAGCAAGCAGTTGCTAAAAAAAGCGAGAAGAAGGTTGAAAAGGGCACAAAGGAAACAGCGAAAGAGGAAAAGAAGAAAAATAAAGAAATAAAAAAGTTGCAGGAAAAGATAAAGAAAAAGAAGAAAAAGCCAATATTTAGAGGTCATTTTGGTAAGCGTTCAATAAGGCGAAAGAGTAGAGCGAAGTGGGATAAATGGCGTGTGCCGAGAGGAGCAGACTTCAAACTCAAAAAAGAGGACGGTAAAGCGCCAAGTACTGGTTATAGAACAAGCAAGGCGTTGCGATATTTGCATCCTTCGGGCTACAGGGAAGTTTTAATACATAACGCAAAGGAACTTGAAATGCTTGCTGGCAGAGCTAATGTTGCTGCGAGAATCGCAAGTACTGTTGGTAGGAAGAAAAGAGGGGAAATAATAAAGAAGGCCGATGAGATTGGAATAAAAATATTGAATGCGTGAGGAATATGAAAGCAGAAAAAGTAAAGGAAATAGCTGCAGGGCTTTTGAAAGTAGGTAAGAACAAGATATGGATAGACCCTGAAGAGGCTGAAAGTGTAAAGGAGGCTATAACAAAGGATGACGTAAGGGAGCTTATAAAAAATGGCATAATCAAAAAGAGAAAAGAGAATGAGCAGAGCAGAGGCAGGGCAAGGAAAATAGAAAAACAGAAGAAGAAAGGCAGGCGAAAAGGCCATGGAAGCAGAAGAGGTACAGCAAAGGCAAGAACAGATAGGAAAGCGGATTGGATAAATAAAGTCAGAGCACAGAGAGCATTATTAAAAGAACTTAGAGAGAAGCATCCAGACAAAGTGAAGAAGCTTGGGTATAGCAAGCTATATCGCATGATAAAAGGTGGTTTTTTCAGAAGCAAAGCGCAACTCGAAAGATTTGTAATGGGGGCGGAGTAAATGTCAAAAGCGGTAAGAACGCTCAAGTTCAGAAGGCGCAGGACAGGCCATACTAACTATAAGAAGAGGCTTGCGTTGCTGAAATCAGGCAAGCCCAGATTTGTGGTTAGAAGATCCAATAGGCATTGCATAGTGCAAGTGGTTAATTATAAGCCAGAAGGAGATAAAACCGCTGTGCATATAACAACAAAACACTTAAAACGCTACGGCTGGCTTGGAAAATGCAATATTCCTTCAGCATACCTTTGCGGCTACCTTGCAGGCAAACTTGCAATTAAAAAAGGAATAAGAGAAGCTGTTCTAGATATAGGTTTATCAACACCAATGCACAAAGGCGTTGTGTTTGCTGCATTAAAAGGTGCGGTTGACGCTGGCCTAAAAGTCCCCCACAGCGAAGAAGCGTTACCGAGCGAGGATAAAGTCAGTGGTAAGCATATAGAGAATTATGCAAAGATGCTTAGCGATGATGAATTAAATAAAAGATTTTCTGAATACTTAAAGGAAAGCATAGAGCTTAGAAAACTTACAGAGCTATTCGCAAAAGCAAAGGAAGCTATAGAAAAAGAATTTGGAAGAGAGTGATCATATGAGTGATGGAAAAGCTACAGAAAAAGAAGAAGCCTTGAAAGAATGGGTGCCAAGAACTGAGCTTGGAAAGCTTGTCTTGAATGGGAAGATAAAATCCTTAGAGGAGATTCTTCTCTCAAACAGAAAAATAATGGAACCTGAAATAGTTGATTATCTAGAGCCAGATATGCAAACACTAACAGTGGATGTCAAAAAAACTGCTCGCGTGGTGCGCGCAGGCAGAAAGTTCTCATTCAGAGCTGCTGTGCTTATAGGCAACAAGAAGGGTATTATTGGCATAGGCATGGCTAAAGACAGAGAAAAGTGGCCTGCTATAAGAAAAGCAGAAAAAAACGCAAAGCTAAACCTAATATTAGTAAAAAGAGGTTGTGGTAGCTGGGAATGCGGTTGCAACGAGGAACATAGCGTGCCATTCCAGGTAACCGGCAAATGTGCTTCAGTAAGAGTAACGCTCATTCCTGCGCCAAAGGGTGTAGGCTTAGTTGTAGGCAATAAAATAAAACCTGTTATGGAGTTTGCAGGGATAAAGGACGTCTGGAGTAAGACTAAAGGCAATACCTCTACAACATTGAACTTTGTGAGAGCAGCAATTGATGCGCTTAGAAGAACATTAAAGGTTAAACAATCACCTGATATGGAAAGAAAGATTGTGAAGGTGACCAAATGATCGCGGCAATAAGAATTAGAGGCACAGTGCATATGCGAGAAGAAATAGAAAGTACGCTAAAACTTCTTAGACTTACAAGAGCTAATCATCTTGTGCTTCTTCCGGAAAAGGAAGGTACTACAAGTATGCTCAAAAAAGTTAAGGATTATATAACTTGGGGCAGGATAAGCAAAGAAACGCTAAGGAAGCTTCTTGAGAAAAGAGCAAGGCTTCCTGGAAATAAAAAGCTTACTTTAGAATATCTTAAAAAACATTCAATAAACTCATTCGGCGAACTTGCAGAGAAGGTGCAAGCAGAACCAAAAATACTTGAAAAGCTCAATATAAAACCCGTATTCAGAATGAGACCGCCAAGTAAAGGCTATGAAAGAGGAGGCGTCAAGAAGAGCTTTGCAGTTGGCGGTGCCCTTGGATATCGCGGCGAAAAAATAAATGACTTAATAGAAAGGATGCTTTAGGTGAAACTATGACAGTGAGGAAGAGAAAGAAGAAAAACAAGCTTAGAGGGAAAAGGACACATGGTAAAGGCAATACAAAAAATAAACGTGGCGGTGGCTCTCGTGGGGGCCGCGGAAAAGCTGGTGCAAGAAAACATAAGAAAGATAAGTACAGTGGAATTCTCAAGAAGAAAGCAAGATTGAAGCCAAAGAAAAAAGGCAGAGTAATAGACATTGATGAGCTTAGTAGAATAGCTGAAAGATTAAAAAAAGAAAATAAAGCGGAATACGATAACGAATTTATAATCATAGATGGTAAAAAGATTGGATTTGAAAAGATACTCTCAAGAGGAAAACTAACACATAGAGTTAAGATTATCAATGCTAAAATTTCTGAAAGAGCTCGCAGAAAGATTTTAGAGAGCGGAGGCCTTATAGAGGAAATGTTGGGAGAAAGGAAAGAGATGTCTGGAGAGAAAAAAGTGTGATGGAATATGAGCGTTATGGAAGTAATAAGCAAAATATGTGCTTTTATACCTGAGGTAAAAAGGCCTGAGGTTGAGCCGCCACTTAAAAAGAGAATTATGTGGAGCGCTATCGCTTTGCTAATTTTCTTTATTATGGGCAATATACCGCTTATTGGCTTAGCAGAGGAGTCAAAAACAACATTGATTCAGTTTCAGGAAGTTTTAGCAAGCAGAATGGGCACACTGCTCACTGCAGGCATAGGACCTATAGTGTTGGCTTCGATAATGCTTCAGCTATTAATCGGTGCAAAGATAATTGAAATTGACTTGGCGGATCCTCGCGGAAGAGCAACTTTTCAAAGTCTGCAGAAACTTGCGGCAATATTATTTTGCTTCTTTGAGGGGTTTGCTTATCCGCTTAGCGGTTGGATAAGAGGTGATCCAATCATACTGGGCTTGCAGATAGCTTTAGGCTCAATAGTTCTTTTTTATTTGGATGATTTGGTTGGCAAGCATGGTATCGGCTCAGGTATTGGGCTTTTTATTGCAGGTGGCGTAACCTCACGATTCTTCTGGCAGGCGTTCAGACCATTTGGGATTGGGGTTGAAGAAGGCGGTCTAATACCAACTTTTATTACATCGTGGTTTGCTGGGCAGCCTCAATATATTCTGCTTTTGCCATTAATCATTTCATTAATAATATTCCTTGTGGTAACCTATGCGCACGCTATGCACGTTAATATTCCAATAACCATGGGGAGAAAAGGCCTGGGTGGCCGCTATCCAGTAAGGCTTCTTTACGTTTCGGTTATTCCTGTTATTCTTGCAGTGGCACTGTTTGCAAACTTTGTTATAATCGCTTCTGTTGTGAAGGATGTGCCAGTTGCAGGCGACATTATGCGCTATCTCTGTTGGGCAACTGGGACACCGATACGGGAAAACCTGTACCCAAGCAGTGGTGCGGGACACTGGGCAAAATTTAATACTTCAGTATACAATCTGTTCGGACGCGTTATAACACAGATTGGAGCCAGCGGTTTTGGTGCTTTATTTGAAGAGAGTATGCTACTCAATATAATTCAGGGCATTCTGTATATGATATTTCTTATAATATTCTGTATAATATTTGGAAAGTTTTGGGTTCTTATGGGCGGGCAAAGTCCTGAAGACATTGCAAACCAGCTTGAAAGCTCAGGAATGTATATCCCGGGATTTAGAAGAGATCGCAGGGTTATTGTAAAAATTCTCAATAGGTATATTCCTACAATAACAGTGCTCGGTTCAATATTTGTTGCTTTGCTAGCAGGTATAGGAAACATGGCGTTAGGAGCGTTAGCTTCTGGCACAGGAATACTGCTAACAGTGGGTATTGTTTATAACCTATATGAGCAGCTTGCAAGGATGCAGCTAAAAGAGGCCCATCCTTTGCTGAAAAAACTCTTGCGCTGAAGGAGGTGCTAAAGAAAACGTTTTTATAATATTGCTAAGAATGTTTTATATATTCTGAACTATATTTTTTGTACAATCCCTTTATAACGCGGTTTTTGGTGTTATTATGGTGTTTATAAGTCCAGAAATAGATTTGCTCTTAATAGCGCTTATGCTTGTCACAATATTTAACACAGTGAGTACAATAGTAAGAAATAGAATTATGGGAAAGGGCCACATGGAAGAAATAAAGAAAAAGCAAAAAGAATTCAAAGAACTCATGAAAAAAACAGATAAGGACTCACAAAAAAGGTTGAAGGAGTTAGAGCAAGAATTGCTTGAAACGAATCTAAAAATGATGAAAGCGTCTATGCCAACAATGTTGTTGTCACTTGGGATAGTAACAGTATTATGGCCATGGTTACAAGCAGAGTACAGTCAATATACTTTTCCTATAGTAGGCAGTTGGTTGTTCTATTATATTGTGATTTCTCTTATATTTTCAATAATCATCTCAAAGGTGCAGAAAATAATATTGAAGGCGTGATCCCATGGTAAGACCAGGGCAAAAAACGAAAAATAAGAAATATAGAAAAACTCCAGGCGGCGAGTCTAAAGTATACTTTGAGAGAGATAGACATGGTAAAGCAAGCTGTGCGCTTTGCGGCAGTACACTTGCTGGCGTTCCAAGACAGGATGAAGTGAAAAAACTTAGCAAAACAGAAAGAAGGCCTTCAACAATATTTGCTGGTGTGCTCTGTAATAAGTGTAGAAGCATGGTGCTTGAAGAAGCTATAAAAGTAAAGCACAATATAAAGAGTATGCAGGATTGTAAGATAAATATAAGGCCTTATATAGAGCAAGCTTTAAAATTATTGAAATAAGAAATAATTTAGGAACTAGGGTTTTAGATGATAATATGTTTGAGTGGGTTGCCTGGGAGCAACACCGCTAACATAAGCAAGCTCCTGGCACTTCAGTTAGGGATAAAGTATCTTTCAAAAGAAGCACTACTCAGGAAAATAGCAAAATCGAACAAAAAAACATTGCAAGAAATTGAGCAAGAAGTTGCAAGCGAAGAGTTTGTGGAAAAGCTAAGGAAACTCTTGCTAAGCGAAGCAAAGAACGACCATGTGATAATAGATTGGCCTCTAGCGTGCTGGGCGATGAGTGAAGCAGAGCTAAGGGTTTTCTTATATTCAGCGCCTAAGCAAAGAGCTGAAAAGATAATAAAAAAAGAAAAAATACCTCTGAGCGATGCAAAGCGGAAAATCGATGAAGAGGAACAGAAGCTAAGGCAAAACATGCTTAAGTTGCTTGGCGTAAATATTTATGATGTAAAAAACTTTGACCTTGCTATAAATGTTGATAAGGTTGGAATGGAGGGCGCGGCAAGCATCATAATAAGATATCTTAAAAATGTAAAGATGAGGTGAAGAAATGGCAGCAATAGAACCTGGCAGAGTTTGCTATAAAACTAGAGGCAGAGAGGCTGGAAAAAAGGTAGTTGTGCTTGAATTGCAGAATTTATATGCTACAGTTGTAGGGAAAGGCGGCAAGAAAGAAAAATGCAATATAAGGCATTTATTCCCATTAAAAGAAAAAATTGATGTTAATGTTCCTGTAGAAGAGATAATAAAAAAAGTTATAAAGTGATTGGGATGGCAGAACAAACTAAAGAACAAGAAAAGAAGCAGTTCAGATATATTGTTAGAGTTGCTTCTAGAGATTTGGACGGCAATAGGCCAATATACATGGCTCTTACTAACATAAAGGGCATCGGCCATCGTGCTAGCTTGATATTTGCAAGGGCATTTGAAAGGGAAACAGGCATTCCATTTGATGAGAGGATAGGAAAGCTTAATGAGGAGCAAGTAAAGCTTCTTGAATCGATTATAAAAGATCCGCTTAGATATGGAGTGCCTGAATGGGTACTCAATAGGAGAAAGGACTTCTACACTGGCAAAGCAATGCATGCAATAATGGGCGATCTTGAATTCACAACAAGAGAAGATATAAAGCGACTGAACAGAATAAAGAGTTATCGTGGTTTGAGGCTCGCTTGGGGCCTGCCAGTCAGGGGACAGCGTACTAAGAGCACACATAGAGGCAAAGGCCCCATTGTCGGTGTTCAAAAGAAGGAAGCTCGTCCAGGTACCAAGAAAAAAAGCAGCTCTTCTAAAAGTAAATGAAAAGGTGTTATAGATGGGAGATCCAAAAAAACCAAAGAAAACATATGAAAGGCCAAGAAAACCATGGGTGAAGCAAGAAATAATTATGAGAAAGGAGCTCTGTGCAAAGTATGGACTTAAAAATAAGAAAGAGCTCTGGAAAGCAGAAGCGATACTAAGAAACAAAAGAAAGACAGCTCGTGAGCTGCTTGCACTGCCATTGGAGGAAAGGGCTGAGAGACAAAAGGAGCTCATAGAAAGCCTAGCGAAGTATGGAATATTGAAAAAAGATTCCACACTTGATGATGTGTTGAGTTTGACTGTTGAAGCTATACTTGAAAGGCGCTTGCAAACCATTGTATGGCGCAAAGGAATGGCGAGAACCATAAAGCAAGCTAGGCAGCTTATAAGGCATGGGCACATAGCTATAAGCGGAAAGCGCGTTACTGCACCAAGCTACCTTGTGGAAAAGAGGGAAGAAAATGCAATAACTTATTTCAAGCCACATATAGAAGAGAAAATAATGGCTGTAGCGAAAGAGAAAAAGGGTGAAGAGAAATGAGTGAACAAAGGAAGGAGGGCATTGTGCATATATATGCATCGCATAATAATACACTAATGTTGCTTACCGATATAACTGGAGCTGAAACAATAGCAAAATGCACTGGCGGCATGGTTGAAAAATCGGATCATAAACAAGGCGCACCCTATACTGCAATGAAGGTTGCAGAGATTATTGCTCAAAAAGCAAGGGAGCGAGGCATAGACACGGTGATTGTTAAGGTTCGGGGCCCAGGAGGCAATAAAAGCTTGTCCCCTGGAAAAGGAAGTGAAGCGGCAATAAGAAGTCTTACAAGAAACGGTCTGCGAATAAAATCAATAGAGAATGTAACACCTATTCCACATGATGGCTGCCGGAAGAAGAAAAAGTTTAGGAAAAAATAGGTGTTTTTTATGAATATAAAGAAGGTTTTTGAAGAAGGGAATGAAGTAAAACTTCTCATAACAGGCACCAACATTGCGCTAATAAACGCTATTAGAAGGACTGCTATGAGCGAAGTGCCTGTATTAGCGATAGAGGATCTTGCAATACATAGAAATGATTCTGTGCTTTTTGACGAATATATCGGAGCCAGACTTGGGCTTCTTCCACTAAAAACAGATCTAAAAACCTACAAGCTTGGCGATAAAGTAAAGCTTGTACTTAAGGAAAAAGGACCAAAGATGGTCCTTAGCTCAGATATAAAATGTTCTGATCCAAGCGTTGAGGTTGTAAATAAAGAGGTGCCAATAGTAAAACTTCGCGATAATGAGGAAATATTCATCGAAATGCAGGCTGAAGCAAACATAGGTAAAGAGCATGTAAAATGGCAGCCAGCTCTTGTAGCTTACAATGAAATGCCTAAGCTGGAAGGCAAAGTCAGCGAAAGAGAAGCTAAAGAAGTGATAAAATCCTGCCCCAAAAAGATTTTAGAATTTAAGGCTGGAAAGATTATTATAGAGAAGCCCTATGAATGCGACCTATGTGGTTACTGTGAGATAGCAAGCAAGGGAAAGCTAAAATTGGTGCCAAGCAACAACAGCTTCATATTCACAATAGAAACATACGGTGGCCTAACAAATCAAGAGATTCTCGAAAAAAGCGTTGAGGTACTCGAAGCAAAGTGTAAGGAATTCGAAAGTGAAATAAAAGGAAAAATAAAATAATGCAGGAGTGCCCGAGCGGCCAAAGGGGCAGGACTTAAGAATCTCTTCATGTTACAAACATTGAGAAATCCTGTGGCTTAGTGCCTTCGGCGGTTCGAATCCGCCCTCCTGCATAGGGACCATTATAGCCAAAAACTGGCTACATTTCCTTCAGTAACTTGGAAGTGAATAGTGCAAATATTCAGGTGTGATATATGGCAAAGAAGTTGAAGAAAAAGGAGCGCGCAGTGGAGCTTATAATAAAGCTCAAAGCCAAAGGAAATAAAACAAAGCAAAAATTCTGGAAAGATATAGCTGAGAGGCTCGAAAGGCCAAGAAGAATAATGACCACTGTAAATGTAGAGAAAATAGAAAAGTTACGCAAAAAATATGGCGATAAGCTTTTCATTGTGCCAGGGAAACTCCTTGGTAAAGGAAGTTTAAGTGAAGCAGTTAGGGTAGCGGCAATGGGGTTCAGTACAAAGGCCAGGGCAGAGATCGAATCAAACAAAGGAAAGGCGTATGCGCTTAAAGAGCTTGTTGAGATGGACGTTAATAGTAAAGACGTCTTTATTGTTCAATAGCAGAGCGTGATGGTATGGTTGTAATAAATGCAGATAATCTTGTGCTTGGAAGGTTGGCAAGCATTGTGGCAGAACGTGCATTGAAGGGGGAAAGGATAGATATCGTTAATGCTGAAAAGGCAATAGTAATAGGGCATAAAAATAGCATAATTGAGAAGTGGAAGCGCAGAATAGATTTGAGTGCTAAGGGGAAGCCCACCAAAGGCCCAAAATTTCCAAAGAGGCCTGATAGGATGCTCAGAAAAGCAATAGCGGGAATGCTACCAACTGAAAGTATTCGCGGTAGAAAGGCTCTTAAGAGAGTACGTGTATTTGTAGGTATCCCTGAAAAACTTACGAACGCTGAATTTGAAACGATAAAAATTGCACAATACAACGGTAAGGAAGATGCTCTAACGCTTGGCGAATTGAGCAAAAAGCTTGGAGGAAAGTGGTAGTATGGCTAGGAAAAGTAAGAAAGGGATAACATCCAAGGCCAAGAAAAAAACGGCCGTAGCAAGAGCTGCAATACATTCTGGAAGAGGACGCGTAACAATAAATAAAAGGGCTTTAGAAACAATAGAGCCAAGTTACTTAAGAACATTTATTGCTGAGCCGCTTATTATTGCCGGCGAAATAGCTAAAAAAGTAGATATTGAAGTGACTACGCGCGGCGGAGGCTTTATGGGTCAAGCAGTCAGCGCAAGAAGCGCCATAGCCAAAGCATTGGTAGCCTATACTAAGGATAAGAATCTTGAAAGGCGCTTCAGGGAATATGACAGGTTATTGCTTGTGGATGATTCGCGAAGAAAAGAACCAAAGAAGCCTCTGGGCAGAGGGGCCAGGGCAAAGAAACAAAAGAGCAAAAGGTGATTTTGTGATAATACCGGTTAGGTGTTTTTCGTGTGGAAAGGTTATAGGAGACTTGTACTATAAGTTTGCAGAAGAAGTGCAGAAGGGACGTGACCCAAAAGAGGTACTTGACGAGCTAGGCATAAAAAGATACTGCTGCAGAAGGATGCTCCTTTCACACGTTGAACTTATAGATGAGGTAATAAAATACAAAGTATAAGGTGATGTTATGGTTGAAAAAACTCTAATACCTGCAAAGGAATACCTGCAAGCAGGCATTCATATAGGCGCGAAATTCAAAACAGAAGGAATGAGACGATTTATATTTAAAAAGAGACCAGATAAACTAAAGGTTTTGGATATAAGCACCATAGATGAACGTATAAAGGTGGCCAGCAAATTTTTGGCCTCTTTTCCAGCGGAAAAGCTTGTCGTTGTCTCTCAAAAAGAATATGGAAGGGTTCCAGCAAGTAAATTTGCAGAGCACATAGGCGCAAAGGCGTTTACAGGCAGGTTTGTTCCAGGCACATTTACAAACCCGGAATCAAAGCGATTTATAGAGCCAGCGGTTGTGCTAATAACTGACCCTAATGTTGATAGGCAAGCGGTTAAAGAAGCTGCAGAACAGCACGTGCCTATTGTAGCATTGTGTAGCACTGATAATAAAACCGAGTATATTGATCTTATAATCCCCTGCAACAACAAAGGAAGAAAGAGCCTTGCTTTAGTATATTGGCTGCTTGCTCGCGAGATATTAAAAGCCAGAGAAAGTATAAAAAAAGATAAGGAATTCAGCGCGAAAATAGACGATTTTGAATTCAAGGCACCCGCGTTGGGCAAGTAAGAAGCCGCAGTATTATTTAAAAGCCTATTTAATTCTTTTCTAACATCTTTTTATTATGGGCATTAGAGAACCTGCCGTGGCAGGCCAATTCTACCCTGGTAATAGCGAAGCTCTTAAAAGAATGCTTGCAAGCTTTTTCTCTAAAAAGCGAAAGCAAGCTATTGCCAGAGAAGCAATAGTACCACATGCAGGCTATATATACAGCGGTGCGATTGCTGCAGAGAGCTTTGTTAAATTGAAGGCTTCAAAAACATTCGTAATACTATGCCCAAATCATACTGGCTTAGGAAGTGAGATTGCGGTAAGCACAAGCAAAAGATGGGCTACGCCTTTGGGGCACATTGAAGTTGATACTGAGCTTGCCGAAGAGATTGTAGCGAGCGGCTCTGCAAGCTTTGATGAGTTAGCGCATATAGGTGAACATTCTGCAGAGGTACAAGTGCCTTTTATTCAATATCTATTCAAAAATGCCAAAATCTTGCCGATAACAGTAGGCACAGATAACTTTGAAGTACTTTTAAGGTTTGCTGAATCCTTAGTGAAGGCTTCAAAAAAGAACCACTTTTCACTTATAGCGTCAAGCGATTTTTCGCACTTCGTGCCATTAAAATACGCAAAAGAGAAAGATATGAAGGCTATAGAATTCATAAAGAAGCTTGATGTTGAAGGTTTCTATAACTATGTGCTCGAGCAGAGGCTTAGCATCTGTGGTTATGCACCCATAACAGTCACATTACATTATTGTAGAAAGAAGGGGCGCAAAAAAGCAGTGCTGCTGAAATACGATACTTCGGCCAAAGTAACAAAAGATAAAGCCAACGTAGTTGGATATGCAAGTATTATCTTTGTGTAATTCTGATTCAGGCTAAAGCGGTGAAATTCACTACGTGAAGTTTAAATG
>JAGGVE010000036.1 GCA_021163505.1 Candidatus Iainarchaeum sp. | reverse complement strand
ACCATAATAAGATGCGATAAGTGCAGAAGGGCGAGCAAAGCATATAAGTGCCCGGAATGCGGCTTTGAGGGACCATAATAGAGGTGTTGAAATGGCCGAACTTATGGCAGTATACAGAATAATGCCTGAGGAGCCAGGGGCAGAGCAAAACATAAAGGAAGCGTTAGCTAAAATAAAGAACGCTTCTTTAAAAGAGGTTAGAGTTGAGCCCTTTGCTTTTGGGCTGAATGCGGTAATTGCTGCTTTTCTAATGCAAGAGCAGGAAGGCCTATCTGAAAAGCTCGAAAAGGAAATAAAAGCGATACCCAAGGTAAGCGATGTAAGGTTAGAGCACATAACCAGAATTTGATTTTCGCTTGCTTAGATGTTCTTATATGCTTTTTTTCTATGCATTATCGTCAGAACTACGAGCCTCTTTCTAAGAGGATAGCGATCTATGAAAACTCTATAATCGCCAACCCTATATTTGAAAAAATCTTTGCCTTTAACCTTTTCGAGCAGAATTTGCTCTTTTTGGGATAAATTTATAATTTTTTTAATTATTCGCTCAGCAACATGTTTTTCCAGTTTTGCAAGGTCTTTTTTTGCCCTATTTGACCAAATAATCTTAAAAGGCATTTAGAGACCCAGGGTTTCTTTTATTTGCTCTGTGGAATAAACCTTGCCCTTTCTGACATCTTCCCTGGCTTCTTTAATGGCTTTCAGAGCCTCTTCAGAAAGTTCCAGTTCTGATTCTTCCTGCTCCTTAAATCTTTCAATAAGCTTTTTTATTACATCCGCATAAGTTTCACGCTTATATTCCCGTAGAGAATCGAGCTCCCTCTTTAAGCTCTTTTGTATCTGAATCGTTGTAATTTCTGACATTATAATCGCCTATAGAATAATATAGCAGAATATATTTAAAACTTTTGAAAGCCAGAGTTATGCAACAAAGAAATGCTGAATATCTGATTTTTAACCTTATGTTGCAAAAGATTATATATTATGATAAAGCGGATTAAGCTAATTAATTGGCGCTCACATAAAAGCACAGAGCTCGAATTTGAGAAAGGAAGCAACGTGCTTATTGGAAAGATGGGCGCTGGCAAGAGCAGCGTTATAAATGCTATTTGTTTTGCGCTTTTTGGCACTTTCCCTGAGCTGCAGAGAAGAGAAGCAACACTGAATAGCGTTATAATGGATAGGCCAGCGCAGCAGGATTACGCTAAAGTTGAATTAGAATTTATACATAACGGAAAGGAGTATAAAGTGGAAAGAACTATTTATTTGGGAACAAAAACAAATGATGCTAAGCTCTATGAAGGTGCAAAGTTGCTAGCAGGCCCAAAAGTTAGTGAAGTAAATAAGCGCATCGCTGAGCTGCTTGAAATAGATTATGAGCTCTTCTCAAGGGCTGTTTATTCTGAGCAGAACCAGATAGACTATTTCTTGAAGCTTAACCCCAGCGAGAGGAAAGCTAAATTCGACGAGCTGCTTGACTTGGAGCGCTATGAAAAAGTGCGTAAGAATGCTGTTACACTGCGAAACTCGCTAAAAGCGCTTTTAGAGGATCGCAAAACAGCATTAGCTGAGCAGAGGCAGAGTTTTTCTGCAAGCGAATTGGAAAAGCTTAGCGAAGAGATTGAATCGGTAAAGAGAGAGATCAAAGCAAAGGAAAAGGAGCTTGAAGAGTTTAGAGGCAAGCTGAGCGTAGCTGAAAAAAGGCTTAAGGAATTAATTGAAAAGCAAAAGAAATACAATGAGCTAAACGCAAGTGTAATGCGACTTAGAGGTAGCATAGCAACACTTAAGGAGCAGATAAAAAAATTGTTTGGTGAGATTGGAAAGGAATTAAAAGTGGAAGAACGCTTGCAGATTGAAAAAGCCAAGAAAGAGCTTGAAAAAGAGCTAAAGGAGCTTGGGGAAAAGGAGAAGGAACTAAATGAGTTGAAAACCAATATAAGGGAAGCAAAAGCAAAGATTGCCCAGATTGAGGAAGAGAATGCATCAATTGTTTCCAGAATAGGTGTAAAAGTTACTGCAAAGATTGATGAAGAGATTAAAAAGGTTGAAGCGAAAATTGAAGAAATGAAGAAGAAACTGCAAAAGCACGAGGAAATAAAACAAAGCTATGAAAAGGAGCTTACAGAGCTCAGGAAAAAGGTTGCTGTTGAAAAAAATAGAATAGCTGAACTAAACAGAGCACTTGAGGAGCTAAAAAAAGCACAGGCCTCTTGCCCTGTATGTAAAAGAAAGCTTACCGCTGAACACAGAGCGAAACTAATTAAGGAATACGAGCAAGGTATTGCTTCTTCAAGAGCAAATATAAAGCGCTTTGAAGAAAGCGAGCAGAAGCTTGTAGAGCAGATAAAAAAGCTTACAGATGAAAGGCTTACTTTGGATGATAAGCTAAAGGAGCTTGTGGAAATAAAAGCAACAATTATAAGTGCAAAAGAAAATGTTGCCAGAGTAGAAGAGAATAAAAAAAGAATTGCTGAGCTGAAAGCACAGATTCAAAAACTTGAAGAAAAGGAAAAAAGTATTACAGAGGTAAGTAAGGAGATCGAAAAAGCTGAATTAAAGCTAGAGCGGATAAACAAGGAATTGGAAGCGATAACAAAGCTTGAAATTATGCAAAGCAATGAGGAAAAATTGAGAGAGCTTGAAGCAGAGCTAAACAAGCTTGCTTTTAATGAGGAGCAAGCGAGGAACGCAAGCATCGAATTTGAAAAAATTAAAGGCAATATAAGGATGCTTAGAGAGAAAATAGCCGACCTAAAAGTGCTTATGCAGGAAAAAAGCGCTCGCAAAAAGGAACTCGAAGGGAAGAAGGAACTCATAGAGAATCTGGAAAGAAAGGTAAAAGTACTTGAAAAACTTGTAGATAAACTTGGCATATTCATAAACGTTCTGAAAGCTACTCAAGCAGAACTAAGAGAAAATCTAATAGAAAATATAAATCAAGCAATGGCAGAGCTATGGCCTAGAATCTACCCTTATGGTGACTATGAGGCATTAAAACTCAGAGCCTCTGACACTTACGAGCTTGTTGTGAAAACAGGGCAAAGATGGCAGCCAATAGAAGGAATGCTAAGCGGAGGCGAGCGAAGCGCGGCTGCTTTAACATTAAGAATTGCATTTTCCTTAGTGCTTGCAAGGAATCTGAGCATGCTTATTCTGGATGAGCCAACACACAATTTAGATGAAAGAACTGTTAGCGTTTTATCTGAAATGGTAAAAAATGTGCTGCCAAACCTTGTAGAGCAGATATTCTTAATTACGCACAATAAGGAAATGGAAAAAGCAGCTAGCGCTACGCTTTATTTGCTGGATAGAGATAAAGATGCTCACGGCATAACAAGGGTTGAAATGCTTTCTATAAAGGATTAGCTTGCTTTCTTATTGTCGAGCAGCCTTGCGATAAAACCAGCCATAAGGTTTATTTCAAGCTTTGAAAATGGTAGATTAAGGCTCCTCAGAAACTGCTTATTCTTCTCAAAATCTGAAGAAAACTTATCTGGAAATTTTTCAAGGAAACACTTTGCCCTATGTTTTATTATCTTTGGAACTGCTTTGCCCATAGAACCACCCTAGCTTACCTCAACTCGCTCCACAGCACCATCTGGGTAAATACGCAAAACGGACATTGGCAAAACCTTTGACTCAAACTCCTGCTTCGCGATTGTATAAGGTGTCGCTTCTTTATTTGGTTTTACCAATGGTGGCGCTCCAAGGGCTAACTGTAAAGCCCTAGCACCTATAATGCGAGCTCTCTCAAACCTTGTTAAAGAAGCCATAACAACACCAAGAAAAAGCCAATAAATGTAATAATAAGGAAAGTGGAAGGAAAGAATTAAAAAGCTATATTTTGGCATTGAAATTTGCTGTAAGCCTAAAAAATTTGCTTAGCATTAATTGTTCTTTGCTGATGCTGAGCATCTCCTTTGTTTTGGGAACGAGTAGTTCAGCATCTTTAGCTGCTGAACATTCTATCGCGCTTGCAAGCGGATAGTGAAAGAATGGCGTGCTATAATCAAGCATATAGCTCATAGAAAGTGCTATCAAATCTTTGCATAATTTAATATATAACTTTAGGTAAGTGGTTAGGCTATCTTCTTCAACATATGCTAAGAGACCATTGCTCATTAGCGCTTGCTTTTCAGCATCTTTCAATGCATTATTTGCATAAAATAGTTTTTTGAGTATTTCGAGCAATGCAACCGCAAGCGCTGAACGCTTATTTCTGCATACCCAAAATAAACGCTTTGGCCCTATAATGCTTGCAGAACCATCTTGCTGCAGGCGCAAAGCATCTATAAGGGGTATCGCCTCTATATCATTGGCAAAAAACGGGCCTATAGGATAAGTTGCTAGTGAAAATTCTTTTCTCCGTGAATCCCTTGCAGTTTTATTTACATGAGCATGATGGTAATGTTCAGCAAAGCACCTAGCTGAAGAATTGAAGTAGAAACCATTCTGGCTGAATTTTACAAGCACAAGAGAATTAGCAAGCACATTTTCGCTTGCGATAGCTGTACTCTTGCAGCAATCACAATTAATAGTTTCAAAGCCGAGGTTGTTTTTTATTGCTGCAACCGCAAAAGTAAATAGCTTATAGAAGTCAGTATAATAAAAATGTTTTTTTGTATAGCTCGAATTTGGGCAACTAAGCGATTTGCCCGAAGCAAACAAAATATTTTCAAGGAATATTCTTGCAATGGAATCTTTTGTAAGCTGCTCTTTGCATTTAATTTGCAATAGATTTGCGAGTACAACGCTATTTGGGCTTTCTAAATGCTCTGGAATATATGCAAGGATATCGAGCTTTTTTGGAAATTCTCCAATAGAAAAAGCATCATAGTAGCTCCAATTTTTTAATATTAGAAACTGCCTTTCTGGTTCTATAAGAATTGGTCTGAGCAAAGTGGTATTACAAAGGAAGTTATAAGCGCTTTTCAGTTCTTTGAAGTTTTTGGCACTGATTCTGAATAAGGAATCCTTCTGTATAAAGTCCACATCGAAATTTTCTGAAAGAAGTTCGCTTAGTAAAGCACCGCTCTTTGAGTTAGCTTTAAATGAAAAGCTTGGGAAAAACTCATAGCTAAGCTTGATTTTATCGCTCTCTCCTTCAAATTCCACAAGCATTATTCCCTTTGCTTCTCTATACTTTAAGTTAGAGAGATAGTAGGGTGCTGGCATAATAAGGGCACTGCTCCGAGCTTTAAAAAGCCGCTGAAAGAGCAAGGTTCCGCTGAACCACTAAAAAAGCAAGTATCAATACTTTTTTAGAGCAGCGCCTCTGTTTCACTATCGCGCTTGGTGATTTTTTCTTCATAGTGCAATGCAGCCTCTTCAAGTGTAATCTCGTGCTTTGAAGGCATCGATTTTCTCTGCCTTACCTTGAAGAAGAGGGGATAGCCAACCGCTTCACCTATTATAAGCGCTTCACCTACCTGAAGCGAAGTGATCATATCCATGCTCCTCTGATCTATTGCCTCTGCTGACTCAGCAATATGCTTCAAATCGTAAGGATTTGTGATTCGTAAAATCAGCTTTGTATTGCACTGGCTCAATGCAGTTGTATCAAGCTGCACAGGCCTTTGTGAAATCAGACAGAGAGAAGCACCGAACTTGCGGCCTTCGCGGGCTATTGTTCTTATTATTTCTCGAGAGATTGCTTGCTCTTCTGAAGCGCGTTCAGGACAAAACTGATGTGCTTCCTCTACTATGAGTAAAAAGGGAGGTATCCTTGCTTTGCGCCTTTCACTGAACATTTTTTGAGCGAAATAGCTTACAATTATCTGCTTCTTCTTAACATCTATTATATCTGAAAGGTCAATTACTGCGAGCTTGCCCGGCATAACTAGGTCACGAATACTCGGCAGATCCATTTTAGCGAAAAGATGCATATTTTCAAGCTCCGAAAGCCATGCGAGCAATGCTGCCTTTGTATTGCTTTTAATTTCAGAATCATCAACTATCGCTTGCTTCACCTTTGCGAAATCGAAGGGTCCATTGCCTGCTCTCATATCTTTTTTTAACTCCGCTAAAATCCTGCTAAGCTCTCTGCGCTGAGTTAAGCTGAGCCCGGGGATAATACCTGAGAGAATTCTTATGCTTAAATTTGGAACGCCGATTCTTATCTGGTTTCCTTTCACAACTAAGGCTCTATCGCTATAATCAGTAAAGCCCTTCTTTGCTGGTTCTGCGAAGCTTGAGTATTCGCCATGGGGATCGAAAACTACGCAAGCTATTCTTCCATGCTCCTTTTTTCTATCGAGAAGTCCTTCAATAAGACAGGAAACAGCGTACGACTTGCCAGCACCGCTTATACTTAAAACCGCAAGGTGCTTTTTTAACAAGCGTGTTAGATTGAGCTTAACATCCAAATCATGGAATTCTACTTTTCCCAGATGTAAACCATTATCATCAAAACCATAGAACTTCTTTAGCAACTCTGTGTTAGCTAACCTTACCTTAGTACCTGGTGATGGTGGCGTACTCGGCCTCCTCACACCGCTAGAGGTAAAAACACCCAAAGGCCTTGTATTAGCAACAATGTATTCCCATTCTGCAGCTGGAAACTGTTCAAATATCGCATTGCCCCTTGCCTCAAATTCCTTTATTGAATCGGCTCTTTCAAAGTACTTGTTTGTTTTTATTACATTGGTTATTAAAGCAAGCATTGTTCCTTCAGCATGCTCTATCTCAACAAACTGGCCTCTGTGCACAACTCCTTTAGTAACTACAAAATCTACATTTGATGGACTCGGAGAGCTTACGGTTGAAATAACAGTGCCGATATACTCGCTAACCATAAGATCACCTAGAAAGGCCTTCTATTTCTCCTCAAAAAGGTATTGAAACGTGTTTGAAGCTTGCAATATATTTTGTCCATAACAGCATTTATTTCTTCCTGCTTCAGCTTAGCGTGCAAATCTGCTTCGAGAAGCACTGTTGGATAGCTGTATTCGCGGTGCCCCGAGCTAAGAGCATATGTTACACTTGCAACCCTGTTGATTTCCTCTTTCAGTTTTTTTCTATCGCTTGCATTAGAAAGGAACTCCACACGCAAAGGCATATCGTAATCACTTGCTCTCAAATAAAATGCATAGAGCTTATTTGCGTATTCTTTACTGAAATCATTCAGCACTGGATGCTCGCGAGCGCTTTTAGCATAGGGAAATGCAAATGAACGCTGCCCCTCTTTGAGCAGATAGTTGAGCAAAATAACATCATAGCTTATGTCCTTTTCTGCGCTGCCAAGCTCAAGAATCTCCTGCAAGCGCGTGCCTCTCGAATCCTCAACACAGGCAACAAGCATGCATGCGTTCTTTTCTGCTGTGCAATACAATTTTTCGAAGGCTTTTATAACATCTTTATAAAGGGGTTTTATGCAGGAATTATTTCTCGGCTTATCTGCATGCTGCGGTATTATGGAACCATCCAGAAAGCAGAAATCCGGTTTGAAGCGCTCTATAACCTCTGTCGCTAGGCTAATTTCCTTCAGTAAGCGCTGCAAACTCTTGTTTGTGCCTATATCCTCTTTTTGCAGAGCCCTTGCTGTTATTATCGGCTCTGGGAACGATATTGTTTCCGGCCAGTAGTAAGCGTTTTCAAGCCTGCTGTTTTTATACTCAAAGATTGCGGCGATTGCCCTAACCAGCACAATTTCAATGGAAAGCAGGCTTGTGCCTACAAAACCTGAGTCTATGCCTGCTATTGTTTCGTTCAGGGTTGCTTTTTTCACAGGCAGAATAAGGTTTTTTTCTACAGCTTCTTTGCTTTCAAAATTTTTCGCCAATTCTGAAAGTTTTGAAGCAAGTTTCTTTCTTCTTTCTTCACAGCCCTTTATGAGTTCCACAGCCTCATCTATGCTGTTTGTAAATGCCTGCATAATTAGAATTTGCATTAATGGTTTTTAAAAGGGTTCTGAGCTGAGTTCCGCTGATTTATTGCATTGTATTAACAAGAGAGAGCAAAAATATTGCAATTGCGAATAGTGAACGTTTTTCACACCATTTCCTTTTTTTTAACAATTCCGCATGGTTTCTTGTATCGGGTTTCGGCGTCCAGCTTTTCTTTTAATGGTTTTGTTTGTTGCGGGGCTCTTCAGGGCTTGCAGTTAGGTATCTTAAATTAAATCCAAAGATGTAAAAATCCGTTCGCGCCCCTTATTTTTGCCAAATCCACCCTTGAACCAACTGAGCACCATTTTCACACGCCATCAATTCAGGTGCTTCGCGCTGCTGGACAACATTGAGTATGCTGGTTATGGAGACGGAGTGTGAAAAAAGCGGATGTTACGGGATCTGAAGAAACGGTTTCTACATTGCATGGGATAAAAAGCAATAAATAATATTTCCCTCCAATTTTGTTGGGCATGTGGCTCAGTGGCAGAGCACTTGGTGATGTCCAAGAGATTCTGTTCGGATCTGCCCATGCCCAAACGGCATTCAGAAACCCGCACAGCAATGATTCCATTGTATAATCCATTTGGTTTTACGCCGTGAAGTTAACGCTTGTTAACATTTGTTAACTTTTTGATTGATTAATTGGGTTAACAAATTCCCATCAGGTATTTTTGAGATGCTGGAAGTGCTGTTTCTCTGCAAAAAAACAGCAGTATTTACAGGGGCTCAAAAATTTGGGAAAGATATGGAAATAGATTTCACCTTCTGCTTATTCCAATAACAACTCTGTTGTTTACTGTTCCTTGGTTTTCTATTATTAGAGAATGGTAGCCTGGGCCTAGGTGGATATTTCCATTTATATCTATTGTGGAGTTGTAGTAATCCAGGCCGAGGATTATCTCATAATCGCTTTTTGCTGGATAGCCAAATACTGCTTGTACACGTTTTAGGAATGTTCCGTTGGTTATTGCCTTTCTGTTCTTTTCTATTTTATAGTGGTTTCCCCTGCTAAATACTAAATAAAACTCTTTGCGATAATTTGGTTTCCAAGAGTGGGTCATATAGAGATTGAATACATTTGGGCTTACATTGGTTATAGAAACTTCGTTGCAGGCGCCTGTTGAAACTAATGCAAATAGATTATCGTTCTTTTCAAAGCTTGCATAGTCTATATTGCCCCCCGCTGTGATTGTCTGTGTAGCAACGCTGTCAACTGTTTCACCACTTATAAAACCCGGAATATACATAGTATAGTTACGGTAGTTCCCATCTAGGAGCAGGCCCATAGTGAAAGTATGCCCTCCTGCTCTTAATGCAGCATAAGTAGTGTTTATTGATTCTGTTGCTCCTGCTCTATCAACCGAGTAATAATCTATTCTATGGTTTCCATCTTCACTTATTGTAACGCTTGTGCCTGTTTGCCAAGAGCCAGAATCAATGCGATAATATGTAGTTGAGCAACCTGAGCCTGTATCTGAGCAGGTGAATGTTACAGTAAAGCTGCTAGTTTGCCAGCCTTCTGGCGCATTATCGCTAGTGCTTGGAGCAGTATTATCTACCATGAAGCTTGAGTCGCTTGAGTCTATTCCATTTAAATCTGTAGCATCGTGAATATTCAAATCTATATAATAGTTGCCATCAAGTATGCCTGTTGTACTCCATGTGTAGGTGCAATAAGTATAATCGGCAAAGTTATAGTCTTCGCAGGCGAAAACCGAGCTATTGAAAAGATTACCATCGATTACAATTGCATTGCTAAAACCATACTGAACACTCGAATAATAAATATCTATCCAGAGCGTACCATCTGCGTTGCTCTCAATATCCAGATCTTTAGCATAGAAACCAATATTATAATCTCCAGAAAGATACTGGTTTCCGTTAGGTGTATCTAAGATCACAGAGGGGGCTGCGGAAAACCCATTAGTTAAAAGGGTTATTAGGGAAATGATAAATAATGTTAGTTGTGGATAAAAAGTTTTTTTCTTGTAACTCATTCTATTTTAATAACGGCTTTTTTAAATAAAAAGATTGCCCTTTTATCCAGAGGGTGTACAATATCGAAAAGTATAAAAAATACAAATGCTTATATTAAAAAGTAATTTGAATTTGGTGAAGTGAAACAATGGGCGCGGAAGGTGTTAGTTTTTTGATTGCAGCTGTATTATTGCTCCTGACCGCGGTTGAAATAGGTGCAATCGTCTGGGTCCGGACAACTGGCTTGTTGGACAAACAACCAGCAATGTCAGTTTATCTAACCGACTGTCTAAATCTTCCAGTAAATATGGATTACTCCTAAAATGCAAAATTTTATAAATAATGTTAGCGTAACTTATGTGTGAATATTAAATTTAGAAAAGTGAGGTGATATAAGGTGAAGCTGAATTCCAAGGGTGTAAGTCCTTTGATTGCAACGGTACTGCTCCTATTAGTGGCTGTTGGTGTAGGGGCAGTGATCTGGACATGGACTACAGGGTTTGTAGGTAAAACAACCAGTGAAGCTGGACAAGTGACTGAAAATATGGCTGCTAAAGGTAGCTTCGAAATTACCAGCTGTACATACAGCGGAGGCACTCTGACAGTAAAGCTTGAAAATACTGGGCAGATAGACCTGAACCAATTCAGGTTCTTTGCAATAAATTCTGACGGAACTACAGCGAAAACCCAAGATGAGACAGATCTGGATATGGCTGCAGGTGCCACAGCGAAGGTAACAATAAGTGGTTTGAGTGCAAAGCCAGCAAAGGTAAAAGCAATGTCCCTTGATTACACAAACCTAACAGTAACAGCAGATTGCTCCTAAATAAAACAACAAAGTGGTTTTGATGGAAAAAGGAGTAAGCCCCATCATTGGGGCTCTTTTATTATTATTAATAACTGTAGCTATAGGTTTCGTCTATTTCACTTGGATATATGGCTATACTGTAGAAGAAACAACAAAAGCAAGGGATATAGGAAGCCAGAGCATAGATTGCAGCGAAGCTGGCATAACGATTATTTCGTGTAGCTACGATAAGGGCAACACGGAGGTTGTTTCTGTTGGCATAGAAAACACTGGCTCTGTGGATTTGAATGGATTTAAAGTTGTTGCTATTTATACTGACTATGACTCTGATGTCAACGATAATGAGGACCTTTACCTCGATGTTGGTGCAAGCGGCATAGCGTATATAACCGCTAATGCAAGCAAAACAGTTTCAGAAGTAAAGGTAATTCCCCTGGAATGCGACAATATAAGCGATAAAACAACAAGCTGTAGTTAGGTGCTTAGATGGTAAAGCTAACAATAGCGGGCAAAGTTATAATCACTTTAGCAATTATTGTTGCACTTTACCTCTTATTTTTTATTATTCCAAGTGTGCTTTCTCCTGCTGGAGAGGAAAACATAAGTGGCAGAAAAATGGTGAAAATCTTTGCATTTGTTAAAACAATGGATGAAAGCTCTATTAAACTAAGCAAAACGCTCGAAGCATTAAAGAAAGATCCTGAAATAAGTAATATCTTTTCCTACGAATTAATAGTGGTGGATGTTGAAAAGGAAAAAGCAAAGAGGTTTGCGGTGAGCGAGGAAGAGGTACCCTGTTTTATAATTGGAAATGAGAAGGTTATTGGTACGCGTGATGAAGAATGGTTTAGGGAAAAAATAGCCGAGGTAGCTAAGCAAAGTGGAATAATTCAATAGAAATATAGGCCCTCAACATCTTTTTTAATAGAAAGTGCTTCTTTTATATGGGTCACGTATGGAAAGCACAGCAGCAAGAATACTGACAATTTTGTTAATAATGTACTTGGCTTTAGGAGTATTTGGCGCTACTTTTAACTCCTTTAGTATAAATAGCGGTACTCGTTATACCAACAGTCCAAAGCTGAACTTATCGCTGGATGCAAGTGCTAGCGAAATGCGCTTTTCCTGCAATCAAAATAATTGGACTTCTTGGCTTCCGTATGCTAGTAGCTATGAATTTGAGTTGCAAGAGAGCTATGGTTGCACAGCCAGTGATGGCAACAAAGTAATTTATGCACAGGTAAGAGACAACGATGGTAATGCTACTTTAAGCAATTGGATAATATTAGATACTACAAAGCCCTCAAGACCACAAAGCCTTATAGTAGTGCGGGACGGCAATATTATAAAGCTTTCTTGGGGTGCATCTTCTGATTCAAGTGGATTAAGTCAATATATAGTTTGGATAGAGGAATACTGGAAAGAGAAGAAGTTGTACTCAGTAAATATTAGCGGTTATGAAACTAACTGGCAGCACTTTGCAATTGAGCGAAGGAAGTATTGCTACAAGGTGCAAGCAGTAGATAAAGCAGGAAATGACTCTCTTTATTCAAATGAGCAGTGCATAATGACCTCTTCAGAAGGGCCTGCATTAACACTTGAAATTTTGGATATGAATAGAAACTCCCGTGATATAAATGGAATAAGTTATTTTAGCGAGGAAACGATTATTATAAGAGTTACTGCAAACGCTGAGCTGAAAAGCATTACGGGCTATATAAAACAGGGTTCTGAAAAGCAGACGCTTAGCTTTGAGGGTTCTAACGGGAACTTCAATGCTACCTATAAGCTAAAGCCGATCGATGGTAATGCATTAGTGCATGTGGATGTTAGCGATTATCTCGATTTAAATAGCTCGGCTGAGAAGAGCTTTATCGTTGATACTGTGAAGCCGGATTTAAATATATATTCACTAAAACAGATCGGCGAAGAAGCACTTTTATTGAAGGCTATCTTTTCTAAGGATGTTGCAAAGCTTTATGTTGAGCTCCTTGGAGAGCGCTACCTATTTGATAAATTTGATGCAAACGGAGAAAATGCATTGCTAAGCACAGAACTTGATATAAGTAGGGCGGATAATGAAATTATTGAAGTGAAGGCAATAGCTATTGATAAAGCAAATAACGAAACAAGCATGCGCTTAGAAAAGAAAATTGTGTTGAATGCAGATGAAAAGATTGGAGATTTGGAAAAGTTTGCAGCTTTAATCCGATCTTCAATAAAAAATGTTACCGAGACTGCTTTGATTGAACAAAAAGATTTGAAGCAGGAACTTGAAGAAGCCGCAAAGCAGATTGAGGAAATAAAAAACGAAGCTAAAGCAGGCAATTATGATTCTGTCCGGGAGCTTCTTAAAGAAGCTCGAAAGGCCCTTGAGCAAATATATTCTAAAAGGGTACAAATAAAAGTGGTTAAGAAGCAAAAAATAGATTATTATGAGGAGAAAGAGGTTTCCTATGCTGAGCTTGCAGGTTATTTTAAAGAAGTGCCTAGGGAGACCAAAAAGCTCTGGAATGCGCTCTCAATAAAACGTGAAGTGAAAACAATTGAGATCCTGCAGAATGGAAGTAAAAATTATAGAATTACGGTTTCGCTTATAATAAAAAATTTGAGCGATAGAAAGGTTGGGCCGTTTTGGCTTATTGAGCTTGTACCAAAGAGCATAGCAAGAAGATTTACAGAAATGAAAGCAAATAATGTTCTGAAGCTCAGAAAAGATGATCCTATTGTTGAGATCCCGGTCAAGGCTCTCGAAAGTGGTGAAGAAGTAACATTAATCTATTCAGGCCCAATAATTATGGATAAAAACATTGAGGATATTTATATAGAGCTTAGTGAATTCTACGTTCCAGTTCCTGTGAAAAATACAGAAATAGAAGTGCGCTTTATACACATCTATCACAGACCAGATATTTTACCCCTAATAATAATTGTAATATTGGTGTGCTCAGCATATATTGCTTACAGGAGGCTTAAAAGATGATGAAAACATTTGAAGCGATGCTTGCAGCAGCAGTTATAATATCAACCCTTGCCCTGCTCGCTTCACCAATGTTTATGGCAGGCACCCGCTATTCAGAGCTAAGGAAGGCTATTGAAAGAATGCTCCTTTCCCTTAGCGATAAGGATGAGTTTAGAACGCTAGTGTTAGGAGTAAAGGATGAAAGCTCGTTGAATGCGCTGAAAGAATATATGGATCCGTATATTGACTATCCTTTTGAATTAGAGGTCTGTGATGAGAATAATAATTGCTGGGGAAGTAAGCCAGCTGTGAAAAACTATGTAACTGTAACGTATTTATTAGACGGAAATCTTACAGATTATAATATAATGAAAATAAAAGTATACTCTTGGATATTCAGATCGGAGTGATCAAATGCTTGCTACAGAAGAAAGGGGGCAAGCTTACCTTTTAATAGGAATTCTGTTAGCCGGATTTGTGTTTGTGGCAATTTATTCTGCGAGGATGGCAACAGGTATAAGCAGGTTTGGTACATTTGAGATTGAAAATTTAAAGAGAGAATTACCAATCGCTTACACAACTGGCATTTATTTGAATGACCTCAACTATGTGATGACTCATACGAGCGAAGAACTGAAGGAATTTTATCTGGAAAAGCGCTTGACATTGAAGCTGTTGTTCACAGCGTACGATGAGAATGGGCACTATATTCTCGGCAACTACTGGGGGCAGGATTGTAGCTATTCCACAAGCGCAATCTCTGGCATCGTTAAAAACAATAGCACAACCGTCATAAACAAAGAAACGCTTTTAAATGACTATTCACTTACTTTTTGTGGAAAGAGTTTCAATCTGCAAAATAAGTTCTATTACTACGCTGAACTGCACAGAGGCGCGGAAGTGATAAAGAAATGAGGGAAAAAGGCCAAACAACAATTGTAAGCGCTACACTCTATACGCTTGTAACCATAGCTGTTGTGGCCATAGTTTTACAGATAGGAATACCTTATCTCACAAAGTTAAAAGAGTACGGCGAAATAAGGAAAGGCGAAACTGTGATGAAAAATATCGATGAGATTATTGCGGTTGTCGCATCCGAAGGAAAAGGTTCGAAAAGGAAGGTGAACATAAGTTTGAGCGATCCAATGGATATAAATGGGGTTTCTGATCTAATAACAATAAAAAAGGCTACCACAGCAGAAATAGTAAGCCCGCGGGTGAAAAAAACACAGGGTAACTACTTTATAGGAACCAATATCGGAGTTAATGCATACTCAAGCAATTTAGGCGATACTAACGTTCTTGTAATAGAAAACGAGTATATTTATTTTGCAGTAAGGAAGCTTGATGCCAACACTCCAATAACACTTGACCAGCTTGTAGTGCGCATTATGAGGAAGGACGATAACAGCGTGCTAAATGCAACGCTTGACTTTTATCTTGATAACGATTGTGGAGCTACTGTGAACGTTTCAACCGAGCTTAAGAAAAGTGGCTACAACCTTGGAAAGGGACACATAATCGCAAATGTGTATGGGGCATCATATAGTTATAAAATAAACTTTATACTTGAATCTGGTAGCGACTTCGTACGAATTTATATAAGTGATCTGCAATGAGAGAAGATGCTGAGACAACATTAAATGAAATGCTCTTAATTAGCGAAAATATTTTGCGAACTATAGAAGAAGTGAGGAAAGCAGATAATAGGAAAAGGGAGCTTGAAGCAGCTCTCATTGAAGCAACTCTTAATAAAAAGAGTGACAAAGAAATTACCCAAGAGCTCGAAAATATTGAAGCTTCGCTAAGCGAGGTAGAAGAAAAGCTCAAAACCCAACTAAAAGAACTCTCGAAGAAGATGGCTGCTATTAAAGATATTTATAACAATAGAATAAAAGAAAGTATTGGCGAAATTCGCGAAATAGCGAGGGCCGGTAAAAATGTCTGAACTTATGGAAAAGCTTTCAGACTTAGAGCTTGAAATATCAGACCTAAAAGAAAAACTAGAGGAGCTTCTGTTCCTCGAAAAGTTGCGAAAAGGTGAGTTAAGTAAAGATAGTTATGAGAAAGAAGTTAGAGCAAGCTTTGAGGAAGGCGCTATAAGCAAGGGAACTTATGAGCATCTTACTCTTATTGGGAAAAGGATGGGCATAATTAATAAAAAGAAGCTTGATCATGAAGCAGCGATGAAATTTGTTGAAGCGTTTAATATATTGAGTAAGGCAAAGAAGGCGCTTGGCCTAGAGGCAGAATACATTGAGCTCGAAGAGAAGCCATCTGTTATAGATAGTATAAAAAAGGCGCTCACAAAAGTTGATGAAAAACCAAGGCCGATCAGGGGGGGCACTTCCATCACAGCAAAACTAAAGAGCCTGATTATTGAAAGTGAAAAACCTAAAAAAATTGCTGGCGAAGCTAAAAAGGCAGAAGTCGAAGGTGCTGCGGGAAAAAAAGCTGGTTTTATTGGGCAGCTTCAAGAAAAGCTAGGTAAAATAGCAAATGTCTTTGTTGCAAAGCCCTCTGTCACTGTTGAAGAAAAAACTACGCGCTTTTATGTGCCTGCATTTGCAACAGATACCGGGCTCACTGAAAAAAGGACAAAAGAAGAGCTTGCTCAAAAGAGGATGCTTGAAAACATAAAAAAAGAAAACATAATGGCGCTTAAAGAGAGATTATTTGCTGAAGGAGAAAAAGTAGAGCCTTTAGTTAAGGCATCAGGACTGACAACGCTTATCCCTGGTTATGCATATGCAAAGATTGTAAAAGAAAAGAACGGGCGCAAGGTTTACTATGTAATAGAGCCTGATTTAACAGAGGATGAGCTCAAAAAGATTGAACTTATAAAGGCAGAACTCATTGAAGTGCTCACAATAGAAGAGCTTACTCGCGAAAAGATATTTGCAAGAGTTGAAGAAATAATCAGAAAAAGGGGCTACACATTCACAAGGCAGGGAAGACACAAGTTAATGTATTACCTCTCAAGAGATCTGCTTGGGCTGGAGCGCTTAGAACCTTTGATGCATGATAATATGATTGAGGATATTGAGTGTGACGGGGTTGGAATACCGGTATATGTTATTCATAAGAAGGAAGGTCATATGCCAACCAATGTTGTATTTGAAACTAACGAAGCACTTGAAGATTTTATAATAAAGATGGCCCAACTTGCAAAAACATATGTTTCTTACGCAAATCCCTTGCTTGATGCTGTTTTGCCAGATGGCTCAAGGGTAAATGCTGTCTTAACAAGTACCGTCTCTACGCGAGGTCCTAGCTTCACAATCAGACTTTTCCCTGAAAAGCCGCTACCTCCAACAATACTAATAGATAATGGCACAGCTGATGCAAGAATAATGGCCTATTTTTGGACTGTATTAGAATTCAAAAAATCCATATTAATTACGGGGCCAACAGCAAGCGGAAAAACAACGCTGCTAAATGCAATAGCAATGTTTATCCCACAATCACTGCGTGTTGTTTCAATTGAAGACACTAGAGAGTTGAATCTAAAGCATGAAAACTGGTTACCACAAGTAGCAAGACCTGGTTTTGGGCCACCTGATGCAAGTGGAAAGCGCTTTGGAGAAATAGATCTGATGGCACTTATAAAAGAATCATTCAGACAAAGACCTGATTACCTAATAGTGGGAGAAGTACGTGGTAAAGAAACATTCATTCTTTTCCAGGGGATGGCTTCTGGACACTGCTGTTTAGCTACAATGCACGCACGCTCAGTAACAGATGTTGTAAGCAGGCTTATAACACCGCCAATAAACCTTTACCCTTCGCTTCTTGAATCGGTTGATGTTATTGTAAACCTTGGTTTTGTTGGCGAAGAAGGCATGAAAAGAAGGATTAGAACTATTGCGGAGGTGAAGAGGTATAATATGAAGGAGCAGAGGCTTGAATATGTGGATATCCTTGAAAAGGGGACTCCGACAATGCAGCGCGGCGGACTCAAAATCGAAGGGCTTGAAGAGTTCTTCCCTCTTACAAATAGAAGCATTATTTTAAAAAAGATAAGTGAAGAGAACAGCATACCTCTAATAGAGCTTGAAAAAAGGATTGAAAAAAGAACCGCTTTCCTAAAAAAGCTGGTTAAAGAAAAGGTGTTTGACTTCAAAGATTTTACTGATAGATTGGAGGCGTACAGAAATGCTGAAAAAGGCCTTATTAAAAGCGCTGTACAAGTTAGCAAATAGCACGTTCTATAGATTTACAAAAGGCATGGAAAATGCAAAACTGAAGAAGAAGCTTGGCATGGTAGATTATCCCTACACAGTAGACAAATATTTTGCGTTTGGCCTAACCTTAATAGCGCTCACTTTTGCACTATCACTCATTGTGTGTATTATTATTGTTACACTTATTTTTAAGAACCCTTTATTACTAGCCGTACCATTTATAGCAACGGTTTTTGCGGCAATTATTGTTTTGATATGGCCAGATATGGCTCTGGCAAAGAAGAGGAAGCTCATGGATGCGAATATGCCACTAGCAATACTTACAATGTCAACAGTTACTCAGGGAGGAGCTCCACCGCAATACATGTTTCAAACGCTTGCAAACAACCCCGAATATCCCATGATAAGCAAAGAATGCCAAAAAATACAGCGTTTTATGGATCAGCTTGGACTTTCGTTCACGAAAGCAGTAGATAAGATGGCGGAGATAACTCCATCACCTGCATTTAAAACATTTTTGAAAGAGCTTAACACCACTGTTAAAAGTGGAGGCGATTTGCGTGAGTTCATGGCGAAAAGAGCAGAAGACGCTTACTTTAAATATATGATGATGCTTGAAAGAGCCGCGGAGCGAGCTGAGACTATGGGCGAAATATACTCAATTATAATGATCGCTGCGCCACTCTTCATATTCTTTACTGTGATGATGCTCAATATGTTTTCAGCGGGCAAACTCTTTGGGCTTACTGTAAATGACATTTTATTTTATGGAATATGGGGAGTCCTGCCCCTGGCAAATATAATATTTATGTTTGTTATGCAGATAATGTCAACAGAGTGATAAAATGGATGCTGTAATAAAATACTATGGAAAGTGGGCTTTATTGGGTATTGTTTGCTCAATAATAGCCTTTATTCTGCTTCAGAATACGACCTTTGCAATGACCTCTTTTATAATTCCAGTTATTCTAATTATGTATGCATATTATCAACAGAATAGTCAGATAAAAGGGCTCGAGGAAAACTTTAGGGTTTTCCTTGATGACCTGAAAGACCTCTTGCAAGCTGGCGTTAATATAAACGATGCTTTAGTAATCACCGCTAAAAACGATTATGGGCCATTGAGCCCTTATATAAAAAGACTTGCCGCGAAGGTGCGCTTAGGGCTCCCGTTTGAAAAAGCAATGACAAGAACTTTTGCGAAAACAAACAGCATGCTTATAAAGAAAATAATCCTTGTGATAAATCAAACACTGCGAGCTGGCGGCAACTTCACGCGTGTGTTCTCTGTTTCTACAGATTATGTGGAAAAGATAGAGAGACTTAAAAGCCAGAGGAAATCACGCACAACGAGTACGATAATAAACTCGTATGTGGTGTTCTATGTTTTTATTATGATAATCATAGCAATACAGATATTCTTCGTACCTATACTCGAGAATCAGCCAGCGATGAACATAAGTGCAATAACTGGTGGCCTCTCAAACTTGGGCGAAGTTGTGAGTGAAGAAGAGGTCCAAAAAGTAAATTATAGCTGGCACTTTACGAACCTTATAATAGTGCAGGCAGCCTTTGCTGGTCCCATGATTGGTAAAATCTCTGAAAACAGCTTTGTGGCTGGTTTGAAGCATTCAATTATACTGCTCACTACATCGCTCCTTGTATATGTAACTGTTATAACTTTCCTCACGGCAGCTTGAATAAATTTGATTGGTTTTATTTTTTTCTTATCTTTATAATTAGCGTTCCAACATCCAGCTGACCATCTGCGGTGAGCAGTGGCACAATGCGCCTTCGCACTATTGTAACTGGATAATCCTGTTCGTTGCCCTGACTTGTTATTGTTCTCGTACTGCTTTCAAACTTGATGAAATAATCCTTATTATAGAAGTTCGTTATTGCTTCTTCGAGCACAACCTTAATTGGTTTCTCTGGCGACTCTACAAGTGTTGGCGTGCCAGTATAAGTACTATTTATATCGGCCGCTGACTGTCTTATTTTCACAAAGCTCTGGAACTCGCATTCTAAGTTTATCTCTCCGGTAACCGTAAAATTACAGGTGTTGTTTAGGTCTGATGACACCTGAGTAATTGTCTGGCTCGCACCTTTTGTTATGCTCCACGAACTAGTGTCTACGTGAAGCTGATTTGAAATAGCTGTGCTATGCAATCCAACGCGGTCCTCAATCCATAAGCAGATATAATCGTTGTGGTCATCGGTTATTGTAATTGAGTTTGAAGTGGTAGAATAATTGTAATCGCTTTTGTTGCTTGAACAGTTCTGCGTATCGCTGAAGTAATACCACCTTGTTGCTACGCAGCCAGAGCCTGAATCTGAGCAGTTAAGGTAAACTGTATCGCTATAGGTGATTGTTGAAGAAACATCGGTAATGCTTGCCTCTGGCGGGGTATTATCAAGTAAGAACTGCTTTGTTGAAGTACCTTGGTTTTGCACACCGTCTTCATTCCAGACATTTATATCAATGTAGTAGTTACCATCCAGAACACCGCTAGCATTCCAAGTGTAAGTACACTGAACCGGGGGCCACCATTTATTGCTATCGCAACTTAGATTTGGTATAGTCTCATATGCATCCAAATTCAGGTCTGTAGCGATAGCGTCCTCAAAGCTTAGTTTGCCCGCATTAATGGAGCTATAATAGATGCTTGCATAGAGATTATTTAGCACGGTATTATGCACGGTGAATGAAATTGTGGTTAAGCCACTTTCAAGAGTTCCACTAGGAAGTATGTTATCAACATAAACTACCGGTGTAAAGTGGAAGTTTCTATCAAGTTGATTTATATTTCCCGCTTCATCCTGAGCAATTATTGAAAGATTATAATCAGCATCCTCCATCTTGGATTGATAAAACGAACAGCTATAGTCTCCACCACTAATAGTACAATCAGACTCTACATTGAAATCTGATGCTGCAACACCATTTATAAGAACCAGAATGGAACTCTGTACAATGGCAGAACCATTGTTGTAACTTATTGTAAATGCGATTGTCGGGTCAGAAGTAGTCTCATTTTCAGAGGGGGACGTTATGGTAATAATTGGCGGAGTCTTATCCAAAGCCGCATAGATAGTATTTACATTCTCTGTATTACCCGCTACATCAACACCATAATATTCTATTGAGTGGTTTCCATCGCTGGATATGAGAATATTTACATCATTTCCGACCAGATTTCCATCAGTCCAGCTACCGCCATCAATTCTGTATCGAATCGCATTGCAGCCCGAGCCATTGTCATAGCAAGATAGTGTCACGTTGAAATCCGCAGTCTGCCAACCGCTTGGAACACTGGCGGTTGTGGTTGGTGCATTTGTATCAATCTTAAATGGTCCAAGATATATGGTTCCAGAGGGATTTATAGCACCTTCTGGGTTAACAGCAACCACATGCAAGTACCAATTGCCATCGCTCGTGGCTGTTTTTGTCATTAGGGAACCGTCCCAAGCAGTATCGGATGCGCTGGCAGTTGTTGTGGCCGATTGATCCCATACATAATAGTAGCTTGCGGCAGCGCCACTACATATAAGACCGATAGTATTGTCATCGGACCATTCGCCTACTGCGTGCGAAGTTGAGCTTGGAGCTGGATCCTCTGGAAGAGTATATTTACATTGCTGTGCACTATATGCCGTTTCAATACCATCCCCATTTTTAGCCTTAACTCTATAACAATATTGGGTGTTTGGGCTCAAACCAGTATCTACATATGTGTTGGCTGTCTGCCAACCTGTCGAGTCGCTTCCGCCAGTATTGCCAGTTGTTTCATTAATCCAGTTTTCCGGAGAATTGTTGGCACATTCAGACCATGTTAAGGTAAGTTGAGTGTCGGAATCGGCATTAAGTGATAGGCTTGTTGGAGCCGTTGTCAAAGTATATGCTGATGCTGTATTACTATAGCCTGAATTTGATGTGCTGTAGTAGGCGCGCACTCTATAGTAATATTTGGTGTTACATGCTAAACCAGAATCGGTATAGCTAGTGGTGTTAGCTGTAACTGTGGCGATCTGTGACCAGGAGCTTCCATCAGGGCTTCGTTCAATCTTAAAACCATCTTCTATTGTTGAATTATCGGTCCAAGAAAGGGTAATGCTACTTGTTGTTTTGTCTGTAATTTGTAAATTGGTTGGTGTATTTAAACAACCAACATCAGCAATGCATGTGCCGCCGGTGTTTAGAGTACAGCTTGCGCCATTTGCATAAGTGCCATTGCCGCAGGTTATGTCACCGTAGTAGCAGGTTGAACCCGAAACATAGCCGTT
>JAGGVE010000040.1 GCA_021163505.1 Candidatus Iainarchaeum sp. | reverse complement strand
TATAGTGATTAAAGGGTTAAAAGAGGAAAACATTGGACCTGCGGGCGTTGATCTGACGCTCGGGAATGAATTTAGGGTATTCAAGCACAGCGAGGTAACGCATGTAGACCCAAAAGAAGGACTCAAAGAAGAGCTAACCGAATTAATAACTGTGCCTGAAAACAAACCATTTATAATCCACCCCAATGAATTTGTGCTTGCAGTTACAAGAGAATATGTTAAAATTCCAAGCGACCTTATGGCAAGATTGGATGGGCGTTCCTCTTTGGGCAGGCTTGGTATTATCGTGCATTCCACAGCAGGCAGCGTAGACCCTGGCTTTGAAGGGAAAATAACACTTGAGGTTACGAATATAGCAAAAGTGCCTGTTCAGCTATGGCCAGGTATGAAGATTTGCAGGCTAACATTTGAAACACTTACAAGTGAAAGCGAAATGCCTTATAATAAGAGAAAAGATTCAAAGTATTTGGGGCAGAAAGGGCCTGAAGTTAGCAAGATACATAAAGAGTTGGGTGGAAAATAGATTCTTCTTTGCTTTAATCATGCTTTATTTTAAGCTAGCAATACGCTTGCGCATTCGCTCACAAGTTTGGATTATGCCTTCTAAAAGATTAATCACCCTCACATTATAAACCTTCTCTGCTTCTCTCCCCTCGCGCTCGATCTTTGACTTCTGGTTCAAATGCCATTTAAGCTCCAGTTTTGCAAGCTCTTCCATGTCGTTCAGAAACGCTAACCTGCCGCTTTTCCCCTGAATTTCTTCTAGCTGAGCGCGTAAAACAGTCCTTATGTTTTTCAAATCAGCTCTAACAAGTAATGGGTTGTAGGTACTTCCCACAAGCATGCTGCGTTCTGAAGGCCAAAGCAAGCCCTGCTTTATCAGAACATTTAGAGTGGCAACAGCAATGTTTGGAGTGTCAAACGAACCGGTATTAATTACCCTCTTTCTATTAAACCTCTTTTCAGCTTTTTTAAGATCAGATAAAATACCTGTCTTCTTGAGCCATCTCTGCACGCGTTCTAAATCAGGTTGTCTTTTTGGTCTTCGCCAAAATCGCTTAGGCATGGAAAGCACCGAGCAGGAAAGGCGGGCAAGCAAATGCTGCTAAGAGAGTTGGTTGGATTCTTTTGCAAGAATCCGCTTGCCCGCCAAATTAAAATAGGTTGGGAGAGATTAAAAAGCTTACTGGCAAGCTGCTCTAATAAAACCTGCACTTCTTTTCTTCGAGCTCTTTTATGCGTGTCCATTCCCCATCTACAAATGCCTGTATCTCTTTTATCTGTGTTTCGCTCAGGTGCTTGAACCTTGCCTGAGCTTTAAGATATTCCTCAACAGGCTTTGGTTCTTTAATATCCTTCGTAATCTTAAGAATGCCGCCTTCTATTTCGTATAATGGGCAAATTCTTGTTTCCACCGCCAATCGCGCAACTTCAACGCTTTTCGCTGAATCTATGCCCCAACCAGGCACACAGGGGCTAAAGACCTGTACATAACATGGGCCCTCTATCTCCAACCCTTTTTTGATTTTTGAATACAAATCTGGAATCTCGCTTATGCTGGCAGTTGCAACGTAAGGCGCTCTGTGCGAAGCAATTATGAAAGGCAGCGGCTTTTTCCATTCAAGCTTTCCAGGAATTACCCTGCCTGCTGGACTTGTTGTAGTGTGTGCATATTTTGGTGTTGCACCGCTACGCTGGATGCCTGTATTCATATACGCACCATTATCGTTGCAAACATAAAGGAAGTTATGGCCTCTTTCAATAGCACCGCTTAGCGCACCAAAACCGATATCAAATGTTGCGCCATCGCCACCAAGCACGAGTATATTGTATTTCTTACCTAAAGTTTTGAGCGCTCGCTCAATACCGCTTGCAATTGCAGCGGTATTTTCAAATGCACCATGGATATAAGGTAAGCGCCATGCTGTTTCTGGGTATGGTGTGCTCACTACTTCCATGCAGCCAGTTGCCTGAACAACTATTGTGTTCCTGCCAGCTGCTTTTGTAATATGCCTCATAGCTATTGCGGCACCACAGCCAGCACATGCTCTGTGACCAGAAGCAAAGAATTCTTCTTCAGGCAGGCCCCTAATCATAATAACCACCCTCCTTCTCTGCGCTCTTTAAGGGAAAGCAGTGCCTTTCTCAGGTGCTTCTGCGTTATATCGCGGCCACCCAAACCAGCAATGAAATTGTTTATTCTTATATCGCTTTCGAACAGAGCAGATCTCACATCACTAAACAACGGACCTTCATAGCCCAAAGAAATGTGCCTATCGATTACAGTTAGGCCTTGCAGGTTCTTTGTTGCATTTATGAGTTCTCCTTTCGGGAAAGGTCTTAAAGAGCGCAACTTTATAAGGCCCACTTTCTGCCCCTCTTCTCTGAGCTTATCTACAACTACACGCGCTGTTCCAACTAGCGTACCCATTCCCATCAACGCATATTCTGCATCTTCCATGCGATAGAGTTCGAGCAAACCATCGCCGTAAGCTCTGCCAAATTGCTTTGCGAATTCATCGTGAACATTCTTTATTACCTTCAATGCCTGCAGCATTGCTTCGTGCTGCATCTTTTTGAACTCCATAAACGAATTCGGGAATGCTATCGGACCCATAGTAATTGGCTTCTCGGGATCAAGCTTTATATACGGTTTATACTCTGGAAGAAATGCGTCAACCTGTTCCTGCTCAGGAACAATTGCACGTTCATAAACATGGCTTAGTGTGAAACCATCCAGGCAAAGCATTCCTGGAAGCAAAACGCTATGGTCTTCACATATCTTATAAAGCTGGATTGTTGTATCGATTGCTTCCTGGGTTGATTCAACCCAAAGCTGAATCCAGCCTTGGTCGCGAGCAGAAACGGCATCGCTGTGGTCATTCCATATACTTATTGGAGCACTTAAGGCTCTATTGGCTACAGCCATTACACATGGCATACGATTCCCTGAAATTATCGGCAAAATTTCGTACATAAGAGCTAAGCCCTGTGAGGAGGTAGCACTAAAGGTTCGCACGCCTGCTGCCTGCGCACCCAACAAAGCGGAACAGGCGCTGTGTTCAGATTCAACATGAATCATCTCTGCTTGAAGCTCACCATTATTTATCATCTCAGCAAGCGCTTCAACTATATGAGTTTGCGGAGTTATAGGATACATAGGAATTACTTTTGGCTTGCATAGCTTAACTCCTAAGGCCATTGCCCTGCTTGCCTCAACAACAATCTCTGGCATAAAACCACCTATTTCTTTTCCAATTCCATCTTTATTGCCTTTACAGGACATTCATTAGCGCAGATGCCGCAACCCTTGCAATAATCATAATCTATTACAAAGTTTCCCTTCTCATCTTTCTTTATTGCTCCTTCTGGACAGTACATCCAGCAAGTGCCACATCTTACACATTTGCTTTGATCCAAAACAGGTCTCATTGCACGCCAACCACCAGTTTTATTCTTTATAGTTGAGCCAGGCTCTCTTATAACTGCACCTAAAGTAAATTCTATTTTTTTAGTATTTTTTTCAGCCAATTCGCTCACCCTCTAAACATCTTATAAAGCTTTTCAGCGGCTTTCTTATTCAGCTCAGCTACTGCTTTTTTATGTGCGAACTCCTGGTCAATTGCCTTAAACACACTTTCCAGCGTTATCTCTGCGGTAATTGCTGCAAATGCGCCTAAAGAAGCGATATTCACAAATGGTTTGCCTATTATTTCCATTGCAGCAGCAGTCATATCTATGGTTTCTATCTTGGCCTTTGTATTGAGCCTGAATTCGCTTGCAGGCCTGTTTGAATTGATTATTATAATACCACTATCCTTTACACCGCGAGCAACATCCACACTGGAAAGCAATGTTGGGTCCAGCAGGATAACATAGTCAGGCTCATAAACATGCTCGCGTATATTTATTGGCTCATCAGCAATTCGCGTAAATGCCTCAACTGGGGCGCCGCGCCTTTCAACACCAAAGCTTGGAAAAGCCTGACAATATTTTCCATCATAAAAAGCAGCAACCGCGAGCACCTCGCTGGCGGTGACAGCGCCCTGGCCACCTCTGCCGTGAATTCTAATTTCCTTTAGCGGCATATCGCACAATAAAATGCGCAAATAATTTAAAGGTTTGGGTTTTTGTTTTTTGGGAACGATTACAGCGTGCGGAGTAATTGAGGATATTGAAGATACCAGAAAAAAGTCGAACAGCTCGGCTGAGAGTTTAAAAATTACTACTGCTATGCAGATATTGCCTTTGTTCCGAAATCTAGGAAGATTGATCTAAGCAGGGTTTTGAGAAAGGTCTTTGAATATTTTGGAGAAGGTTGGGAATACCGCTTAATGAAATGAGAATCTTCATTGAAGATATAAAGGTTTCAGAGATAATAGAAAAAGGTACTTGGACTCAAATATAAGCTGAGCATTACCTATTACCACTTTATAACATAGCGTTTCCCCGCCTTAAAGCCTTTCTCCGCCAGCTCAGATAAAAAGTTAGCAAGCTTTTCGAGATGTGGTTGAGAGGCTCGCTCGACTGTCCCCTCAATCTTGAGGAATAATGGACCCAACTCCGCTAAGTAATTAGGGTTCTGTGAAAGCTCTGCGCTGAGGCGCAATTCCTCTAGATGCTTCATTGCCAGGCCAATCTCTTTTCTTTTTTTCAATAAGGCAGAATATATTTCGGCTGCTGCTTTTCTAAGTGTTTGGGCATCTGCTTTTTTAGGAATATAAACAATTAGCCTGTTATCTCGTATGCGTGCTCTATGTGCTCTTATACCAAACCTTTTGCGTAAACCTTCGAGAGTTTTTCTATCCTCTGCAATTGCTGCTTTTAAGGAACGTTCTGCATCAATGAGGTTAGCTTCTATGCGCTCTGAAGGCAGAGGGTATCTTTCAAGCATTTTCCTCTGTTTTTCAGAAAACTTTTTAAATATGCGCCTTCTGTGTTCCTCGGGGCTTTTTAACTCTCGCACAAGGGCATGGGAATGCATCATTTTAGAGAGTTCTTCCTCAGCCTTTTCCAATCTATGCAAAAACTCTTTCTTGAAAGGCATGCCTTTTAATTGTTGTTCCTTACCAAAGGCAGCTTGCTCTCTCTTGAACTCACACCATATTCGCATTCGCCTTTTAAGCAAGGCTCCTTTATAGACTTTCTTTACTCTGGGCACGATATATTCTATGATTTTGAAGTTTAAAAGCTTTGCACAAATTGTTTTTTCAGTGTAAATGGGTTTTATAACCTATTCAATAGTATTTGCAAGATACAAAAACTGAAAAAGAACTGCTGTGATGTGCTACTCTTTATGTGTACAGGCAAACGGCTTGAGAAAGAGCGTTTCAGGTATTGAAAGAAAAATGTAGGGAAATCCTGAAAGACCTAGAGAAATTTAAGGAGCTTATAAAGAATTATAAACATTATACACGTATGTTTTCTTATGCCAGCAAAAAAAGCAGCATATATTCGCGTATATGGAAGAGTGCAAGGAGTTTTCTTCAGGGCTTTTACCCGTGATTGGGCTTCTCGTTTGGGATTGAGAGGTTATGTACGAAACATGTCTGATGGCAGCGTAGAGATAGTTGCTGAAGGGAGTGAAGAAAGCATAAAAGAGCTAATTGAGAAAGTAAAAATTGGGCCGCCAGCAGCAAGCGTTGAAAGGGTTGAGGTGAAGTGGCAGGAGCCAAGCAATATGTATAGCGGGTTTAGGATCGAGTACTAATTGTTTACAACCATTAGAGACGCTCTGCTTCTATTAATGTGGCTTTACGATAAGCCCTATGTTTTCTTCAAATAGCTTGTTGTTCATACTTACCTTTATTTTTATCAGATAGCTTCCTTCCTCTATGTCACTTTTTGGCGAAACTAAAAAGTACAGCTTTCTGTATTGGCCGCGCTCTATAATCGCAAGCGACTTTTTCTCTTTAAGTCCGGGGCCTATAAAAATTGCTTCTTTGTTTGCGGCTTCGACTATAACATTAACATTACTGGCGTCGCTTTCAGTTACATTGGTAACTTTAACTTCCAGCAAAGTGTATGGTTTTTCCTGCAGGTTGAGGGGATTATCCAGCAGGCGGGCTTCTATTGGTTTTGGAGCTATCGCTGTGCTTGCTAAGAAGACGATTACTAAAACCACAAAAAGCGCAAGCAAAGGCAAGGCTATGCTCTTTATTTTTTCTATTTCAAAACCGAAAGCAAAGCTTTTGTATGTTTTATCATACAGGCCCATAAATATCACGGCTGTACAAATAATCTAGTGTTTTCTCCTTTTAAAATACCTGCCTTTACGCCGGCGTCAAGCCACGCATGCGCATATGAGAACGATGCTAAAGCAGTAATATTATCACCTTTTTCAGCATAATATTTTGCATCGCTAAAATAATCTTTAGCCATCTGAATAAACTGCTCTGCTCTTCTATAATCCTTTGTGCCTTTCTCTGCTATAATTTGTACTTCCTGCAGCGCTTGTTCCGTAAGCTTTTCGTATTTATGCACGCGCAATTTAAGTTCCTCAAGCAAGGTCATTGTTTTACACCATATAGTGTCTTTAAAGCCCATTTTTCATTCTCGCTCAGCTTCGAGCAGATTATTATTGATGCTGGTTCTGGAAATTTTTCCTTCAAAAGCTCCTTTGCATTACCAGCAACAATTTTTTGCTTTTCACCTGCTAAGCTACTTATAACAATTATTAAAGTATTTTTAATTATTTTTGCATTGCGTTTAGCCTCTATTTCGAGAAGCCTCTGCAAAGCATCTTTTACGCTTACAGGCTTTCCATTTTTTATATCAATAAGGCATAACGTGTGCAAATTATTCTCATAATTGCGCACAATCTTATCATAGAAAGATTCCGGAGCATAGTTTGGCTCTGGCATAACCACACTAACAATTTCACCGAAGCGATAGTTGCTCAGGCCTGTTAGCCCCAAGTAGTTTGTGAGCGAAATTCCTGGAATGAATTTATAAGGGATGCTCTGCTTCGCACAATCTATTAAAAGCTGAATATGCGTAGTTGCAAACAGAGCATTGCCCACAACAAGCAAAGCAATATTCTTTTCTTTCGCTTCTTTGAGCTTTTCAATAAATTGCTCTTCAATATCTGCTCTCCCCAAAGGAACTATTTTTTTGCCTGCGATTTTTTCAAGTTGCGCTAAGCCACCCTCGGAAAAGCAGCTTGTGTAAGAATCGAAGTAAAGTTCAGAGCATTCTTGCATAACATTCAATGCTTCCAGAGTTATTTGCTCGGGTTTTAAGCCAAGGCTTATCAGATAAAACATATTGCTCAATAAGATTTTAGAGGGATTTATTTAAAATTCAAAGCAAAGCGAACAAAACCGAAAGGAATAAATAAGGGGATTTTCTTATTTTGTTGGGTGTTAAGATGAAAAATAGAGAAAAAATTATTGCAATTTTGCTTATTGGGGTAATTATCGGAATAAGTGTGATTTCTTTTTTGCTAGTGCAAAACTCTGGGGGAGTCCATACAATAGAGGATTTTCCAGCTCAGTATATTTCTGGCCCTCTCCCAGAAGATAAGCTTTTGACATGGAATGAACCACTAAATACAGATGAGATTTACCAGGAAAAGAGGAATATCTTTATATGCAGAGAAACCGGTAAAGAAGCAGAAAGGGTTGAATTTTACAGCCATTCTGCAGGGCCTGGCGTTATTGGGGGCTGGAGTTATCGCTACGCTTTAGTTTGTGGAAATTATTACTGGATACTGGATGCTGCTGACTACTTTGGAACGAAAATATACGGGCCTTTTAAATTTGGTGAAGGAGTAGTAGAAACGGCAGATTATGAAGTGCACGAATGGGGCGTGCTCGTTGGTTGCAACGAAAGCAAGGGGTGGTTTCTAACTTCCAGACCTGAAAAGATGTTGGTGGTAAAACAACCGGTAATATATGTGCATGCAAAAGAGCTGGAGGAATTCGATGCAAAGGTAATTTTCAATGGAGGCAAGCCTACACAAACGTATCCGCTTATAAATGCTCAGGGAAACGCGTTGGAATGGAAAAATGTAAAGGTAATTAAAGAACCAGAAAGCAAAGAGCTCACCCCTAAATCGTACGCCCCTCTGGAAGAAATAATCCCAACGCTCAATGATGTTGATGCAGATGAATTGAACTACAATAACATAAAAACAAGGTTTTTGTTTTATGAGGGCGAGCTCCCATTTGAAAACAAGATTGAGGCAAGCTATGATTTAGAGCAAAGAAAAGTGTTTGTAAGAAATAATTCAAAATATGCTGTGTATGATGTGATGGTTGCTATTGGTACAGGTAATTTTATGTACCCTACGCGCTATATTGCAAAGATAGGAACCTTAGCTCCAGGGATGCAAGTTGAGAAAACACTTGAAGAAGCAAGCAGGATTAATTTAAAAGAGAATATGGTTGCTTTAGGATTTACTGAAAAGGAAGCAGAGGCATTTGCTAAGCTTTGGTATGACCCTTTCTTTAAACCTACAAATATCACATTTGCGAGGCTTTCATACCGCTTGCCCAGAAGCGAGATTGAAAGGCTAATTCGTTTAGAATTTGAGCCAAAACCCAAAAAATTGCTGCGGGAGCTTTGGGTTCTGGTTGATTTGGAAAGCAGAGAAATAGAGCATAGAACAGGAATTGTGAAAACATGTTCAAGCGATGCGGACTGCTCTTGGGTAAGCACAAATTGCTGCCCTGAAACTGCTGGAGCGCATTGGGAATGTATAAATGCAAAGCTTTCAGAAATTGAATGCCCTAAAGATATTGCATGCCCGATGGTAATTAGTCCAAAACCAGGGAAGCGCTGTGTTTGTGAGAATGGAATTTGTACAGCGGAACGCTGAGCTTTCGTCCAGTCCCAATGCAAGATTCAATCGCAATTTGAATGTAGAGTTGGTTGCAGAGAATTTACGCATTTGCAGAAAACTGCATAAAGCTTGCAGTGGCTGTTTGAAGGAGTGGCATACCAGCTGCTGCTAAGTAAATCCCGGTTTGAAAACGCTTGGCAGGATTATTAAGTTGTAGGCTGAAAAAGCATCTTTTTAAAGAGTTGATGGGTTATTATTTTAGTATATTATAGCTAAAAATGGTGAAAATATGTTGGTTAAGGTTGAAATATATTATGATGGCAACTATTGGTGTGCTCGCGGCATAGGCGAGGATATATTTACGCAGGGAAAAACCCTTGATGAGCTGATGGAAAATTTGAAAGAAGCTGTTGAAGTGCACTTTAGCGATGCGATGGAAGATATAAAGGTACTTTCTATTTCCGAAATGGAAGTGAAAGCACGTGCAAAAGCTGCCGGTAGTTAGTGGCAAACGTTTACTCAAATTTTTATCTAAGATCGGATATGTTATTGTAAGGCAGCGCGGCAGCCATATTAATGGAAAAAATAACAGCTTTAGGAAAGCACAAAATAACAATACCATATCACAGAGAGATTGCAAAGGGAACACTAAATGATATTCTCGCAAAGGTTTCAATGTGGAACTCCATTCCAAAAAAGAAGCTTATTGAAATGATAAAAAACATTTAGCTTAGGTATGCAATCCTAATTTGAAAACGCTTGCTAGGCCTGTGGAAAAACCAAGGATTATCAGGAAAAGTTTTGAAAAGTTTGCTAAGTTCTTGTTTTTGAAATTTTTGTCTACATAATAAAGGAGCACAAGAACCAGCG
>JAGGVE010000023.1 GCA_021163505.1 Candidatus Iainarchaeum sp. | reverse complement strand
GCTTTCCCAATTGCCATTCTGCTACTTCCGCCGCCCTTTCCGTTCAGCTCTCGCAATATTTTTTGCAGCTCTTCGTTAGCGCTTTTTCCAGAGTGCTCAGCGCAGAATACTACAATGCTATCCTCTGAACCAAGAATTAGCATTACATCCTTCCGTTTAGCAAGCACTGCATTGCCAATCTCTATCAGCTGCTTTGTATCCAAACCTTCAAAATAGGTCTTTATTACTTTTCCTTCGCTTGCTACCAATTCTTTGCTCGCTAACTTTGCGATCATTTCGCGAGCTTTTTCAAGTTTCTTACGGAGTTCCTTCCATTCGTTGAAAAAGCGCTCCGAGGCTTTTGGCAATTCCTGTGGTTGCACCGCTAATTTACTTGCTGCTTCCTCTAACAATTTTTCCCTTTCCTGTACATGCTTTAATGCTTCCAAACCGCAAACAAATATTAGGCGCTCAACACCATCCTGTACGCCTTCGCGCTTTATTATCTTAAAAAATCCTATATCAGAGGTTTTAAGCACATGCGTGCCGCCACAGGCTTCGACATCAATGCCAGGGATTTCAACAATGCGCAAAACCTTCCCTGGCACATAGCCGCCTTGGTAAAGCGTAAAGCCATATTTCTGTTCAGCTTCGTTCCTTAGCATGAAAAATGTTTTCACAGGAATGTCAGCCAATACAAGCTCATTTACCATGCGCTCCAATTCCCTTATTTGATCTTTAGTAATGCGCTTGTAGTGCGTTACATCTAAATGTGCTTTATCAACATCTTTATGTGCGCCTGCTTGCCAGATATGTTTTCCCAAAAGTTTTTTGCAGCATGCATTCAACAAATGCGTTGCTGTGTGATGCCTCATCAACTGCTTTCTTCTTTCCAAATCAATTTCACCATTAACCCGCATTCCTGCTCTAAATTTTTTCGGTTCAGCAACTCTGTGCAGTATCACTCCTGAAAGCTTCTCAACACTAAGTACTGCAATGCCGTTTAATGTGCCTGTGTCGTGCTCCTGACCGCCTGCCGTGGGATAGAATAAAGTTTTATCTAGCACAACAGCGTTGCCTTCAACACCAAGCACCTTCGCTTTGAAGCTCTTTTCAAGAGGCTTTTCGTAGTAAAGCTCTTTCGTTTTAGGATACTCCCTGCTTAGCTCAATCTTTTTTTCCTCAGCCGCTTCTTTTTCATTCTTCTTTGCTATGAGATAGTAAAAGTTCTCAGGAACCTCTATTTTAAAACCATGTTTTGCTGCTTCCCTCTCAATTAGCTCTGGAGCGACGCCATTGCTTTCATAGAGTGTTATAAGTTCATTTACGCTGGGCATTTTCCCTTTGCGAGCGTTTTCAATAAGTGTAACTATTTTTTGCTGTGCTTTCTGTTTTAGCGTTTTATTCTTTCTTTGTTCCTCTTCAATTACATCGATTGTTGATTGCACTCCATCAAGCAACGTTGCATCAAAGTCTTTAAGCGTTTTAGCATGCAGCTCAATTAAGCCCGGAATATCCAATCTTAAATCCAGTTCTTCATTGAACGCAAATAAGCGCCTTGCTAAGATGCGCAGATTGTAGCCACCACCGCTATTGCTTGGGAGCATGCCATCCGTTATCGCATACAACAAAGCCTTTAGATGGTCTACGCAGGCATAGAGCGCTTGCAAAGGCCTTATCTCTTTCATAAATTCCTCTTCGCTTAGTCCAATACTTTCCAATATCTTTGCTCTTTTCTCTTTGAGCATGCCATCCTCAACATTCAGCGTACCGCCAAGCTTTGCAAACTCTGCAAACATCTTCCTGTTGTAAGTAATCCCAGAATCAGCTAATGCCTTTTTCATCACTTCCTTAAACACAACATCGTAGCTTGTTGGCGTTCCATTAGTATACCAAGCTAAGCGTTCTAGCCCAGCACCCATATCTATTACTTTTGTTTTTAACTCTTTATAGCCACTATTGGTTTCCTTAAACTGCATAAATACACAATTGCCTAATTCGACCCCGCTTGCTAGGTATTCCATACTCGGCCCGAAAGTGCCGCCGCCTGCCCACACATCTTCCATAAAAATAAGCTCTTCTTTTGGGACACCAATAACCTTTGTTAAATAATTATAATCGTGCATTAAAGCTTCGTTCTTCCAATAAAACAAGCCGGTTTTCCTTGAATTGAACGCATGCTGCCCAAACATTATAAAAGCAGTGTAATGTTGCCCAGTAACACCAACGTTTTGCAGATCCTTAAAGCGCAGACACGCTTGCGGAACAATCAAAGGATTTGCTATTGGCTCAAGCTCGCCGCTCACCACATATGGTTGAAAATCAATAATCGAAGCGTTTGTGAAATAGAGATCGTCACGCCAGCGCGCTACAACAGGATAGCGGGCAATGCTTTTATGCCCGTGTTTTGTGAAATATTTTTCAATTGCGCGCCATGTTTCCACATATCCATAGCCTTTGGTTTTCTTCCCTATAAAATCAAACCCTACGCAGCTTGAATCTGCGCAAATATCGCGATCAGCATTTAAAGTCCAGAAAAAGCGACCGCATTTTCTACACTGCTTTCTGACAAAACCTTTCTCCACTAAGAATTCCACTTTATAATGTTTCTTCCATTCGTTAGCGAACTTTCGCCTTAGCTCTGCTTTTGAAACCATAGCAAACTCCTTAAAGCTTTTCTAAAATATCAAGCATCTTCTTATCTTTTCTGAGACGCTCCTCTATGCGCCTTACCGCTTCTTCCCATGGAAACTTTTCTTCAAACCATTTGCCATCCGCATAAACATATCTTGTTATGTATCTCTTTCTCATTTCTTCACCTCAATCTTTTCATGAATTTCTTTTTCAAGTTCTTCAACCGTAATGTCCTTATTAGCTATCTTAAGCGAAATATAAATAACCCCATTTAATAAAACCATAGCAAATAATTTACCAGCAAATTAATTAAATCCTTATTCTCTTTAGAAATTAGAAACAGTTACTCGTAGCCAAGCTCTTTTCTTAGCTTCTCTATTTCTTTAAGCGCAACGTTTTGGATGAAAAGAAGCATACTTTGCACAGTTGGCTTTCCAGCGAGTGAACCGTAATGAGATAAATATGCCGAGTTGATCAGCCTTTCAGCTGCAAGCACAGCTTTTCTGTATTCTGAGGGCGGAAGCAATGGCATAAAAAGAGGGCCAAGTCTTAATTTAAGCACATCACGTACTTGTGCTTTATATTTCGCACCCAACGCTTCTGCTCTTTTTTCGGCAAGCTTTTCAGGCTCTTCTCTAAGCTTTAAAAATTTCTCGCTTTCTAAGAGCGCCCAATAGTTCAGTAGCTCTCTTGCAGAATCCCTAAAGGTTAATTCAACGAGCTTTGCATCTCTTTCTATCAAAGCTCGTTCCGTTCTTGGAAAAGCTCCGCGTGCCGGGGTACTTATAATTAGAGCATGTCCGTCTGCCAGATATTTAAGTTTTTCCACAGCTTCTTCAATTCGCGTTTTTGAGGAATATTTTTCTTTTAATGTTGCGCGCCTTCTTTCAAATGAACGTGCTCGGAGATTAGTATTTGTTGTAAACCTCCGAATATTCTCTCGAATTTTTTTAGTCAGTTCTGCTGTAGAAACCCTGCCCTTTTTAGTTTTGCCTTTCGTTTTCGAAGCGCTGGCTTTAGGTCTTCTTCGCATTGAAACCGAAAAAATTAGCGATGATTTTTTTAAAAATTAATGGGGCAGCGGAGAGTAAGCCGCCTTCTGTTCCTCTTGCGAGTGCCGGCATTCATCTGAGCGCCTTCAAGGCTTGCACCCTCCAGCGGCACGTTTCATCCAGAACCAAAGCGCTCAGTTCTGATCATCGCTTGCTTTGGCCTGGTTTCGTTTCTGTTCCGCTGGCTGCCCTCTCGGGCAGGCGCTTTCGCGCTTTGTAGCGGGTGGGCGGACTTTCCTCCGCGTATAGCGGTAAGCCGGCCTTCCGCTACCCCATAAATATATGTGTCCAATTAGGCTTAAAATTAGTTTTCAAGAAGCGTTTCTCCAAAATTTGCCATCAAAAAGAAAAAAAGGCTTCAGTCTGCATAGGCCATTCACCACACAAGAACCTCGAGCTTTTAGTATCAGTGGGCTGAAGCGCTCGCCGAAGCTTGCGCCTTACACCCCTGACCTATCAAACCGCTCTTTTAGCGGCGCTCTCGCCCCTAGCACTTCCCTTACGGGAAGCGTTCAGGGATGGTTGGCTCTTTTCGGGGACCGCTTCGAGCTTAGATGCCTTCAGCTCTTATCGGCTACAGCGTAGCTACCCGGCGTTGCCCTGCCGGACAACCGGTACACCAGAGGCTGCGGCCCAGCGTTCCTCTCGTACTGACTGGACCTTCCCCTCAGCCAACCAGCACTTCCAGCAGATAGTATCCAAACTGGCTCGCACCGTTCTCAACCCAACTAACGTAGGGCTTTAATGAGTTAACACCTCCACCCTTGGCTGCTGATGCACAGCCGGGATGCCCTGAGACGACGGCGAAGTATCAAACCGCGGGGTCGATGTGGACTCTCACCCGCGACGGATCCATTACCCCCAGGGTAAGTTCACTATCAGACCGGGGCCCCTTTAAAGGGCACACCAGTGTTCGCTAGGCCGTGCTTTCGCAACCGGGTTCCTTGCTGTGCAGAACCCGGTAAAGCCTGCTTTTACCCTTGTATTCTACGGCGGATTTCTGACCCGCCTGAGCAGACCTTTGGATACCCCTGATATCTTTTCAGGGGTGTACCGCCCCAGCCGAACCGCCCACCAAGCGTTGTCCTCTTTCGAGTTAGTG
>JAGGVE010000015.1 GCA_021163505.1 Candidatus Iainarchaeum sp. | reverse complement strand
CCATTCTCTCGTTTTTGGATCGATTACAATCTACGGTGAGGGTATTGAGAACTTTTAACCTTAAAGATTGTCTTCGCGAAGGCCTACTAAGGAAAACTGCTCGCTCAAAGGAAAAGGCTTGGAGGAGTTTAGAAAGAGAATAAAGGGTTTTGGTATGTTTGCAAAACATAGCAAGCTGTTGCTTTTAATTTTAATATTGGCGCTTGCGCTCAGACTGCATATGCTGGCAGAAAAGGAGCTTGGCGTAGATGAGGCTTTCCAGATAGATCTAATCTCAAGGCCAGCTAATGAGATGATGTATATATATCTTAATGTAGAGCCCAATAATCCACCTTTACATGGATTGGTTACGCATGTGATATTTATTCTGTTTGGCAGCTATTATTTCGTAAAATTGTTCTCTGTTTTTTGCGGTTTAGCATCTATCTTCTTCTGTTATAAAATTGGAGAAAAACTCTTCAACAAAGATACTGCACTATTAGCTGCAGCGTTGCTAACATTTAACCCTTTACATCTATTTTACTCACAACACACTCGCGCCTATAGCATGGTAATCTTTCTTTTCTCCTTATTGTTCTATGCTCTTCTTATCTTTCTTGAGAATCTTAAGGAAAGGAAGTATGCTATAGCATTGGGGCTTATTGCTACATTGTTTCTGTACACACATTACGTAGCAATAATAGTACTGCTTTGCATGGTTGCTTCTTTGCATATCTGTGGCGCAAGAATAAAATCGATATAAAAAGTGCCCTTTTGCCGCTAGTGATTGCAGCAATCCTGTTTATGCCGCAAGCATTTGTGTTAGCTACGCATCCTGCATTACAAAAGAATCCAATCTATGAGCGAAGTATTTTTGATTTTCCTTATATCTTTTACAAGTTTGCTAACGGAGCAAATATATCCTTCTTAGTAAGTAGATTTCCTCTGTTATTATATCCTGCATTGTTAGTGAACGCGGTCTTTGTGCTTGGCTTGTTTAAAATGTTTAAAGAGAAAATCGCTTGCAACCTATTCCTTTTCTTTTTCTTCCTGCCTTTTTTACTTATTGCGCTAGCAACAATCAAAGTAAGCCATTTCTTCTATTTCAGAAACTTTACATATTTGCTTCCGCTGTTTATTATGCCTATTGCACAATATATTACAAGCTTACAAAACAGGTATTTGAAATTAGCTTTAGTTGCATCTATTGTGCTTGGTTGGTTAGCAATTGCTGTGCTCTATTATAGTATTGTTACTGTACCTGATTGGAACGTATATATAGGCTTATGAATCCCAAGGCTAATCCAAATAGAAAAGCAGCATCTCTGAGAAAAAGCACTGCGGGTGTAATTAAACCTATTAGAAAATCTCGCTTCAGTGCAAAGAAGGTGAATGGGAGCATAAACAGGAGCATTAAAAACAAGGCAAAAAGAGATGCAAATGCGAATAAATTATTAAAAGGGCTCAAAATTGCAAAAAGAATCGCTAAGCCAAGCATTCCTATTTGTGCTTTGAGAGCTTGTGGTGTATAGGAATCACTTACTGCTTTTTCCTTGTGCATTCTATAAAGCAAGATGCGCCAGTACGCATGCTGGAATTTTTTGCGTAGATAATGGATTAAGGATTTTGGATGCCTGTGGTAAACTATCGCTTTTGGATTGAATACAAGCTTATAGCCTTTCTTTTGCAAGCGATATGAAAGCTCCGGGTCTTCGCCGCTCGCTTTTGGAAATTTTTCATTGAAGCCATGCTCTCGCAAGAAAATGCGCTTGCGATAGGCAGCGCTGTAAGAGCCTATCCAATCAATGGCTTTTGAGCGGAGCATCTTATTATAGCGGTACTCGATTTCTGTTTGAACAAAGCGAGCAATAAGGGAGCGTTGCCTTGTTCTGTAAGCACCCTGTACTGCAACAACCTTGGGATTAGCAAAGGGTTTGAGCATCTCCTTGAGCCAATCTTTTTCTGGGATGCAATCAGCATCAGTAAAAACAACTATTTCATGCTTAGCATTTTTTGCACCGGTGTTACGTGCTATAGCTGGCCCAGAAGGTTTTTGCCTTATTAGCTTTACGCCCTTGAACCTTTTCACTATGCTTGCTGTATCATCTGTGCTTCCATCATCCACCACAATAATTTCGTAGCGGGCATCAAAATCTTGCTTAAGCAAAGCCCGTAAGCAGTCAGCTATTGTGGCTGAACCATTGCGTACTGGAATTATAATGCTTGCGTTCATGCCAATCAACCAATTTTATCTCGTACCTTTAATCAGATACTTGAAAAAGGTGCGTGCTGCCTTTGCAATTCTTGGAATTTCTGCAGGGTTCTTAAGCCCTTTTGCAAGCGTCTTCGCAATGAATTTTGGTCTCATGTAAAACTCCCTGCGCGCTTTATCGCACCATTCAACAAGCTCCTTATTGCTTAACCAAGGCCTTGAAACTATGCAATTGTGTGCGCCCTGCTCAGTAACCCATTGTGAATAATTCTCTGTAACTAAAAAACCTTTCTCTTTATAATATTCATAATCCTCTGTGCCGGGATAAACCATTATTGGGAAGAACTGAGCGGTATCAGGGTCAAGTTCTTTAGCAAACTCTATGGTTTTCTTTATTGTTTCAATTGTTTCACCTCTATTACCCAAAATAAAGCAACCATGCACTAAAATACCTGCTCGCTTTGCGTCTTTCATAAACTGCCTTATGCCCTGAACAGTTGTGCCTTTGCGAATATTGTTCAGTATTTTCTGTTCGGCGCTTTCAATCCCAACGCAGAGCAGGCGGCAGCCTGCTTGTTTCATCTTAGCAAGAGTTTCATAATCAACATCTGCTCGAGCATTGGCTGACCAGGTGAGTTCAATTCCTTCTGCGAGCAGGCGGTTGCAGAACTCTCTAACGCGATGACGGTTAGCGGTAAAGGTATCGTCTTCAAAGAATATTTCCTTTGCTTCAGGAAATGCTTTCTTTATATACTTCACTTCCTCAATAACATTACCTATTGAGCGCGTTCTATAGCCTCTACCATACATCGTTTGAGGCAATAAGCAGAATGTGCAGCGGAATGGGCAGCCTCTGCCAGAAACAATTGTTATTTCAGGGTAGAGATTTGCAGGGTAGAAATAGTTCCATATATTCAGGTGTTTCTTATAAACTTTTGAAACGAAGGGCAGAGCATCCAAATCTTCAATTAGGGGCATATTTTCATTATGCACGATCTTATTATTTCGTCTATAGGAAAGCCCCTTTACTCGCTTTAAAGAAGGTCTTGTTTTTTCCAATTCAGCAGCTAAATCGCGAATAATATAATCGTATTCATGCCTTGCAACCGCATCTATAGCTGGGCTCTGCTGTAAGGTCCATTCAGGCAGAGCGCTTACATGAGTGCCAACAAGTGTAATAAAGCATTCTGTGGCTTCTTTAAGCGCCTCAGCCACTTTTATATCGCTTATAATGCTTGCTGTGCTCGTATCCAAAACAGCCAAATCTGGCTTAAAGCGCTTTGCAAGGGTTAAAACATCGCTCAGCGTTTTATTCTCTGCAGGGGCATCGACAAGCTTTACTTTGTGTCCTTCCTGTTCTAAAACGCCAGTAGCATAAGAGAGCCATATCGGGTAGTAAACACAGCCACCTTTTGAAACAGCTGGACTTCGCGAAGTTCTCGAGAAGCGGGGCTTAAATGGCGGATTCAGCATCAAAATACGCATACATACACCTCTAAATTACTTAAACCTAGGAAAATTATTAATACTGTTAATATTATTTGATTTGGTACAAATTTAGAGAAATGCGGTGTTTTCCGTTTGTTTCCAATGGAAACGGGTAATGTCAAGTTAGTAGGGATAAAGATTTGATTGCCTGCTGCAGTGTTCTCTGTTCCAACGGAGTTCTGTGCAAGCTCTCATGGTATTTGCAGTGGTTGTGGCAGTAAAAGAACACCTTG
>JAGGVE010000043.1 GCA_021163505.1 Candidatus Iainarchaeum sp. | reverse complement strand
GCTGAAATACGATACTTCGGCCAAAGTAACAAAAGATAAAGCCAACGTAGTTGGATATGCAAGTATTATCTTTGTGTAATTCTGATTCAGGCTAAAGCGGTGAAATTCACTACGTGAAGTTTAAATGTAACAATTATAAATAAAATATGTATAATAATAATGGCAAGATATAAAATTTTTAAATATGAGAAAGCTTTAGAGCAAAGAAGGCGATGCTTATGCAAAGCAACGATATTGTTCAACTTTTCCAAAGGCTTGGGTTAACAGAGTATGAATCAAAAACACTCAGCGCATTGCTTAAACTTAAAGAGGCTAAAGCGCCAGAGCTTTCTAGGCTTGCGGAAGTTCCTAAGACAAGGGTATATGATGTATTGGAAAAACTTATGGAAAAGAACTTGGTTATAGAGATACGTGGTAGGCCTAAACGCTATAGGATACAGGAAACCGAAAGGATATTCGATGCACTCATAGAGGAGAAAAGAAAAGAATTAAACGAACTCTTGCAAGCTGTTGATGAAGCTAAAAGGGCCATTAGGCTTCCTGAAGCTGCTGTTGAGAAAGGAAGCAGAGTGCTAAGGGTTAAGGACATACATGATTTAGCAAGAATACTTGCACAAGAGATTCAAACAGCAAAGAGCTCGGTTATAGGGTTTGCTGAAGTATTACCGAAGCACAGCACACTGAAAAGAGCAATACAGGAGCTGAGAGCAAGGAATGTGAGCGTAAGGCTCTTGCACCCAAATATTGAAGAACTTGCTGAATTAGCGAAGAATGGCATAGATTTAAAAGAAGTCGAACATGGGTTAGAAGCATACATAATCGATGATAAGAAGCTTGTAATTGCATTAAGTGACCTAAAAGATAAGCAAAGTGAATACAGCTTTGCGATATGGCATAATGCGCCAATCATAGAACCTTTAAAGAAGCATTTTGAACACCACTGGCAGAGCAAGTAATACAATGCTTTTTTGCTCATTTCTTTTTTAAGGAGACTTATAGAAAGAAATATAAATTCATCAACCTTTTAACTAAAGTATGCAGAAGCTCGAAAAAAAGGCGTATAAGTATGCAATAAAAAACGCTTATTTACATAATGGCAAAGCGGATTTGGGCGCGGTAATTGGCAAGATAAAGGCGTTGGAGCCCGATATTGAAATAAAAAAGGCTGTTGAGTACGCAAAACATGCCATCAAAATGGTAAATAATATGCCTTTTGAAGAAATAAAACGCGAATATGAGCGCTTTGAACATGGCGAGGGCTTCGAGCTAAAGCCTGTGCAAAAAGAAGAACATTTACCTGAGCTAACATGGGCAGAGCAGCAAGTAGTGGTAACGCGATTTGCTCCAAACCCCAATGGTTTAATGCACCTAGGCAGCGCAAGGGCAGCTATACTAAGTCATGAGTACGCAAAGCGCTATAAAGGGAGGTTCTTATTGCGGTTTGATGATACTGATCCAAAGGTAAAGACGCCGATACCAAATGCTGAAGAATTATTTAAGAAGGACCTAAAATGGCTTAAGTGTAGCGTTACCAAAACGTATTTTGCGAGCGATAGGCTTAACATATATGAGGAATATATGAGGAAACTTATTGAAATGGGTAGAGCTTATGTTTGCACTTGTGACCCAGAAGAATGGCGTAGGAAGATTAAAGCACAGGAGGCATGCCCATGCAGAAATAAAAAGGCAAGCGAGCATCTAAAGAGATTTGAAAAGATGCTAAGACATGAGTTTAAGGAAGGCGAAGCTGTACTAAGGATAAAGACGATTTTAAGCCACAAAGACCCAAGCGTAAGAGATTGGTGGCTTGCCAAAATAGTTGATGAGCCCATGCATCCAAGGGTTTCGAGTGAACATCACGTATGGCCAAGCTATAATTTTGCTTCTGCTTTAGATGACCACCTTTTAGGTGTTACGCTCATAATTAGGGGCCAGGAGCATCAACAAAACGAAACAAAGCAGATGTTTCTTTATAACTACTTTGGCTGGGAATATCCGCACACAATATACACAGGCAGGGTTATGCTTGAAGGTGCCACTTTATCAACATCAAAGATAAGGGAAGGTATTGAAAAAGGCGTTTACATTGGCTGGGATGACCCAAGGCTTGGCACTATCGCTGCATTGAGAAGGCGTGGCTTTCAGCCAGAAACAATAAGGAAGATTATATTGAGTATAGGTGTAAAGCCAAATGATACTACAATAGAATGGAATACGCTCGCAGCTATAAATAGGGAAATTATAAGCGAAAGGAGCGAGCGCATAAGTGCAATTGAAGAGCCGCTTGGGCTTGTGGTTGAATTTGCGCCAGCAAAGGAGGTAAAAACCGATTTTGGCATTGTTAAGCTCAACGAAGGCTTACAAAAATTCATTGTTGAAAAGAAGCTTATTAAAAACAAGTTGAATGGTACAGTGAGGCTCAGAAATGCATACAATGTGAGGATAAAAAAGATTACAGAGCTGCAAGCGTTTGCAGAATATGTTGGTGACGAAAAAATAGAACCAATAATTCCTTGGATAACTGAGCCTGTCAAAATAGAAATAATGATGCCAAACGCAAAGAAGATAGAGCGCGTAACAGATAAAGCGATATTGAAAAAGAAAGTGGATGAAACATGCTATATTGATAACCTCGGCTTTGTTAGAATCGATAATGTGACAGAAACAAAAGTTGACGCTTGGTTTGCTCATCGCTAGCTATGTAAAGCTAGCGTTACAAAGCATTTTAAAACTTCCTTTATAATAAATTAATAAGCGAATTTCGCTTATTTTACCGATGAAAAACCCTTTGGAGGTGCGAGGATGGAATTTAACGTTCCTGAAGAGCTTATGGCGGAGCAGCTTAGAGTTCTTGAAAAAATTAGTGAAAAGGGCAAGCTCCGAATTGGCGTAAATGAGGTAACAAAAGCTATAGAGAGGGAACAAGCAAAACTTGTTTTTATAGCACAGGATGTTGAACCCAAAGAGATAGTGATGCATCTGCCTTTGCTTTGCGAGGAAAAGGGAATTCCTTATACATTCGTAAAAACAAAGAAAGAGCTTGGTGAAAAGGCAGGCATAGAGGTATCTGCAAGCAGCGTAGCAGTTGTTGATGCAGGTGCAGCAAACAAGGAGTTTGCTGAACTTGTGAAAAAGATTCAGGAGCTCAAAGCAAAGAAAGAGAAAAAAGAAAAAGGTGAGTAAATGGCAGAGGGCACACCTGCAAAAGTAGTTGAAATAATAAAAAGAACTGGCGTACAAGGTGAAATAGTGCAAGCGCTAGTACAGATACTTGAGGGCCCTGAAAAAGGGCGTATAAAAAGGCGCAATATAAAGGGTAACATCCGCTTAGGGGATGTTGTAATATTGCTCGATACTGAAATTGAAGCTACGGAGATTAAAGAAATTTAAAGGTGGTTCCATGAAGTGTTCTTTCTGTGGAAAGGAGATTCCTCTAGGTACTGGCAAAATATTTGTATTCAAGACTGGGCGCAAGCTTGCTTTCTGTTCCAGCAAATGCGAGCGAAACATGTTAAAGCTGAAAAGGAAGCCTACAAAGCAGAAATGGGTAACCAAAGAAAAGAAAGCTACGAGGTGATATCTTGTTACAAAAAACGCTTATAATTCTCAAACCAGATGCTGTGAAGCGCGGCCTAATTGGCAAGATACTTGCAAGGTTTGAAGAAAAGGGCATTAAGATTGTCGCAATGAAAATGGTTCAGCTCAATAAGGAAATACTTGAAAAACATTATGCAGAGCATAAAGGAAAACCATTCTATGAAGGCCTTGTTAGCTTTATGCAAAGCGGCCCTGTTGTGTTAGCGGTGCTTGAAGGTTTCAACGCGATAGAGGTTGTTAGGAAGATGGTTGGCGCAACCAACGGCAGAGAGGCCGAACCAGGTACCATAAGAGGTGACTACTCTATGAGCCAGCAAAATAATTTAATCCATGCTTCAGCTGATACAAGCGTTGCTGAGCGTGAAATTAAGTTGTTCTTCAAAGAAGATGAGATATTGGATTATGAAGCAAATGAACACATTGTTTATGCGAAGGATGAACTCAAGAAGCTTGGTGGTAGCTAGATGATTGTTAAGGTGAAAAAGCTAACTAAAGATGCGAAACTGCCTGCACAGGCATTGCCAGGCGATGTTGGCTTTGATCTCTTTGCAAATGAAGAAGTGGTGCTAAAACCAGGCGAGCGTAAACTTGTGGGAACAGGTATAAAGATAGCATTGCCTGAGGGCTGCGAAGCACAGGTAAGGCCAAAAAGCGGCTTAGCGATAAACCATGGGATTACAGTACTCAATACGCCTGGTACTATTGATGCTGGCTATAGGGGCGAGATAAAGGTAATACTGATCAACCTAAGCAACGAAGAGTTCAAGGTAGAAAAAGGGCAGAAAATTGCTCAAATGGTTTTTAATAAAGTTGAGATTCCAAAGCTGGAAGAAGTTGAAGAGCTTGATAAAACAGCTAGAAATGAACAGGGTTTTGGTTCAACTGGTTTGCATTAAAGTTAGTGCTTAGCAAACAGCTTATTGTGAAGGAGTGCTGACAAAGATGATTAGGCAACCAATAATAGCTGTGCTTGGTCATGTTGACCATGGTAAAACGCTTTTCCTAGATAAGATTAGAGGCACGACTATCGCTGAAAGAGAAGCAGGGCGCATAACACAGCATATAGGCGCAACAGAGGTGCCAGCTAAAATAATAGAAAAGATAAGTTCCAAGCTTCTGAAAAAGTTTGGGTTCGAGCTTAAAATTCCAGGGCTATTGTTTATAGATACTCCAGGGCATGAAGCATTCACCAATCTAAGAAAACGTGGTGGAAGCGTCGCCGATTTGGCGGTTTTGGTTATTGACATAACGCAGGGCGTACAGGCACAGACAAAAGAAGCGATAGAAATACTAAAAAGCTACAAAACTCCTTTTGTTGTTGCTGCAACGAAGATAGATGCATTGCATTACTGGGATTCTAAAAAGGGCTCTTTTTTAGAAAACATGAAGGAGCAATCGCCACAAGCGTTGCAACAGCTAGACGAAAAAATATATGAAATAGTTGGAAAACTCTATGAATTTGGTTTTCAGAGCGATAGGTTTGATAGATGCACGGATTTTACAAAGCAGATTGCAATAGTCCCTGTTTCTAATATCACCGGCGAGGGCATACCTGAAATACTTATGCTTCTCACAGGACTAAGTCAAAAGTTTCTGAGCAACAGGCTAGAAATAACCGAGGAAGAGGAACCGAAAGGCACTGTACTTGAAGTGCGTGAAGAAAAAGGTTTAGGCATGACTATAGATGTTATCCTCTATGCAGGAAAGCTGCGCATCAATGACGAGATACTCGTTGGCGGAAAGAATGGAATAATAAAAACAAAAATAAGGGCTTTGCTCAAGCCAGAGCCGCTCTCAGAGATTCGCGATAAGAAAAGCGCTTTTGTGAATGTAAGTGAAGTTAGTGCAGCTTGTGGTGTTAAAATCGCTGCGCCGGGGCTTGATGATGCATTAGCTGGTTCGCCAGTAGTGCTTGCTAAAAGCAAAGATGCCAAAGGCCAAATTGAAAGGGAGCTTAAAGCGATTAGAGTGAAGGGAAAAACAGGCATAATAATAAAGGCTGATGCCCTTGGCTCTTTAGAAGCACTAACTCAGCTTTTCAAAAGCCAAGGAATAAAAGTAAGAGAAGCTGACGTTGGCGACATAACGCGAAAGGACATTATTGAAGCTTGCTCAGTCAAAAGAGCAAACCCTTTGGAAGGCGTAGTGGTTGGCTTCAACGTTGGAATTGAAGAACATGCAAGCATTGAAGCAAAAAAATTAAACATTAAAATATTTAGGGGCAATGTGATATATAAGCTAATAGAGGATTACAAAGAGTGGCGCGCTCAGGAACAAGAGCGCTTAAAGCGAGAGCGCGAAAAGAAACTTGTTTGGCCCGCGAAATTTATTGTACTGCCCCAATACATATTTAGAAATAGCAATCCCGCTGTTATTGGCGTACGCATACTTGTGGGCAAGGTAAGGCCCAACATGAAAGTATTAAACTCGCAAGGAAAAATTGTAGGCAAAGTTGTTTCAATTCAAAGCCAAGGCAAAGAACTAGATGAAGCATGCGCTAATGAAGAAGTCGCAGTATCAATTGATAAAGGCGTTGTAGGCAGAAATATAAAGCTAAATGAAACATTCTATAGCTACATACCAAAGAAGCAGTTTAATGATGTTCTCACGCTTGATTTGAACGAGGAAGAAAGAGGACTTTTGGAAGAAATAAAAAGTATCGAGCAAAAAATAGAGGAAGAAAAGGTGGTTGAATGAACTTGGTTATTAGCGACCCAAAAACAAGAAAGGCGTACAGTATAAATATGGAAAAGCCAGTCTTTATCGGTAAGAAGATTGGTGACGAAGTGGAGTTAAGCGTAGTGGGTTTGCCTGGATATAAAGGAGTGATTACTGGCGGTAGCGATAAGGATGGATTTCCAATGAAACCAACACTGATAGGAACCGCAAGGAAAAAGATTTTTATGGCTGGTGGCGTAGGCTACAGGCCAAAGGAGAGAGGCATGCGCAAAAGAAAAAGAATAAGAGGCAACACCATTGCTGAAGATATTCACCAAGTGAATATCAAAGTAACTCAGTATGGTGATAAGCCTCTTGAAGAGCTTCTTAAGAAAGAAGAAGCAAGTGAAAAAAGCGAAGGTGGCGAAGAGAAAAAAGAGGAAAAGCAGGAAGAAAGCAAATAATTTGAATAAGTAAAGCACGCAATGTGTGAGTATGATGGTGAAAAAAGTTAAAGGTAAAACAATACAGGCAAGCGTAAACATAGGGCTTATAGGGCATGTCGACGCTGGGAAAACGAGTTTGGTAGAGGCGCTTACGGGCCGGTGGGTTGATACACATAGTGAGGAGCTCAAAAGAGGTATTTCTATAAGAATCGGCTATGCTGATGCAAGCATCTATCTTTGCCCGAAATGTAAGCGATATTTTTCCATTAAGGAAAAATGCCCTTATTGTGGTGCAAAAGGAGAATTCCAAAGAAAGGTGTCCTTTGTTGATGCTCCAGGACATGAAACCCTTATGACTACTATGCTCAGTGGCGCTGCTCTTATGCATGGAGCAATACTTGTGATTGCGGCAAATGAGCATTGTCCGCAAGCACAAACAATTGAGCACTTGAATGCGATTCAGATAAGCGGGGTTAAAAACATCGTAGTGGCCCAAAATAAAATCGATTTGGTTAGCAAGGAACAGGCATT
>JAGGVE010000020.1 GCA_021163505.1 Candidatus Iainarchaeum sp. | reverse complement strand
GGTCAAGAAATACATAACCTCTCCTTGGCAATATTGGATCGCTCCTACCATCAAACACCTTTTCTGGGCCTACACAAACATTCTGATCCAATTTCACAAAATGATCTAGATGTCTGCAGTCCCAATCATATTTGCAAGCAACCTGTGTTTGCGCTGTTTGGGCAAAAACATTCGAAACTAAAACAAACGCAAAAAATGAAATACTTATACTAAGCAAGAGCAATTTTTTCATATTTGCACCCCCATATTAATTAAGTGCATTACCTTATTTATATATTTTTCGCTAACTAATTAGAAAAAGTTAAAAATTAAATTTTCGAAAGATTTATTAACCAGAATTTTGTATTGTATTTACATGGATGTGGTTAAATATTCAAAATGGGCGTTATGTCTAATTATTGTAATACTTTTGTTAGTTAATGTGTGTGCAGGGTGGGGCGGCCATGGCAAGAACGGAGGAACTGGAACAAGTGACGGTGGCACAGGTGGCAGCGGGGGTAGCGGTCCAAGTACAGGGCAAAGCGGAGGAACTGGAACGAGTGGAACTCCCACGTCAACTCCCACACCAACACCAACCCCCACTCCCACTCCAACACCAACACCTCAAACCTGCGAACCTAGCTGCTGGTGTGAGGGTAGCATGCTGGTTTGCCAGAAGGAGGATTGCAGCACAGATAAAGAACATTGCAAATATGGTTGTAAAAACGGAACCTGTGTTGAGGATACTCAGCCACCAATTACTTCTGCAAGCGTAGATTCAAGCAAATGGTATCCACGTTCTGTGCTTGTTACCCTGAACTGCAACGATTCGCAAAGTGGCTGTAAGCATACTTATTATTGTGTAGATACAGAAAATACTTGTGAGCCTAACAAAAAAGGAAATTTTGTGAGAATAGAATGCTCCAACAATTCTGTTTGCGTGTATTATTTGAGGTTCTATTCTGTGGATAAGGAGGGAAATAGAGAGCAGGTGAAAAGCGTAAAGGTGCAGATAGATAATAAAGCTCCTGAAGTTCGTTATACTGGGGATAGTGGTCAGGTTACTGGAAAAGCTACTGTAAGTTTTAGCTGTGAAGATAAGGGCTCAGGTTGCTTAACTATAAAATATCGCTTGGATAATGGGCAATGGCGAACCTATAATGATGAATTTGCTGTTTCTAGCGAGGGTTATCATACTCTGCAGTTCTTTGCAAAGGATAATGTTGGAAATGAAAGTGCAATGCAGCAAGAAAGCTTTATTGTGATTGATCCTCTTGAAACGCTTGAAATTTATAATGTTAGAGTGGTGGATGTAACTTCCAGCACCGCAAAGATAGTTTTTGAAACAAGTGTGGAAGCAGATGCTGAGGTTCTTTATGGAAAGAGCAAAAGTTTAGGGCTAAGCACAAAAGGCGAGTTTGGAACAACGCACGCAATACTTTTAGAGGGCTTAGAGCCTGCAACGAAGTATTATTTTAAAGTAAGGGCTTGGAACGAGAAGAAGAGTGTGGAAAGCAAGCTCAAGGAATTTACTACAATGTATGAGAATTTCAAAATAATGAATATTAAAGTTGAAGCATTTTCAAATTATGCTAAAATAGGCTGGGAAACAAGCGTTGATGCGAGCTGTACTTTATATTATGGAAAAACTGGAAAATTTGAGGAAGGAAGCTTGCAAAGCAACGGAAAAATTCACGAAGTGTTATTGGAAAATTTAGAACCCAACACCAAATATTATTTCAAAATAGAGGCAATTAGTGCTGCACAGCGCGTTGAACAGGAAAGCAGTTTTATTACTGCTGAGCTTCCTGCAAAGGCACAGATTATGGAAATAATGGTTGAACCAAGCAATCACGTTGTTCCTGAGGGTTCTTTAGTAATTTTTACTGCTTTGGTTGCAAATGTAAGTAAAGCAACCTATGAATGGGATTTTGGCGATGGTGAAAAGGAGCAAGGAACTATAGAAGAGAATGGCAGCAAAGGCACAGAAACAAAGCAAATAAGCGCGATGCATGTGTATTATTTGGAAGGCAGGGAGAAGAAACAATTTGAAGTGAAGTTAATACTAAAAGATGAGAAAGGCATTATTGATGAAAAAAGCGTAGAGGTGCTTGTGGTAAGGGCATATATTAAGGCTCGCATACTAGAACCAAGAGGGGCAAATAAGAAAACAAAGCCCGTAACCCTTAAAATTCAGCTTACGGATAAGCGAAACAACCCTTTGAGTGCAACCGATGTGCTTTATTTAGAAGCGTATATGAAAGGACGTAGGCTTAGGCTACAAGAGGAAGCATCCGGAGTGTTTAAAACAGTGTTTGATCCAAAGTTGAGAGTAAACAATACTGAATTCGTGCTTATAAAAACAGCAGCACCAGTAGAAGGAGCTATAAGGGAGCTTACAAGCAGGCTTGTTTTGAACTTTGAGCCTTTGGAACTAAAAACGAGAAATCCGTTTGCTGGCAGGCAGCTTTACATGGGTTCAAAGCTTGGAATGTACCGATTTGATTTTCTACTTTATGGTAATGCTCAGGCAAGAGACCTTTATCTGCAAGCAAAACTTGTTTCTAAAGATTGGGAAAAAAATCTAAAAGTGATAACAGATGAAAAAATTCCCTATTCTGTATACGTAGATGTAAACCATATAATCAATGAGCGTGATGCTGAAAATGGACTAATGCTTTTGCTTTCTGGGCACGATGCTTATGGAAACGAATTAAGAGCAGCTATAGAAATCCCCATTAGTAAGAGCAATCCTGCATTTGATATGGAAGTGCTAGAGCCAAAGGATAGAGAAATTGCTTTGCTCGAAGAGAAGGAAATTGTGGTTAAGATAAAGTCAAATAAAGGATTGAATGGAACTATAGATGTTGATTGTGGCATACTTAAAGGGGAAATGAATTACGATGATGTGGAGGATAAGCACTATTTTACATTAGAGCTTCCTGCAAATTATAAAGGAAGTACTCTTCACTGCAAGCTTACTGCCAAAGCTGTTGGCGCAGAAGCGATGGATATTGAGAGGCTTGATTTTAATGTAATCAGTGGGTTGAGAATTACTTTTATAAAACCGCGGGAGCCTGAGCAAGCCAGCACGGAACCAATAGATGAAATAGAGGTGAAGGTTGAGTATAGCAATGGGCAGCTGCTTGAAGCAGAGAATGTTGGGGGCAAACTCATTGTAGATGGTGAAGCTAGCGATATAATGCTAAAAAAGAGGGGTGAGAACTACTTTGCGAAGCTTTCTGAGCCTTTGGATTTCGGTGAGCATGTAATAGAACTTAAAATAGAAGAGCCATTAAAAACAGAAAAGCTTTCTTATGTGAAGATAACTCGCGCGCTTAAACCGCAGGAGATCTTGGCAGGCCTGGCTTTTGTGTTTGCTGTTGTAATTGTAATATATGCAACTCTTAGAATTTCGCTCAGAATCAAGGATGCAAAAGCAAGGATTATGCATCAGCGCAGCGAGCTACTGGCTTTAAGAAAGAAGCTCAAAGCAGAATATTTCAAGAGGCACATAACTGAAGCCGAATTCAAGGCGCGTTATGAGGAATTAAATAGGAAGCTGAAGAAAATAGAAAAGAGAATAAAACATAGAGAATATTTATTCTTCTGGAGAAAAATAAATTAAAATTGGAAGATTGAATCGCAAAGCAGTTACTGCCTTGCTGCAAGCCTTATATCGTCAGCAGTAATTGTTTTTCTTTTTGCGTGTTCTGCTAGCGCTTTTGCTTTTAGAGATAGGCGCATTCCTTCCTCTTCAAGCAAGCGCGCAAGCTCTACTGCTGCAGATTCGCTAACGCGCAGGCCGCTGGCCTTCCTTATTATTCTATCAACTGCTGCTAATGGCAACTCACCCATAAACAACACCAATAAAGAGTATAACGCTAAATAATAAAAAGCTTTGCTTTTTTGCGAAAAATAAGGCTTGTAAGGTTTTCAATTCATAAATTCGGCAAAAATAAGGTTTTTTAGTGAGGAACAGTAACAAGAAAGCAATTTTAATAATTTATAGCTTTCCTCATACAAAAGTAGAGCGTGATTATGTGAGCAATAGAAAAACAGAGAATTTATTTAAATTGTGTATTATTTTTTCTCACCTGAATAATTTAGCCCTTATCATCCTATTTGTTTTTCTACTCTTTGTGCCGTTGTTCGATATCGCTTCTGTTTATGGTTCATTGGAATTTATTGTTTCTTTTTTCATTCTTTCATTTTCAATCTCCACCATTCATTCAGCTGCAGCAGTAAAACTAAGTGGGCTCAAAAGAAAGCCAACACTTCTTGTTACAAAAATGGGCATAATATCGCTACTAAAAGCTATTTCTTTTTTCATTCTATATTTGTTTACCTTTTTTATAATCGGGCTTGAGATGGATCTCTCATCAAAAATGATTTTGGTTACGGTCTTTGCCACGTGTGTTTGGCTGCTGTATTTATTTATTCTTCAGCCAATTATTTACAAAAGGATAACAAATATGTTCAACAAAATAGAAAGAAGGCGCGATTTGGAAAGACGCTTTTCAGATAAGATAAGTAAACTAAAAACCAAGGTGAAAATTCTGCAAATAAAAGAGCCTTTCTTTAACTCAATTTCTGCAGTCGCAATTCTTCAAACAAATGAAATAATTTTGTTGGGCGACATTGAAAAAATTCTAACAAAAAGAGAACTGGATGCGATAATTCTTCATGAATTAGCTCACCTAAAGGGAAGAAACAAATTTCTTCTAAAAAGAGTGGTGAGTGGCTTAATAGCATTGTCTATTATGCCCTTTTTATTATTCAGTTATTATATTCCCCCCATAGTTCTTTTTTCTGTGATGCTTTTTGCACCAGTAGTTTTAATATTTACTGCAAAAACTGTGCGTGCGTTTGAGAAAGAAGCAGATGAGATCGCAAAGAAGTGGGTGGGCTCAGAAACCTATTTAAATGCACTCAAAAAACTATACGAATATAATAAGGTCCCGGCGTTTGGAAAGCTGAGTTTTCTTATTCCGCATCCAGATAAGCCCGAGCGCTTAAAGGATTAAAAAAATGCGCAAAGCATTGTTGCATTTTTCCATTCCTTTAAAAACCTTTAATTCCTACTTTTTGCTAGTATGGAATTCTTTGAACATCCTTTAATAAAACCGCAGAGTATTGAGAAAAGGGCTTATCAAGAGAGGCTTATCAATAGTGTGCTCAGGAAGGGAAGCACGCTTGTTGTTGCGCCTACTGCCCTGGGAAAAACCATTATCGCCGCAGTGCTTGCAGCACATTTTCTTGGAAAAGGAAAGAATGTGCTGATGGTTGCACCCACAAAACCATTAGCGATGCAGCACCAAAAGACGTTGAAAAAGGTGCTTAATATTCCTAAAGGCGAAATAGTGCTTATTACAGGTGCCAAACCACCTAAACAAAGATATTTGCTTTATAAAGAGGCTCGCGTTATAAGCGCAACACCGCAATGCATTGAAAACGATATAAAGCAGAAGCTTATTGATCTAAGTAAATTCGGGCTATGTGTATTTGATGAGGCGCACAGAGCAGTGGGCAATTATTCCTATGTTTTTATTGCGAAGAAATTCAAAGAGCAAGGTAGTAGTTTGCTTCTTGGTTTAACCGCTTCGCCTGGGCATGAAAAGGAGCGCATTGCAGAAATATGCAATAACCTTGGAATAAAGAATATTGAAATAGTTACTTTGGAGGATGAGGATGTAAAGCCTTATATTAGTGAAATAAAGCTTGAATGGCGCAAGGTTGAATTGCCTGAAGAATTCAAACAGATAAAAAAGGCATTAACTGATTTTATTAGAGAGAATGCTTTAAAGCTAAAAGAGCTTAGCGTAACAAAGATGCCAAGGCAGGACTATTTTAATAGAGCAAAGTTGCTGGCACTTCAGAGGAAGATAAGCTCAATGATTGAAAAAAGAGGCAGGGAAAGGCCAGAACTCTATACGTTAGCAGCTCGCGTAGCTTCTTTAATCAAGGCAAACCATGCGCTCATCCTCATTGAAACTCAAGGGCCAAAAGCGTTGTGGGCATATTTCCAAAGGCTGTACGAAAAAGATAGGAATACAAAGGCAGGAAAGATGTTTTTGAATAATGCAAATGTTGCTCGCGCAGCTCTAATCACAAAGAAGCTTGTTGAAAGCAATGCAAAGCATCCAAAGTTGATTATGCTTGCAAAAATAGTTCGGGAACAGCTAAACGAAAATCCTAATAGTAGAATAATAGTTTTCAATCATTACCGCGATTCCGTGGAGCTTCTTGAAAAGGAGCTGAATGAATTAGAAAATGTGAAAGCAAAGCGTTTCATTGGGCAGGCGAAAAGGGAAAGCAAAGGGATGAGCCAGAAGGAACAGGCAAAAGCAATTGAAGAGTTTGAATCAAATAAAATAAATGTATTGATAGCTACAAGTGTCGGGGAAGAAGGCTTGGATATTCCAGCTTGCGATTTAGTAATATTTTACGAAGCGGTGCCAAGCGAAATAAGGCATATTCAAAGGCGCGGTAGAACCGCTCGCGTAAAGAGTGGCAAAGTGATAATACTCCTGACAAAGGGCACTAGGGATGAGGCATATTACTGGGTTGCAAGGAGAAAAGAACGCAAGATGCTTGAACAGCTCAAGGATATGAAGGAGCAAAACAAAATAGCTAAGCAGCAGACGCTTAGTAGCTATTTAGGTGAATGAAATGAAAAAGCGCATAATAAAACAAAATACACTTGCGGGTTTTGTTGATAGCGATAAACCTTTAGTATTTGCAGACCACAGGGAAGCGAGCTCCGAAGTAGCAGAATTCCTGCGCAGAAAAGGGGCTGAGGTAAAAGAAGTGATGCTTGATATTGGCGATTATTTAATTTCTGAGCAGGTTGTGATTGAGAGGAAAACCGCAAACGATTTTTTAGCGAGTTTGCTTGACGGCAGATTGTTTAATCAGCTTGCAAATATGCTCAGCTATGAGAAGCCACTGTTGATTATTGAGGGTACGCCTCGCGAACTTTTCTTTCTGCGTGATATAAACGCTAATGCATTGATGGGCGCTTTAAGCACAATTGCTCTGGATTTCAGAATACCTATTCTATTCTCTGAAAGTAAAGCTCAGACTGCAGAATACATATATATAATTGCAAAGCGCATTCAGCAAAAAGCAAGGAGGGAAATAAGTTTAAGGAAGAAGCCTGCGCTAGCGCTCAAGGAATGGCAGCAGTTTATTGTGGAATCCTTGCCTTTAGTTGGGCCGAAAACAGCAAAGATTCTGCTGAAAAAATTTGGTTCGGTGAAAGGTGTTTTCAACGCTAGCGTTAAAGAGCTCGAGAGCTTACCAAACATTGGCCCGAAAAAGGCTAAAAAAATAATAAAAATTATCGAAGCAAAATATATTGATGAAGAGAAATAAACGCTAAGCGGCCGTGGTGTAATGGCAGCATTGGAGCCCCCCAAGCTCCCGGTCCGGGTTCGAATCCCGGCGGTCGCATCTTTTAAAGCTTTATAAATTCAAGCTTCTTTGCTGGTGCGATTATTTCGCAGTGCTCTGCAACCCTTATCTGAAAATCTTGGAACATTATTACCACTTGCTTAGCATTCTTTTCGAAGAAATTCAATAGCTTGCTTATTTTTTCTGGTGCAACTACTATCGCATTGCTCTGAATGCTTGCTTCTAAAAGTTCAGCTATTTCTTCAAGTGTTTCGCTGTCAGCGGTAACAATAAGCTCTTCTGGCTTCTCCTTTTTTATAAGGGTGCTCAGCACTTTTGGGAAGGATTCTTTATTGAAAACAACCCTGTCTTTAAAGCCAAGTTCCTTTAGTGTATTTATCTGCTTTTTAAGCACGCTGTTTAAATAGCTCAGTTGCTTTATTTTCTTCTCCAGCGCTTTGTGCTTTTTCTCTATATCGCTTACAAAGAAGCTAACACTTTTCTTTGCTACTTCAAGCAGATCATGATCTCCCTTGCTTCTTTGCACAAGTATGGAAAGATCCCTTACAAGCTCTTCTGGAGCTTGCCCTTTCAAAATAACCTCGTTGAGCTTTAGAATAAGCTTGTTCTTCATCTCGAGCTGAAGCATCGCTAAGCCTTTATCAGTTATAAAAAGCATATTGTTTTTTCTCCTTATGAGACCTAACGCATCCAAATCCTTCAATGTTCTGCTTAGTGCGGCTCTCGCAGAATTTATATTGGAATAATCACCTAAAATTCTTGCTAACAAAGCAGTATAGGTGATTCCAGGCTTCTGCTTTATAATTAACAGAAGCGAATTTCGCGACGCCATGTTAATATTATATGAAAAGAGGTTTTAAGGTTATAGTTACGCTAAAGTAACGCGTTTCATGCGCTTCCCCAAGCTGAATACCTGCTTAGCACCGCAAACACTGCAAACAGCTACAAATGTTGGCTTTTTGTTTAGTTTCTTTCTCAAAGCCACTGCTTGGTATTTGCCTCCATAGCCAGCCACATTTGCTTCGTGCCTGCGGTTGCCTTTCGCTAATGTGCGCGCTCTCCCGCCTTTATATTCTTTTATAGTGTGCTCTGTATGTCTCTTGCATTTTTTGCAATAACGCTTTACTTTCTTTGGCATTTCCATTTAAAGCACCTTTAAAGAAGCAAAATAAGTATATGATTTGTTGGAAGGAAAGAATTAAAAAAGCTATTCAATTAATCTGGAAAGAGCCTGCTTTTCAAGTATCGCCAACTTAAGCGCTTCATCCTTTTTATAACCCCTGTATGCGTGCAACCAATCTATATTGTAAAGCGCTGCAAGCTTTTTCGTGTTGGGCTTTAATGCAAATTCTCTTTCCTTGAAGCCTGAATTTATTGCGCAGCTAAGCATCCTTTTGAGCCTATCCTTATTCTTTGAAGCAGCTACAAGGAAATATTGCTTATCTTTTTGCGCAACAATCTTCAAAGCCTCTTTTATTTTTCTTGTGCCGTAAAGAAAAAGCAGGAATTCTAAAGAGAGGCTTTTTGCAATCGCTTTCTTTGAACGAAACTCTGCAAGTGCTTTTTCAACAGCATTTATTATTTGAAGCTCGCTTACAATGGTGCTTGCCGGCACTATCGCAAATATGTCTTTCTTGGAAAACAAACATTTATTAATCATTGCTTCTATATTATTAATATTAGCGGTGCCTTTTTTTAGCGCAATATTTAAACTCTTGGCATCGCGAACCATAATAAGCTTTTCTCTGCAAAGTTTTTAATCCTTAACAGGTGATCCTATGGCCGAATATCGCATGAAATCCAGAAGGAAGCCAAGCGGTGGCTTGAGGCATTCATTGCGAAGATGCGATAAAAAGCTTGCTTGGAAGGGAAATCCGCCTACACACACAAAGCTCGATAAGGAAGAAAAGCGCGAGGTTGTAAGAGCCAGAGGCGACAATATAAAGGTTAAGCTTAAGAAAGCTGTTAAGGCAGTAGTTTCTGCTGGTGGCAAAGCAATTGTCGCACCAATAAGAACGATAATTGAGAATAAAGCTGATAGGCAGTTTGCAAGGCGCAATATAATAACTAAAGGTGCGGTAATAGAGGTTGAACTTAAAGGCAAACAGGCAAAAGCAGTTGTAACTAGCAGGCCCGGTCAATGCGGAGTGGTGCAAGCAAAGCTGCTTGAAGAGGCAAAATAGCCTCTTTTGCATCCATTTTTCGCTTGATTTTTGAGATTTTGAATGTACCGAAAGGTTTAAATATGAGAAAGGCAGCAGTTAATTATATAAAGGTATGCTTTTTTTCTGAACAAACTTGGAGAGGCTTGCTCTTTGCGTCCTAAATTTTAATTTGTAAGGAAGGTGGTTGTATGACTATAACTAAGTGCCCAGAATGTGGCTCTAAAAAGATTAGGAAGGATGAATCAAGAGGCGAGATAATCTGTCAGAAGTGCGGATTGGTGATTACAGAGGATATGGTTGACTTAGGCAAGGAATGGCGCTCCTTTGATTCAGATCAGTTTGAACAGCGCGCTCGCACGGGTTCACCAAAGAAGTACGTAAAGCTCAATAAAGGCTTAGTAACCATGATAGACCGCAAGGGCAGAGATTTGCGCGGCAATAAGCTTTCCAGTGCAGGCAAAGCGCAAATGTATAGGCTTATAAAGTGGCATAAAAGGGCTTCTGTAAGCTCTTCGATGGAGAGAAACCTCAGTATTGCTTTGACTGAAATGCGCAGAATTGCTAGCTATTTAAACATTCCGGAATCTTTGGTTGAGGCAGCAGCTTTGCTTTACAGAAAGACTGTAGAAAAAGGCCTTATTAGGGGCAGACTCATTGAAGCTGTAGTTGCCGCAATTCTCTATGCTGTATGCAGAACTTATCAGGTGCCAAGAACGCTCAACGAGATGGCTGAAGCTTCCGGGCTTACTAAGAAGGAGATTGGCAGAACATATAGGTTTTTGGTAAGGGAGCTTAAGCTTGATGTGCCGCTTACAAACCCTATACATTATATCCCAAGGTTTGCTACCGAGCTTAACTTGAGCGGCGAAGTGCAGGAGAAAGGCCGCGAGATTATAGAAAAGGCAATAAAGAAAGGCCTTATAAGCGGTCGCGGCCCCACAGGCGTTGCTGCAGCAGCAGTATATATAGCGAGCTTGCTTATGGGCGAGCGCAGAACTCAGAAAGAAGTGGCTAATGTTGCAGGCGTCACGGAGGTAACTATTCGTAACAGATACCGCGAACTGAAGAAGGAGCTGGGCATAGAGGTAGCAGCTTAAAGCTGCTATCTTTTTACTATTTTTGTTACAAGTATTAATTTATGGACACGGTTGCCGAGGTTTCTACAGGAGAAAAACTGATTCTTCAGGCAAAGCGCAAATGCTTGCTTTGCTTTGGGCGCAAGAATCTGCGCGAAGGCAGTGAAAAGGAAGAAGTGCTAGCGCTGCTAAAAAAGCTGATAGAGCATTATGATAATTTGTACAATAGCTTAAGGGCAAAGAATGCTAAAGCAGAAGATATAAAAAGAGCATTGGAGCTTAAAAGGCATTGCATGGACCTAGCTGAAAAATGTAGCGCTTGCGATAGAGAAGTAGATTTTGTAAATAGGGCTTTTCCTCATAGAATCTGAACCTTTGCGCCAATAGCTTGGCCGGGCAAGCCCTTTGCAAAGCGTGCTCTCACCGCGCCACTATTGCCATGCGCCGCTAAAATTTTACCTCTTATCACTTTGCCACTTGGCGTTTTATATTCCACCGCTTTTCCAACTAAAGAAAATGCTTTGCTGCGAGAATTAATGCCTGCAATTTCTATTATCGCTTGCCTGGGATTTTGAGTATGCCTTCCTCTGCGGTAGTTTTTTATCACTCCTTCCATAAACCTCACCAATATTAAAAAAGCTAATTCTAAGAAGAATTTCAAGCTTATTAGAAAGCTTAAATAATTCTTCAATGAAGGCTTTTTAAATTTATTCTAAATGAAGTTTTTCAATGAAGAAAATTCTTATTGCAGGTATTGATGAGGCAGGCAGAGGCTCTGCTATAGGGCCATTGGTAATGGCTGCTGTGCTAGTGGATAAAACGCAGGAAGAACAGCTTATCGAGCTACAGGTGCGAGATTCTAAAGAACTTAGTAAAAAAGAACGCGAGCGCTTGGCAAAGGAAATAAAAAAGATAGTAGAAAAATATGCTATTGTTAAGATAACCGCCAAAGAGCTTAATGAATTAATGCCAATGAGATCTTTAAATGAGATAGAGGCGATGAAGGCAGCACACCTGATTCAAGGAATAGGTGTGAAGCCTGCTATATTGATTGTGGATTCTCCAGATATAATTGCAGACAACTTTGCAAAAAGGATTAAAAAGTATCTCCCCTTTAATCTAATTATTAAAGCAGAACATTTTGCTGATAAAGTATATGCTGCAGTAAGCGCCGCAAGCATCCTTGCAAAAGTGGCTCGCGACTCCGAAATCGAAACTCTGAAAAAGTACTATGGGGAGATAGGCTCAGGTTATTGGCACGATCCACTAACCAAGAGTTTCGTCGAGAAGTGGACCGCAAAGCATGGAAAGTTGCCAAGCTGTGCAAGAGCTTACTGGCAACCAAATATAAGAACACTGGATAAGCAACTACAAAAAACACTGGAGGAATTTTAATGTTTCATAGAAAGAAAAAGAGAAAAGAGCTTGATGAGTTTGAGGAGTTGGAGCGGAGAATGTTTCAGGTGATGAACGAGCTCTTATTTAATATGCCTGATTTTGACGAGCTTATGCGAGATTCAAAGCCATTAGCGCTAGGTTTTACAATAAAGTTTGATGCTAAAGGCGTGCCAAGCGTAAGGGTGAAGAGATATGAAAAAAGAAGGAATTATGCTAAGCGTTTCAGGACACGCTCAGAGCCGTTCTACGAAGTGAGATATGATAAGGATTCTGTTTGGATCGTTGCTGCCCTGCCTGGCGCAAGGGAAGAGAATATAAAGCTGGAAGTACAGCCAAACATTGTGAGAATCTTTGCGACTGAGAAAGACACAAGCTACTATAAAGAAATACCATTAGAAGAGCGGGTAAAACCAGAATCGCTCAAGAAGAGCTTCAACAATGGTGTTCTTGAACTGATTATTGAAAAAGAGAGCAGCAAAGCGAATAGCTGCTAGTGAGGAGAAATACATTTATAAACATATGTTTAAACATATGTTTATATGGCTGTAAAAACAATCACAATAAGAAAAGAAACCTATGAAAAGCTTCTGAGGTTTAAGAGAGCTGATGAGAGCTTTAGCAAACTGCTTGAAAGACTTGTTGGAGAAAGGAACTCCTTTGATATCATTGTAAAGCTCAAGGGTAGTGTTGACTGGAAGGACAAAGAAAAACTCGTTGAGGAAATTTATTCTAAAAGGTTTGAGAGAAGATGATACTTCTTGATACTGACGTTCTAATTGAACTAATGCAGAAAGGCTCAAAAAGGGGCGAAACGATTTTCAAAAAACTGCAGAGCACAAATGAAGAAATAACAACAACTACAATAAACCTTTATGAGATCCTCCATGGGCTTTTTAAGAATGGTGATTTTGAAACTGCGACCAAGATATCAGATCTAAATATACTCGAATTTACAAAAAACGATGCCATACTGGCAGCTAAAATGGAATTTAAGCTGGAGAAAAAGGGGACTAAGGTAGCAAGGCTGGATTGTATGATTGCAGCCATTGCAATAAACAACAGTGCTAAATTATTTACATTGAATCTGAAACACTTTAAAAGATTCGAAACATTTGGCCTAAAACTCTTTCGGATGTAATGATTTCTAATAATCACTTGCGAAGTCTTTATATAAAGTCGTGTTTATGATTAAAGGGCTTTTTCTTCGGCTGCTTCTTTGAGGCCTCTTCCAACTGCTTTAAGAGCTCATCTCTGAGTGCATTAACATGCCTTAAAGAGTTGGTTTCCAGGTATTCTACTATTTCTTTTATGAGTATATTGGAACCGGCCGCTTCAGGTATGCATACAAAGTCAGCGCCAGCATCATAAAGCTGTTTGGCTTCATCGTATTTGTGTGCTCTCGCAAATATTACAATTTTAGGATTCGCATGCTTCGCATAATTGAGCAAGTGCATAGAGGCTTCAAACTGTGGAATAGCCAGCACAAGCATCTTGGCATCTTTTAAATTGAGCTTGTTCCAAAGCGTTTTATTCTCTGCTTCACCATAAACAGCAGTGAAACCTTCAGCCCTTAGTAAAGCTACCACATCTGGATCGTGGTCAATTATAAGCAATGGTTTGTCTTTCAGGAATTTAGCAATTGCACTGCCAACCACGCCGCCACCAACTATCACAATATGTCCCTTTTGCTCTGCAACCTCTTCAAGATGCTTTATTTTCTTGTTGAAAAGGTCTTTCTTTATTGGTATGGGAATTCTGGATGAAATACTATCTATAAACTCCATAAAAGCCTGCCGGTATTTGAAAAAATAAGGCGTTACAACCATTGAAAGACCTATTATAAAAATAATTGTTGAATAAAAGTCCTGTGAAATTAGACCTGCAGCTAAGCCTTGACCAGCCAATAAGAATGAGAATTCAGAAACTTGGCTTAGGCCTAAAGCAACTGTAAATGAAATGTTTCTGCCATAGCCTGCAAACAGACAGAGCAAATAGAAAATAGTCGGCTTTATAATAAAAACAACCAAGAACGAGAGCAATAGCAAGGGCAGGCTATTTGAAAGCTGGAAAAAGTTTAGCTGCATCCCCAATGTAACAAAGAAAATAGTGACAAAGAAATCGCGAACGCCTTTAATTTCATCGTAGATTTCAAAGCTGTAGGGGAGCACAGAGAGGCTTAAACCTGCTATAAATGCACCAATAGCCATTGGAATGCCCAAAGATTCTGCTAAAAACATAAAAACGAAACAAATGGAGAGCGAACCCAAAAATAGCATCTCTGCGCCTTTTGCCGAAAAGCTAAAGATTCTCGGATAGATAAATCTGCTGGCTATAAGCGCCACTGCCATAAGCACGGCTCCGGAAATAATAAAGTTTGCGAATGTCTGCAGTTCAAGTAAAAGCTTTAGGTTACTTAGCAGGGGCATCAATAGTATAACAAGCACGTCTTGTACAAGCAAGAATCCGAGCATTATTCTTCCATGCAAGGTGTCGATAGTAAAGCTGTCTGAAAGCAGTTTTACCACAATCATTGTGGAAGAAAACGCCAGTATTACCGCTAAATATAATGCTTCATTGAAATCAAGGATGCCGGTGTAATATGCTAAAATATAAGTGAAAAGCGCGGTTAAAGCTACCTGCAGGGTTCCGCCAATAACCGCGAGCTTTCCAAAGCTTTTCAGCTTCAGGAAATCCGATTCTATACCAACAGAGAAAAGCAAGAAAGCCACGCCAAGCTTAGATAGCAAAGCGATATCTTGGATGTTTGCTATTTTTAAAATAGTTAAATCAATGCTAAAAGTGTTTGCTAAAAAATTCAAAAAATAAGGCCCTATAAAAATGCCTGCAAGTATATATGCCAACAACGTTGGTTGCTTCAATTTCTTTGCTATAAAATTAAATACCGCTGCAGCAACTATGATAAGGCCAAGTTCCCAGAGCAAATTGAGAGAAAGATTGCTTGTAATTTCTATCATGCGGCTCAAATTGAATAAGTAGATTTAATTTATAATTGTTATGCTCGCTAGCGCACTTAGCGCTATTATCTGGCTTTTCGCCATTTTGTTCCTTGCGGTGTGTCGATGAGTATTATGCCACGAGAAGCAAGCTGCTCCCTTATTTTATCTGCTTCCTCAAACCGCTTTTCCTTCCTGAGCTTATCTCTAAGCGCTATAAGCCTTCTTTCTTCTTCATTCAAGTCAGGCATTTTCTTCTCAAATGAAAGAACCGCGAAGATAGAATCTATTTCTTTTAGAAATTCTATCACTCTAAGTGCGCCGCTCTTTGTTAGCTTGTTTTCGTTCATCAACTTATTTACTTCTGTTTCGAGCGCAAAGATCGCGCTCCAGGCCTTCGGCGCATTAAAATCGTTATCCATCGCGAGCTCAAACTCTTGCCTTGCTTTGCCAAGTATTGGCTCAACCGCTAAGCTCTTGCCTGGAAGCTCTACTTCATAAAGCCTTTGAATGAAATCGTTGAGTCTTGCGAGCGTATTTTCTGCATGCTTCATCGCTTCCTCAGAGAAATCAATTCTGCTTCGGTAATGCTTTGTTGCGATGAAAAATCTAAATACTCTTGCGCTATATTTTGCAAGAAGCTCAGGCACCGTTATAAAGTTCCCTAAAGATTTGCTCATCTTCTGGCCAGCAATATCTAAAAAGCCAGTATGCAACCAGTATTTTACAAACGGCTTAACATCGTAGGCGGCTTCGCTTTGAGCTATTTCATTTTCGTGATGTGGGAATATTAAATCAACTGCACCGCCGTGAATATCTATAGGCAAGCCTAAATACTTGGAGCTCATTGTTGAGCACTCTATATGCCAGCCAGGCCTGCCTTTGCCCCAAGGGCTTTCCCAATATGGTTCATTAGGTTTTGCTTTCTTCCATAGCGCAAAATCCTGAACCTTCTTTTTCTCATATTTATCTGTTTTGACCCTTGTGCCTGTAATGCTCTTGCTTGGTTTTATTCCGGAAAGCTTTCCATACTCTGCGAATTTACTTATATCATAATACACACCATCTTTGGTTTCGTAAGCGTAGCCTTTATCGTAAAGCAATTTTATAGTTTCTATTATTGCATCTATTTCCTGAGTTACTCTTGGGTAAACGCTTGCAGGTTTTATATGCAAGGCTTTCATATCCTCAAAGAACTGTTTTGTGAAACGATCGCCTAACTCAAAAATCGTTGTATTTTGCTTATTTGCTTCAGCAATCATATCATCATGTACATCGGTTATATTTATTACAAGCTTTACTTTATAGCCTTTATATTCAAGATAACGCCTTATCACATCAAATGCTATGTAGGTTCGTGCATGCCCAATATGTGCCGGCCCATATACTGTTGGCCCACACACATACATTCGTATCAATCCTTTCTTCTCAGGAATAAGCTCCTCTTTTTTGTTCCCTAAAGTGTTGTGTACCTGCATATTCTCACAGCCCAAGCTTTTTCTTCCAATATTCACATACCGCTTTGGTTTTTTGCTCTGCAATGCCTATATATTTTTCTGGGTTTTTTAATAAAAGCATTGAGGTAGATGCAATTTTTTGCATATAAGGTTTTAGCTCCGGGTCATTCATTGCAAGCTCAAGCAGGTTCTTATTATTAGCTTTCAAAGCCAAGCGCTTTATTCTTTCGTGCGCATCGCTAAATCCCTGCAACGAAAGCAACACATATAAAGGCTCTGCAATTATTCTATCCTTGGCTTTTTCAAAGTTCTTTCGCATAGCGTTGCTATCAACATAAAGCTTTGAGATCGCTCTTAGCATTCTGTTGCTTGCATAATAGCTTGCAAACAAAATCTCCTGAGTAAACCTTGAGCTTGCTGAATTGCTCAAGTCACGCTGATGCTCACTTATCTGGTCCATATAGATTGTTAGCATCCTCGGCATAAATGCCTTCCAGAAGCTCTTTATATTCTCAAATGAAATTGGGTTGCGTTTATGAGGCATTGTGGAACTACCCACTTGTTCGCTTCCGAAGAACTCTGCTACTTCAGCAATCTCACTTCTTTGCAAGTGCCTCATATCATCAGCTAAATTTGCAAGCACGCCGAGCATGCTTATTATTGCATTCATCAAATCAACCAGTGGCTCTCTTGGAGCTATTTGAGTTGAGCACCTTGCCTGCTTTAAGCCCAAAATTTTAAGCGTTATTTTTTCAAGCTCTTCAGGCCTATCGCAGAAAAGCGAAATAGCGTTGTAAGCGCCCACTGCGCCACTTATTTTGCCAGCAAGCTTTTCATTAGCTCTTTCAATTGCAACAATTCTATTACCAAGGCGTTCAACATAGTAAGCTAAGGCAAAGCCAAATGTGATCGGCTCTGCAAACTGGCCGTGCGTTCTGCCTATCTGCAACGTGCGCTTATGCTCTAAGGCAAGCTTTATAAGCTCCTTTTCCAGTGCTTTGAGTTCAGGTAGCAGAACACGCTCAACAAAATGCTTGTAGCGCAAGCTGTTAGCAGTATCGACAACATCATAGCTTGTTAAGCCGAGATGAATGAAGGGTTTTGCCTTCTCGCTAACCGCTGCTTTTAAGCAGTTCACCAATGCTTTCACATCATGCTTTGTTTTTTCTTCCTCGCGATAAACCTGCTCAGCACTGATTCTCTTAGATGCTAAGCTGACTTCTTTTGCAATCGCTTTGCTGCAAATGCCTTTCTCTGCAAGCGCTTTAACATAAGCAACTTCAACCTTTAAGCAGTATTTTATGCGCGCCTCTTCTGAAAGAAAAGGCCTTGCTTTTTCAAACAGCCTACCTTTAGCGTATCTAAAATCCAAAGGACTCATTAGCTCAAAGGTGTTTCGCATACATTAAAAGCTTTGTTTGAAATCATTAAAACGTTTTTGTTATGGAATTTTAAGATGCGTATAAAAAAGCACATAACCACTATTGACGATGCTATTGCATATTTCAATTCTTTCGATCTGCATCGCATAGATCTCGGCTTAGAACGCATATTCTCTTTTCTCAGCTATGCGGGAAACCCGCAGAAAAAGTTTAATGCATTGCATGTTGCTGGCACGAATGGCAAAGGCTCTGTGAGCACCTATTTAAGCTATGCGCTTGCAGAGCGATATAACACTGGTTTATATTTAAGTCCGCATCTGGATTCTTTCAATGAGCGAATACAGCTAAACAACAAACGCATAAGCAACAGAGAGCTTTTAAGACTTGTTAGGAAAACCGCAAGGCTAAAAGAAAAAACCGCTAGCGATTTGAGCTATTTTGAGTTTGTTACCTCGCTGGCTTTGCAATTTTTCGCTGAAAAGAGTGAGCTAGCTGTGCTTGAAGTTGGAATGGGCGGCCGCTTAGATGCAACAAATGTTGTTGAAGCATTGGTGAGCGTAATAACAAACATAAGTATGGAACATACAAAGCATTTAGGGAATTCATTAGCTAAAATTGCTCGCGAGAAAGCAGGCATAATAAAGCAGGGCTCTTTTGTATTAACCGCTGAGCAAAATGCAAAAATCGCAAGCGCTTTTGAGAAAAAAGCAAGGCAAAAAAATGCGGAATTCGCTCGCTATGGCAATGCATTTTATGCAGAAAGGAAAAGCAACAGCTTGAAAGGCCAGAGCTTTGATTTTGTTGCGGAAAGCGAGCCTTTTTATTCTATAAAAAATGTGAAAATAAGGCTTTTGGGCAAGCATCAGGTCAGGAATGCCGCTTTAGCGATAGCTGCTCTGCAGGCATTAGAAACAAAAGGGTTTAGACTTGGAAAAAAAGCAATAAAAGAAGGCCTGCGAAAGGCCTTTTTACCTGGTCGTTTCGAATTTGTAGATTCTGAAAGAAAACTGCTCTTTGATGTTGCTCATAACCCCGCTGGCTTCAAAGCTCTACATAACTCGCTGAAAGAATACTTCCCAAATGAAGAAAAGCTATTCGTGATAGGCATTTCGCAAGATAAAGATGCCAAGCGCATTGCAAAAACAATAAGTGGGCAGGTAGATAAATTAATATGCACAAAAGCGCAGTTCAGAGGGATGCAAGCTTGCAAGCTAGCGAAAGCATTTGAGCCATATGTGAAAGATATATACATAACAAAAAAAGTAAGCGAAGCCTGCAAAATGGTGTTGGAAGAAAGTGCTGAGCTAACTATTTTTACCGGCTCTTTTTTCAGTGTGAGCGAAGCGCGAGCTTTTCTTAGAAAGGTTGTTGAATGACCTTTTAGAAACTTTTTTAAGGGTTTTTAGTTTTTACGCTATGCAGGGTGCTTCTATGCTTAGTTTTTCAAAGGGATTGGGCAAAAAACTAATTTTCTTTGCTGTGTTTGTTTTCATTGCAATTATCTCATATAAAATAAACTTCTCCCCAATAATTGGGACTGAAAAGCAGTACTTCACATTCTTTCAATTCTTCGCACCAATCACTGGCGCTTTTTTAGGCCCGGCTTTCGGAGCTTTAGCTGTGCTTTTTGCGCAGTTAATAAATTACTTCATTCTTGGTAAAGCATTCGATGCAATAGGCTTGCTGAGATTAGCGCCGATGGTATTTGCAGCAGCATATTTCGGTTCTGCTAAAAAGCGCATTTATTTTGCAGCAATCCCTTTGGCTTGCATGTTTGCATTTGCAATGCACCCTATTGGTTCTAAAGTTTGGTTCTATACGCTCTATTGGCTTATTCCGCTAGCATCATTGCGCTTCAAAAAGAGTGCTTTTTTCAGAAGCTTGGGGGCTACATTCACAGCGCATGCGATAGGCTCTACGCTCTGGCTTTACACAGTGCCGATGCCTGCCAATGCTTGGATTATACTTATCCCAATAGTTGCATTTGAAAGGCTGATGTTTGCGGGCGGAATAACCGCAAGCTATTATATGTTGAGCTATGCTCTTTCAAAGCTTGAAGTGGCAATGCCAAGCGTTAAAGGGTGCTTTCAAACCAAGCTAGCGGTGGGTGAATGAAAAAAGCGAAAAAACAAAAGCATAAAATGCACCTGGAAGCACTCAAAAAAGCAGACAAGCTGCTTTATTCTTTAATACTGCGCGAAAAAGAGAGGCAGATGCAAGGCATAGAGCTGATTCCGAGTGAAAACTTGGTGAGCGAAGCAGTGCTTGAAGCATTGGCAACGGTGCCAACAAACAAATATAGCGAGGGTTATCCAGGGAAGCGCTACTATGGTGGCAACGAAATAATAGATAAAATAGAGTTGTTAGCGATAAAAAGATTGAAGAAGCTTTTCAAAGCAGAGCATGCAAATGTCCAGCCTTTGAGTGGCTCGCCTGCAAACATGGCTGCTTTCTTTGCATTGATGAAACCAGGCGATAAATTTATGGCTTTGCGCTTGGATATGGGAGGGCATTTAACGCATGGCCATAAAGTAAACTTTTCAGGGGTGCTTTTTAAAGCGGTGCATTACGCTGTTGATCCAAAAACAGAGATGCTTGATTACGATGCTATAGAAAAGCTTGCAAAGAAAGAAAAGCCTGCTGTGCTGCTTTCTGGTTATACTGCTTATCCCCGCGCTATAGATTTCAGGCGCTTTAAGGAAATAGCTGATTCTATAGGCGCTTACTCAATGGCTGATATAGCGCATATAGCAGGCTTATGCTGCGCTGGCGTACATGAAAATCCAGCGCCTTATTTTGATGTGGTTACTACAACAACGCACAAAACGCTTCGCGGCCCCAGAGGCGCTGCAATAATGTGTAAAGCAGAGTTAGCAAACGCAGTAGATAAAGCAGTATTCCCTTTCTTGCAGGGCGGTCCTCATGAAAACGTTATAGCTGCAAAGGCAGTGGCGTTTAAAGAAGCGATGCAGCCAAGCTTTAAGCGCTACGCTAAGCAGGTGGTGAAAAACGCAAAAGCGCTTGCTGAAGAGCTAGCAGCCTTAGGCAATAGAATTGTTTCTGGTGGCACAGATAATCATCTATTGCTTGTGGATGTGACATCTAAAGGCATAACTGGATTGAAGGCGGAAAAAGTATTAGAAAAAGCAGGCATATACTGCAATAAGAATACCATTCCTTACGATAAGCGCAGTCCCTGGGACCCGAGCGGTATTCGCTTAGGTACGCCAGCAGCTACAACTCGCGGCATGAAAGAAAGCGAGATGCAATTCTTGGCGTATCTTATAAATCGCGTTCTTGAAAAGCCGCACAGCACAGCAACCATAAAAAGCGTAAAGCAGCAGGTGCAAGAGCTTTGCAAAGAATTTATTTTTTATGCGTAAATATGACGCGCTTATCTGTTACAATAATATCAACCCTTTCATCATGCGTCTCTGCTGGTAGCCTTTCAATTATCTGCTCTTCAAACGCTAAGCCAATCTTTGTTGCGGAAACATCTTTTAGGTAAGAATCGTAAAAACCATTGCCGAAGCCAATCCTGTAGCCGCGAAGATCAAAGCAGATACCAGGAACAATTATAACATCCAGGGCTTCTTTAGGCACTACGCTAATGCCTTTGGGTTGCGGTATTTTTGAACTAATGCTGATGTCCTGCAGGCTTTTTATTTCAACCATTTGCATTTCCTGCTTTGCAAGATCACAGTAAGGAACCGAAACGCGCTTGCCTATTAGGAGAAGTAGCTCTATAAGATGTTTTGTATCCACTTCAGAGCCGAAAGAAAAATAGCAGCTTATTGAGTTTGCGCTTGCAGTTTCAGGCAGAAGAAGAACGCTTGTCATTATAAGCTCACTCTTAATTCTTCGCTCTTCGCCACTTAAAGAATCTCTTATCTTCAGATATTTTTCTCTAAGCTCTTTCTTCATTTAAGAATAAACCTTGCCAAAATCATTTTAAAAGCAAGCCTATTATCTTAGATTGTGCAGAGAGAAACATTATACAGATACAGGGATATAATAAGCGATTTTGATGCCTTTATGCAGGCTATAAAAAGCGAGCGAATTGTTACTGTGCGATGGAACCCCCATAAAGTAACAAGAGCTGAGCTAATTGAAGAGCTTGAAGAGTGCTTTGCTAGCGTTGAAGAGGTAGAATGGTACAAACATGCTTTTCGCTTAGGCAAAGTAGAAAAGCCTGGCAAGACTTTAGCGCATGCTTTAGGGCACTATTATATTCAGGAAGAATCTGCAATGCTCGCAGCTTTAGTGTTGAACCCAGAAAAGGATTCTTATGTGCTTGATATGTGTGCTGCTCCTGGAGGCAAAACAACGCAGCTGAGCGCGCTTATGGAAAATACAGGCACAATAGTTGCTAACGATAAATCAATCCCAAGGTTGAAGAGCTTAGTTGCAAATGTTTCAAGGTTAGCCTGCTTAAATGTAGTAGTTACTTGGAATGATGCTTCGAAGCTAGCTACAAAAGAGCGTTTTGATTATATCCTTGTGGATGCCCCATGCACAGCAGAAGGAAATTTGCAGGAAAAAATAACCCTTATGCCTAGAAAAACAAGGGAAAACTTATCAAGGTTGCAAAAAGCATTGCTAAGAAAAGCTTGCGAGCTTGTAAAGCCGAAAGGAACAATAGTTTATTGCACATGCACCTTTGCTCCTGAAGAAAATGAAAGGGTAGTTTCAAGTGTTGTTCAGGAGTGTGATTTAAAAGTGCTTCCGCTAAAGCTAAAGCTTCCACACGAGAAAGGCTTAGAGAGTTTCGGTAGCGAAGGCTATTGCAGTGAAATGAAAAACACTATGCGAGTATATCCGCACCATTTAAATTCAGGAGGCGCATACATTGCAAAGCTTAAGAAAAGAGGTTGAAGAATACTTTGCAAGCTTTGGAGTACCGAAAAGCGCTTTTGCAGGTAAAGAATTTGTAAGGGTTGGCAATTCCATTTGGTTAGTAGCGAAGGGGCTAAAAAAACCGCAAGAGTTTAACGTGCAAACATCCGGCTTAAGAATTATGCATATTGTAAAGTGGGGGTTGAAGCCAACAAGCTTTGCATTGCAGCTTTTAGCAAAGCATATAAACAAGCGCATTTGCGAAGTGGATGAAAAAGAACTTCTTAACTTAATAGAAGGAAAGCCGCTTGCAAGGAAAATGGAAAGGGGCTATGTTGCTTTGAAGTTTAAAGGCAAGATTATTGGTTGCGCTCTTAGCACAGGCAAGAAAATCTACTCACAACTGCCAAAGCTGTTAATGCAATCATTCAAAGAGCTGCTACAATAAATTTAATAAACACCTTTAACATCATTATTACGGTGTTTGTATGCAAAAAAACTTGTATTTGGTAGTAACATTTCTTTTATTCGGCGTTTTCCTAAGCGAAGCAAGCGCATTGTACTCCATAACAGATATGAACATTTCCGTTTCAGATGGACAGGCAATGGTTTATGTCGAATGCTATGATGACGCTGGTTCACCAACAAATGGACAGGTAAGAATAACTGTGTATAATGAACAGGGAGGCCAGCCATTTGGAGCAATAGATGGCACATGTGGTTATAATGACCTTAGTAGTTATGGCACACTTAACCCGGGAAACTATTATGTTGTTGCTGAAGTTAAAAGTAATTGCAATCCTGCAGGTATCTGCTCTTATAAGCAGAGTTTTGTTGTGCCTAAAAAATTCCACTCATTGGACATAGATGAAACCCAACCAGCTTTACTTGTATTTCTTTTGCCCATAGTTCTGTTTTTGATAAAAAGAGAATCTAAAAAATCCTGAGTGGCGGCACTATAAAGTAAAGCGCAGCAAACACTATAAGGTATAAGACAAATGTTGCTGCTGGGCCGCGTTTTATTATCAGTTTTAGCGTAAGAAATGGGTAAAGGAATGAAGTATAGAACATTAAAACAATTCCAGAAATAAATCCGAAGAAAGTAATATTGTTGATAATGCCCGCTTCCTCTTCTGTAAGCATATAGCCACTAAGGTCAGTACTAATATCGTGCACTCTCTCAAAGTTTTGCAATGCTTCAGAATCTCTGTTAGCCAATATATTATAGAGCACGCGTACTTCTTCTTGTGTTAGAGATTCCTTCTGCAAAACATTTTGAAGCGCTATCAATTTTGGCGAGCCTATCAGAAGCAAAAAAGAAACAATCATCATTATTGAAACAAAGAACCAAATATATGAAAGAGAACACATTATTGCCAAGAATTTCCCTTTTATTTTCTTACCTGCTACAAGAAAAGCGAAGAAATAAAATACACAGCTTGCGATAACCCAGCTCAGGTAATTCAATGCGCCGTGCCTTGCGATAGAGAAAAGATCCAAGGGAACGCCAGCAATGAGATTAAAAACTATCAGTAAAACAGTGGGCATCAATACTATAAAGAAAGCGGTATTGAAATCTGGTTTTTCTATAGCGTCTTTAATTGTTTTTATTGGATGCGCAAGCACTATAAATGGATTTACAAGCATATGCCCACCAATTAAGTTTTTAACTTTAATATGTATTTAAATTTAACCTTTTATTAATTTCCTTTCATATAGAAAGAGATGGGGAAGGAAAAACTTGTGCTTGCTTTTGGCTGCTTTGATATATTGCATCCCGGGCATCTATACTATCTAAAGAAAGCTAAAGCTTTGGGCTCTAAATTAATAGTTGTTATAGCTCGCGATGAAAACGCATTGAAAGAAAAAGGTTACAGGCCATTGAAGGATGAAAAGCAAAGATTAGCGATAATAAACGCGTTGCGGTTTGTTGATAAAGCGGTTTTGGGCTCGAAGAGGGATAAGCTTGAAATGATTTTAAAATATAGGCCAGATGTTATTGCTTTGGGTTATGACCATAAAGTTAGCAAACAAACTATTAAAAGATTTTTAAAGCAGCATAACATAGACGCAAAAGTTGTGCGAATAAAAGCATACAACGCAAAGAAATACAAAAGCTCCATAATAAAAAAGCGCATTCCGCTTGATCTTGGCATAGATGAGGTATTTGTTTAATTTTGGCAACTTTTTATGGTTTTCTTACCGCTCTTTTAAGAAGAATATTATCCTTGCAGCTTTTCTCTTTTTTCCAAGCATCCTTCAGCAATCCATACTGCTCAAACCCAAGCTTTTTGAAGAGCATTAAAGAGCCAACATTATCATGCTGCACTTGAGCAAGAACAATTTCAATATTTTCAGGGAGCTTTGAGATAGCATATTCAACAAGCTTTGTAGCTATGCCTTTTTTTCTGTATTCCGGATGAACAATGAGAGAATAAAAAGTTGCTAAATGTTTATGGGCGCCTCGCTCAAACCTAACGAGGAGATGTGCGACCACTTTGCCATCAATCTCAGCAATATAACGCTTCTCATATTTGCTATTGAGAGCCCTTCCAATTCGCTTTTCTGCTAATTCGATGCCCCAGTGAGGGTATAGAGTAGTTAACGCTTCTGCATCACTAAGCTTTGCTTCTCTTATTTTTATCTCTGGCATTTTGCTCAACATCTTCCTTTATATCAGTAAGTTTAAACCCATTGTGCGTTTTTTCTATATCAACCACAAAACCCTCATGCAGAACATCCCTGCCAACGAGCACAGGGTAGCGCATACCCAAGCGATCCGCCAGCGTAAAGTGCACCTTTCTTCTTACGCCTGCAATCTCTATTTGGCCAGCAACTATCGCTCTGCGGGTATAGCCTTTAGGTTCAGCCTTGCTTTTTATGCGAGCAACGCTTGTTATAGGCCCTAAACCAGCTCTAGCTGCAATCTTTAAATCAACACTTGAACGCGTCGCACCTGTATCAAGCAATGCAAGTGTTTCTATTGCGCGTTTTTTTCCGATTATTTTCACAGGTTCAACAAGGCCTACAATCTTTTTATCGCTTAGAATTTTTGCGATTTTTGCCTTTCGTTGAGACATAACAACACAAAGGAAAAATCAAAAAATTTTTAAAGAAGAGGCACTCTTATAAAAAAGAATATGCCATAAAATAGGTAATTTTTTTATTGGAGGAATGCAAAGGTATATATTTATTGAATGTTATTCTAATATGCTAGTTGGGGGGCATTTATGGAAAAACTTCTAATGGCTGTGGAAGGCGAAAAGAAACGATTCACTTTCTTAAAAGATGCGTTTAGGCAAGCAGGGCTTGATGTAAAAGCTATAACTGTGCGCGAGCTTACATTATTCACAAATATGAGCGGTTCAAAGATAAAAAATTCGAAGCTTGGCTTGAGCAAAATAAAAGCAATCTATTTAGAAACACCTTTAAAGCTCACCCAGTTTGTAGAGCCTTTATTAGATGAGATAGAGAGGCGTGGCATTTATTGTCAGGTGAAGAAAAATTCATATTATATCGGAAGCAATGAGCTGCTTCAATTAAGTGTGCTAAACGAATACAACATAAAGATTCCGCGCACAACAATTCTTGGCAATGTGGAGCAGATTAAAGCAGTTGCTGAAAAATTCAGCTACCCTGTGCTTTTGAAATTATACTCAAAAGGCGAGAAGATACAGAGCTTCATAGCAAACGATGAAAAGATGCTAGCATCTTTAGCTGAACGCGTACAAGCAGATAATGCAATTATTCGCGAGTACATTGCCGGCGAAGTAGATCATTGCGCAGTAATAGGTGATAAGGTGTACAATTTGAAAAGAATGGTGAAAGAAGATGGAAGCCTGCAGCCATTAAAAAAGGCTTTGCCCTCAAAGCTATCAAAAGCAGAGGAAGAAACAGCAATACAGGCGGCAAGCGTCTGTAGCTGTGATATCGCAACTGTAAAGATGTGCAAAGGCTTCGTGCTTAAAGTAAAGCCCTATGTGAATATGGTTGTTTTCACTAAGAAAACAGGCGAAAATATATTTGAAGAGGTCGCTTCGCTCTTTAAAGAAAAGGTTTCTGGTGCTTAAAATGGCAAGCATTGCTATAATCGCTGCAACGCACTATAATAAAGGAAATAATAAGCTTCTGATAAAAGAAGCTAAGCGCGTGTTTGATAAAGCGCTATTCGTGCCTATAAACAAGCTTCGCATAGTTGAAGAGAACGGCACCACAAAAATTTTATATAAAGAAACAAATCTGCTTGAGTTCGATGCCTGCTATCCCCGTTTCGGTTCGAGCGATTTCTTTATGGGCGAAGCCATCCTTAGGATACTAGACAATGCTTCGATATATACGCCGGTTTCTCTTAAAGGTTACCAGTTAGCGAACCACAAATATTTCACAATAAAGAAACTTGCAGAGAACAAGGTGCCCTGTTTGCTCACATCGCTCAGCGCTTCACCACAGGCAATGGAAAATATTGTAAAAGAATTCGGCTTTCCCGTTGTTTTGAAGCTTATAAGCGGCTTTGCAGGCAAAGGAGTAATGCTTGTAAGAGATAAAAAGCAATTGCTTTCAATTCTAGATACGGTACACCTCTTCGAGGATTATATATCTGCGCAACGCTTTGTTCCAGGCAAGAATAGCGATATTAGGTGCTATGTATTTGGCGATGAGGTGCTGAGTGTAAAAAGGACAGGAAAGCCGGGCGACTGGCGCGCAAACATAAGCAGAGGCGGCAAAGCGGAAATAATTGAAGGCAATAAAAAGATGGAAAAGTATGCTGTGAAAGCCGCTCGTGTCCTAGGCTTTGATATCTGTGCAGTAGATTTTATAGAAACAAACCTTACAAAGCAGGGCTTTGCAGTGATTGAGGCAAACTTTCAGCCAGGGCCATTTAGAAAATTCCTAGGCAACACAGTGCCAAAGAAGATGATGGAATTTATAAAGAAGAAAGTTGAGGGAGAAAAATAACCGGTTCTGTTTCGAAAGGCATGGTAAAAATTTATTAAGTGGCTGTCCAATAGCAGAACTACTTAAACGACTTGTACCACCTTTCATATTCCTTGTGTGTTTTAAAACAGTGCAATATATAGCAGATATTTTTTTCTATATGGTAGACGATTCTTGCCTGTTTGGTCACCTTTTCGACATTGAAAGGCATACCAAATCGCATATGCTTTCGCAGTGGCATTAAAGCAATTTTTTCTGCATGCTTTATGAAAAGTTTTCTCAAGCTATGATCAGCACTTTCCAATTCTTTTTCTGCCCTCTCAGAGAATAGTATTTTCATGCATGCTCACAACTTGTACTTCTTTTTTATACTCTTCAAACTTTTGGTTTTTATCCTGCCTGCTTTTATTTCCTGCATTTCAAGTTTAATGCCTCTATTTACAAGCACCACCTCTTCCTCTTCAAGCAATCTTTCATATGCAAGCAAAGCTTGCCGTATCACTTCAGTTTGATTCCCAGCATACCCTTTCTCAATAATCTTTTTTATTATCATCTCATAGGGCACTCCAAGCTTCACATTCATAAGCATTCACCTATACAATAGGCGCACATTAAATTATATAAATATTGCGCATTTAGTGCACATAACTAAACAGAAGGCCTACTAGGAAAAAGGTTTTAAAGTAAAAGAAATGGAAACAATTTTAAATAGCCAATTAATTTATGTTTTATGCCTTCGCGCACAGCAAAGCCCATAAGGGGATTTCGCAAGAAAGTTGCAAAAACTGTTACGAAAGCTGCTTTTAATAGATTTTTAAACTTTCGTGAGCGAAGAGTGCTTTTAAGACTAGGCACGAAACCAAAAGTACACTACTATTTAATGCTCGATATTTTCCAAAGGTTTGCGCGTGAAAAGGGAATCAAATTTAAACGAAAAGAATCTGCAAAGGCATTGAGTCTTATCTACACCTGGATGCGAGCATTCGATGACTTGGCTGAAAGGCTTGTGAGAGAAAGAAAACTTAAAAAGTTTAAACAATTGAAAGAAGATGAAAGGACCAAACAAACAATCACAGCGTTTATCTCACTAATCTCTAGAATGCCCCTGAAAAATAAAACAAAAAAACAAATTTTGAAAATTTTTGCTGAAACGAGAAGGGCTGTATTTAGAGAATATTTGAAGGAAATGGAACTTGGTTATTTCGCAAGCCCCGATAAAGTTATCTCGTGGAAAGAGAACACCACCGGCAAGGGATTTGAAGCACTGGGTAAGATAATGGCGCTTTTAAATGACCTTTCAGAAGAAGAGGCAAAACTGGCTGGCAAAGCGCTGCGCAACTGGTCGCTGGCTGCCCAAATAGCTGACGATATGCGGGATTTGCATTTGGACTATGGTCGAAACCAGAACATTTTTGTTTCTTTTTTGACTCGACACCCGGAAGAAAAAGAGGCTGTTGAAAGAGGTTTAAGAAGCAAAAGGGTTACAATCAAATGGCTTGAAAAAAGGGCTCCAAAAACCCTAAACGAGGTTAGGGCTCTGTTTTACAGGTATCTTGACGAAATTCAGGTTGGCAGTGATGCATTTGATTTCCTGAGAGAGCTCGAAAAAACTTTTTTTGAATCCAAAGTTTTAATGCGTTTTTACAGGTAATAAAAATGAAAAAGAGAAGGGTAGAAGAATAGCTCTTTTTGGGTATTCTTGGAGCTTCTATAGGGTCTTTGCCATTTAGAAGGATGAAATAGCAAACGAGCTAAAAATGAAATTAAAAAGAGATAACTGGATGTTAATTCTAATCAATCAAAAGTGTATCCTTTCTGCCTGAGCCATAAGAAATTATTTTTATCGGCACATTCAGCTCAGTTTCTATGAATTTTAAATATTCTCTTGCTTGTGCTGGCAAATCGCTAAGCTTCTTTATCTCTGCAGGCAGCTCGAAGCCTTCAAATTCTTTATATATAGGCTTACATCTTTCAACCAGAGCTGTATCAGCAGGAACTTCTTTTAGCTCTTTACCACCAAGCTTGTAAGCACAGCAGATTTTAAGCTTCTCGATTCCAGAAAGAACATCGAGCTTTGTTATCGCTAGCTCATCTATTCCATTTATTCTGCTTGCAGTTCTTAACATAACAAGGTCAAGCCAGCCTATGCGCCTAGGTCTGCCGGTTGTTGTACCATACTCTTTCCCCTTTTTTCTTATAGTATCTGCAAGCTCACCGGCAAGCTCGGTAACAAAAGGTCCTGAGCCCACGCGCGTGCAATACGCTTTTGCAACGCCTATAATGCGCTCCAATGAGCTATGCGGAATGCCGACACCAATTAAAGCGCCGCCTGTGGTTGGATGCGAGCTTGTAACATAAGGATAAGTGCCAAAATCATTGTCCAGAAAAAAGCCTTGAGCACCTTCAAGCAGAACTTGCTTGCCTTCTTTTAAAGCATCTCTCACTACAAGCGAAACGTCGCCTAAATACTGCCTAAGTTTTCTGCAAGCATTTTCATGTTCTCTAAGTATCTCTTCTTCGTTCGGGCAGCTAAGTCCATAAGCAGAAAGCTCTTTTTGCTTGAAAAGCAGCACTGCTTTCAATCGCTCCTTAAATCGCTCCAAATCAACGAACTCCGCAAAGCGAATTCCTGTTCTCGCTGCACGATCTGCATAGCAAGGGCCAATACCCCGCTTAGTAGTCCCAATCTTTTTGTTTGCCCTCGCTTCCTTTGCACCATCAAGCAGAATATGGTAGGGCATTATTATCTGCGCGCGAGCATCAACAACCAGCTTAACCTTCCTGCCTTCTCGCTGCAACATTTCAATCTCTTCAAGAAGCACCTTTGGGTTTACTGCTACGCCACTTGCTAAGCAGCAGAGCTTATCCTGAACAGCCCCACTTGGTATCAAATGAAATTTATAGGTTTTGCCAGCCACTACAACCGTGTGGCCAGCGTTATTGCCACCATTAAACCTTACAACAATGTCTGCTTTGCTGGCTAAGAAATCGACCACCTTGCCTTTGCCTTCATCACCAAACTGCATGCCTAAAACAAGTGTTGCTGGCACTCAATTCACTTTCTAAGTGGAACTAAAATATTTTTAAATGCTTCTTTCCAAGACCAAAACCTTTAAATTAGAAATACGCATCTTATTTGAGTGGTGTGCATGGCAAAAATGAAAAAATGCTCCATACTGCTTGATGAAAATATTGCCAAAAAATTGGAAGTAATGGCCAAGGTGGAGGACAAAAAAAGAGATGAACTTATAAATGAGATCTTTGAAAATACGCTTGAAAAGGTAATAGAAGAAAGGAACATAGACAAAAAAGCTCTTGATAAGTTTATTGAAGATAAGCTTAGCTTTGAAGAGCTTGCCCAGATTATAGGACCAGAAAAAGCACGGGCAGCGCGCGTTACAAAGCGTATCGGAGTAAGAGGTAGGGAGCTTCTCAGAAGCTTATAAAAAGGATGGCCTGCCGCAGTAATGCAGCAGGCAGGTACCAACTCTCTTAGCAACAAAATAATTGCGATTTTTGCCTTTAAATAAATTAAGTTAAAAATTCTTAAACAATCAGGTAAAAATCTACCAGCAAAAGAAATCTATGCGAACATTATAAGTATATTTAAAAACATTCGCTTACTTTAATTTTTCGTGGTGGTTGTATGGCCAAAAAACACTCTGAAAATAAAGAAAACAAAGAGAAAAAGAGCGAAGTAAAAAAAGATGAGGGAGTGCAACTCTTCAAACAGGCGCCTGTTTTAACTGCGCTTTTTATAGTGCTTTCCTGTTTATTTGGCATATTGATTGGTGTTGTTGCTGTGCTTTCATTCTACCCGCAGCAAGCACAGCCCGGCCAATCCCAGCCGAGTGAGGCGCCGGCTATTGCACCAGGTGGAAACGCAGAAGGAATGGCTTGTTTGGCGCTTATAAGTCCAGAGGATGTAAAGAAAAAGGTAAAGTATTTTGTAGATGAAAGCTTTTTGAAAAGCAGGGGCATGGAACTGAAAATAAATAAAGTAGAATCATACAACGATTATTTATATTACATAGACTCAGAAGTAGTTTCGGATAAAGGAAACATGCCTGCAGGTCCAATATACGCAACAAAAGATGGTGAAAAAATTATTATTGGTCCGTTATATGACCTAAACGAACCACTCAAATTTGAGCAGCCTACGCCTGAGCCAGTTGAATACCCAAAAAGCGACAAGCCGAAAGTGCTTATGTTCGTTATGAGCTTCTGCCCATTCGGTCAGCAAGCAGAAAAAGGTTTGAAGCCAGCTGTTGAACTTTTAGGTAACACTATAGATTTTGAGCCGCATTATGTAATCTACTCTAACTATGGAAGCGGCTATCCAGATTACTGCTTAGATGAAAACGCAAAATATTGCTCAATGCACGGCGTAGCAGAGCTTCGCGAGGATGTAAGGCAGCTTTGCATATGGAAGTATGAGCCAGATAAGTTCTGGCCATATGTTGAGAAAATCTACCAAGGAAACTGTAATTTAAACAATATAGATGACTGCTGGAAAGAGCAGGCTCAAGCGCTTGGCATAGATACTGCCAAGGTAGAGGAATGCTTCAACAATGAAGCAATTTCATTGCTTGAAGAAGAGGTAAAGCTTAACGAAAAATATAATGTACGCGGATCGCCAACAATCCTCATAAACGAAACCGAATATAGCGGCGATCGTTCACCGCAGAGCTTTAAGGATTCTATATGCTCGGCATTCAATGAACAGCCAGATGAATGCTCTCAAGAGCTTAGTGGCGAAACAGGCGCTAGCGGACAATGCTAAAAATAATTTTTAGGAGCGTGAGTCTATGAAGGTTGTGCATGAAGTTGAAAAATGCATTGGTTGTGGCACCTGCGTTGCTCTGTGCCCTGCTTTGTTTGAGATGGAAGGTGCAAAAGCAAAGCTCAAAGGCGGCATAGCAGAGGGAGGCAATTTTGTCCTCGAAAAGGAATTTACTCCAGAAGAGCAAGAATGTGCAAAGCAAGCTGCGCAGAACTGCCCGGTTACATGTATACATATAAAGTAATATCTATGGTCTCGAAAGAAGAAGTTTGGTCTACCTTAAAGCAGGTAATAGACCCTGAAATAGGGCTAAGTATAGTGGACCTCGGCTTGGTTTATAGTGTAGAAGTAAATAATAATGAAGTAAATGTAAAAATGACTCTCACAAATCCTGCTTGCCCACTTCAAAGCTATTTAAAAGCGCAAGTGGAAGAGGCCGTTTCTAAATTGCCCAATGTAAAAAAGGCTGAAGTGCAGCTTATATTTGAACCTGCCTGGACTCCCGAGCGGATGAGCCATGAAGCGAGAAAAAAACTTGGCATCTAATTAGAGTAAGCACCCGTTGTTATTTCCTAACTGTTTTCCTTGAAAACGATTTGATCTTCTTTGTTACTTTAGTCTCATATGCTGCTTTTCCAGGGACCTCTTTTATCACAAGTTTTTCCTTTTTGCCAGCTTCCCTAGAAACAATCGTTGTTTTGATTACCCTTCTGCCCGGCTTTCTTAAGCTTGGTCTTTCAACTCGTTTCCAGCTCGAAACAAATTTGCCTTTTGGGGTGTATTTTGTGGAACTTTCAATTTTTACAGGGCCTATTCTTCGAGAGGATTTTGCTTCTATTTGTTGTGTCAGTGCGTTAAATTTTACACGTGTGGCTTTTGGAAACGCTTTTCTTCTCACAATTCGGCTTTTGATTCCCATTAAATCACCTTCCAGACAAATTAGAATAATTAATTCAAACCCATATTTAATACTTTTGTTTAAAAGCAGAGAAAATATGTGCAGGGGGGAGGATTCGAACCCCCGAAGGCACTAAGCCACCAGATCTTGAGTCTGGTCCGTTTGGCCGCTTCGGTACCCCTGCAAAATTAAGAAATTTCAATAACCACGCCGGGTTGCAAGCGTAGATTTTCTATATTAAGAAATATTGCTCCGTGGTCGCCTTCGTCCAACATTTTAACTCTCCTGTCATGCACTCTAAGCTCAGAGATCTTTAATTTCTTTCCCTCTAAGATTACCTTATCCTTATCTGTCACCATTCCCCTTAACACTTTGCCCTTTATCATTGCTAAGCTATGTATATTAAAACACTCCTCTACTTCAAAGGCCGCACTATTTTTAGGAATGCTTGCGCTCTTTACTTCGTTGGTGGCTTTCTCTGCAAGCTTTCCAATCTTCTGCTTTTGATGCTCAGGGATGCATATACCGAGCGGTTTCTTCTCCTTTTTCTGAATAAGTTTTAATATTCCCATAGTAAATTTTCCAATGAAAAATTATTAAAAATAGAATTATTCACCATTTGTTTGAAGTGGGAGAAGATGCCAAAAAGAAAGCCACCTTTGCACAAAAAATCACCTGTGAGAAAAGCAGAGGCTCTACTGCTACGTCAAGAACGAATGAACGCAAGGCGGCGCGTGTTTTTGGATAAAAAAGAAAAAATAGTGAATTATGGCTACAAATACATGAGAACAGGACTTAAAGAAATTGAAGGCGCATTTAAAACGAATTTTAGTGAGCTTATAAAGAAAATTATAAATGCGCGTGGAAAGGCAAGTATAATAGACCTTGGTTGCGGCGAAGGTGTGGCATTGAGGGAGCTTCGCGGTCTGTTTCCAGATGATAAAAAGGTAATTTTGGCAGGCATTTCTTTGAATTATAATCCCGAATGGAAAAAAGGCAAGGGAATTATGTGGGTTGTCGCTCCTTTTTACAAACTTCCAAAAAAATTTCCAAAACAGCGGTTTGATGTGGCTTTTTCTTACTATGGCCTCGAATATTCGCCAAACCTTGTAAGAGATTTTAGGGCAGTGTGGAAAATATTAAACGAAGGCGGCCTGCTTATAACAACAATGCCTGTTTTTGTGGAAGAGCTGGACCATGAATATATAGAAAGAAAACCGGAAGACTACTTAAAAGAGATACCGGGCTTTAAACTCGTTAAAGCGATAAAAGTAAAGGGCAAAAAGCGGGCAGAAGATTCTTGGATTTTATATCTAACCAAAGTTCCAATAAAAAGAAAGTAGCGGTGGGGCCGGGATTCGAACCCGGGCGAGCACAAAGCTCAGCAGCTTAGCAGGCTGCCGCCGTGGACCAACTGGGCCACCCCACCAAAAAGCTGTATTCACATTCATATAAAAATAGTTTGTGGAATATTTAAAAATTGAACATTTTAAATGTTTTACTCCCCTGTGTTATATTGGCGATAATATGGTGCGAAAAATTATTCTTAGGAAAATATATTCTGGCGATACGCCAATAGAATTTGGCGATGGCATAGTTACGGTAAGCGCAAACGTAAAGCTCAGCAAAGAGGACGCTCTAAAAACCATAAAAAAGCTTTTATGCAAGGGCGAGAAACCGATAAGGTTGATAATGAGCGTTTGTCCTGCCTGTGCGGAGGAAAAGCGCTGGGAAGAGATGCGCATTCCTGCACTAATTTTTGAAAAAGATGGAAAAATTTCCATGAGAAAACATTGCCCAAAACACGGCGTATTTACTGATTATTATTGGGAAGATGCTGATTATTACTATAAACAAATGCAGTTTGCAGACCCTGGAATAAAGCTGGAAAACCCACAAATAGATAAACCTCTGGAAAGCCTAGTTTGCCCAAACGATTGCGGGCTGTGTAAGCAGCATAAAAGCCATACAGCACTGGCAAATATTGTTGTAACAAATCGCTGTGACCTCTCCTGCTGGTACTGCTTCTTCTATCAAAAAAGAGATGAGCCTGTTTATGAACCAAGCTTGGAGCAGATAAGGCAGATGCTGAGAATGCTCAAAGAAGAAAGGCCTGTGCCATGCAATGCTGTGCAGATAACTGGTGGCGAGCCGGCAATAAGGTCAGATATTGTTGAAATAGTAAAGATGTGCAGAGAAGAAGGGTTTGAGCATGTACAGTTCAACACAAACGCTATAAGATTTAGCCAGGATCCTGAGCTTGTAAAAAAGATTGTAAATGCCGGTGCCAATGTAATGTATATGAGTTTTGATGGGGTTAGCCCTGAAACGAATCCAAAAAATTTCTGGGAAGTTCCAAAAGCAATAGAAAATGTGCGCAAAGCAAAAAACGCAGGCATTGTACTTGTACCAACAGTGATTGGTGGTATTAATACGCACGAGCTTGGCGATATTATAAGATACGCTGCTTACAATATTGATGTTGTTCGGGGTGTAAATTTCCAGCCTGTTTCTCTTGTTGGGATGATGCCTAGCAAAGAGCGCGAGAAGCAGCGCGTTACAATTCCAAAAGTGCTCAAGCTTATTGAAGAACAGACTTATGGCCAGATTAGTATGGATGACTTCTACTGCGTGCCTTGTGTTGGCGTAATAAGCGATTTAGTGGAAGCAATTAAGGAAAAACAGCAGTATAGGCTTTCGACGCATTTTGCTTGCGGAGCAGGCACCTATGTATTCTTAGATGGAAAGCGCTTTGTGCCAATAACACGCTTTGTTGATGTAGAAGGACTATTTGAATATCTGAAACAGCTTACTGCCGAGATAAGAAACAGCAAATCCAAAAAGGTGAGCACAATAATAAGTGCAGCGAAGCTCCTTGCAAAGCTCAATACATTTATAGATAAAGAAAAGCAGCCAGCAAATCTCAACTTAGGCAAAATGCTAGTTCAAGCACTTATAAGCGGTAGTTATGATGGATTGAAGGAATTCCATTATCGTTCGCTTTTTATAGGAATGATGCATTTTATGGACACCTATAATTACGATGTGGATCGCGTTGAGCGTTGCTGCATACATTATGCAATGCCTGATGGCAGAATAGTTCCTTTCTGCGCATTCAATGTTTTTCCAAATGTATACAGAGATAAGGTGCAAAAAGAATACTCAATTCCTGCCCGCGAGTGGGAAAAGCGCACTGGTAAGAAACTAAGTGATGATAAGTATATAAGAAAGATATCTAAAGAAGAACAGGCAAAGATAATCAAGCATTACAGAAGGGCTATCGAGGAATTCAAGCAGAACTGATTCTCATGTGTGAATGTATTTTCCTATTTGGAAGGAACCCTAAGCTTTCATACTTGGAACTTGCAAGCTATTTTAAAGCTCGCGAGCTCGCTTTCAAGCCAATAGCGCGGTTTGAGAGGGCTTGTCTGATTTCGTTTCCACAAGAGTTTAGCGCTGAAGCTCTGGTTGAAGAGCTTGCTGGCACAGTAAAGATCGCAAAGCTTCTTTTTTCCTGCAATGAAAATGAATTGGAAGAAAGAATTTCAAGCGCGGATCTTTATGAAGGAACAAAAAACAAAATAATGTATTTTATTGATGTTATAAATGCGAGCTCGTCAGTGAGAGAATTTTTTAAAGATGCATTTAAGAGGCAAAAGTTGAAAGCGGTTCATAAGTTTGTTGCTCCGCACATATTGGCAAAAAAACTCTGTGAGCATGTTGATATAATCGTCATTAAAAATAATTCAAAATTTTTTGTTGCTAAAACAATCGCATGCTCAGATCCACACAAATTCAGAGAGCGCGATGAAGAAAGACCATTCGTCGAGCCGGAGATAATGAGTTCCGTGCGGCTTGCACGAATCCTTGTAAACTTGAGCTGCACCAAGCCAAGAGCCACAATATTAGATCCATTCTGTGGCATCGGCACAGTGCTTCAGGAAGCAATGCTGCTCGGCTATAATGTTAAAGGTTTGGAATTGAGTCCAGAAAGGGCAAAGCGTTGCACAGAAAATCTTGAATGGATTAAGGAGCGTTTTAATACAAGCGCAGATTTTGGGGTAAAGAGCGGCGATGCAAGGAGGCTTTCCGATTATTTCGAAAATGAATCTATTGACGCGATTGTGACAGAGCCAGAACTTGGACCTTTGCTCAAAAAGTTGCCTGCAGAGCAGGAAGCTAAGCAAATTGTTTCAACGCTTCAGAGGCTTTATAAGAAATTTTTCAGTGAAGCAAAGCTTGTTCTGAAGCCTAATGGAAAGATAGTGATCGTGATTCCAAGATTCAGAACAAAGAATTCAAAGCTCTTTACAATCAATATGGATAAAATTTTGCATGAGAACGGTTTCAGGATTTTCAATGCCACTGAGAATTTGCCAATAAAAGCAAGCGTGCCATATCTCTACAAAGAGGAATGGCACAAGATTGAACGCTTGATTTATGTTCTTGAAAAAGCACCGAAGTGAGCGATAGCAAAGGCAACCCTGCCTGTTAACAGAACCAAGGTTCCAAGCGAAGCAGGAAGCGTTCCTTCGAGCCGTCATTGGATAACCCTATCTTTAATTCCATAATTCTGGTGATTTGAATTCATTGTTATACTTTGTGATATTATCAAGGTCAACTTTTGATTCACCATCCACTATAACCAGTACAGGTTCTTCTTCAGAGATGAAGAGCAAGGATTTTATTATTTGTTTTGGCTCTGAACCAGTTGCTTTAACAGCCTGTTCTACAGTTTTAACAGGTTTTCCTGCATCTATTATTTTCCCGCCCAATTTTCTAATCAATTCCTCAAGGTTTGCCTTTGTTATTTTCATCTCACCACCACAAGTTTCGGATAATGAATGCAGATACCCTTTACACAAATTCTGCTATTTTTTATGACATCTATCACATTTTCTACGTATCTCTCAAGTTTAATTTTATGGGTAAGTATTTCGTGGCTTTCCGCATAATTTTCTCTCAACCATTCTCCAAATTCCCTACCACTCGCTTTTAAATTCAAAAACTCAAACCAGTAAAAATTTACAAAGTTTTTTGTTTCCCTGATTAATTCTCCTACATCAACCAGATTCGGAATTATTGGAGAAATAAACGCATAGTTTTTAATGCCATTTTCATAAAGCACTTTCAGAGCATGAATCCTTTTTTCATTGCTCGGAGAGAATGGCTCTATTTCTTTTTTCAATTCTCCATCGAAACCGTTTACTGTTAAACCAACCTCAATATCTTTAAACTCTTTAAAAACATCAATATCCCTCAAAATTAAATCAGATTTTGTTAAAATTCCCAATCTCGTTTTCTTATCCATATTTTCTAAAACCCTTCTAGTTAGTTTGATTTCTTTTTCTATTGGCTGATAGGGATCGCTAACACTTGACATATAAACTTTCCCCTCCGCACTTTCATTTTTAACAAGCTCTGGTAAATTTTCCTTAACCACAACCCAGCTTCCCCATTTTCCATGTTTGTGCCACTTGCACATGAACTTAGCATAGCAGTACTTGCACGCATGCTGGCAGCCGATATATTGATTTAAAACATAATCCGCTCCTGGAATTCTGGTTGGGGTAAAGGCCTTCTTGGCTTTAATCTTTATTATTTTCGGTTCCATTTTTTTCATCTCACCAGCAATGAGTTAGTTAGCAGAATTTAAGTGGGATAATTTTTTAAGTGGAATAATTCTGGCTCCTGGCATATATGGAAAAGCACTCATTTTATTTAAGTAATTCTAACTGCATAAGGGAATTATTTTTTAAACCTTGCATCTAACTTATAATTATATTTATGCCCAGGTAGTCTAAGGGTTAGGATGCGGCCCTGTCGAAATAAGGACCTCAGCGGGTCCTTATTATCCCCAGCAACCAAACGAGCGGGTTCCGATACCTCCAGCAACCCGCTACCAATATTCAGCAAATTGCAGGAAGGCTGCGATCCGGGTTCGAGTCCCGGCCTGGGCGTACCCGTTTAAGTTCTACGCCCTCCGCCTCTTGCCTTTTTAAACTTTTCGGTGCAGGAGGGCGTAGTTAAATGTATGAAAAATTCCACGATTATAAGAAGCTTTTAGATAAGGAAATAGAATCCATTAAAAAATCCAAAAAGATATCGAAGCGCAACAAAGAGCTGATTCTCAAATTCCACGACTACAACTTTGCCAGAGATCTCAGTGTTGCGAGAATATCAAGACAAACAAATATTCTGAAAATTGTTGCTATCGCTTTGGGTAAAGACTTTGATAAAGCCACAAAGGAAGATTACATGAAATTCATAGCAGAGCTCAAGAGAAAGGGGCTATCTCAAGAAACCGTGCACACCTACATCAAGGTCCTTAAAGTGTTCCACAAGTGGCTTAACGGCAACAACGAGTACCCGGAATGTGTTGCTTGGATGCGTGTCAAGGAAAACCGAATCAAGAAGCTCCCTGAGGAGCTGCTCACGCCAGAGGATGTAAAGCTTCTTCTCAAATTCTGCGAGAACAAACGGGACAAAGCGCTTGTTGCGGTCCTCTGGGAATCCGGTGCGAGAGCTGGCGAAATCGGAACAATGAAAATAAAGCATGTCGTCTTTGATGAGTTTGGCTGTAAGATCACAATAAACGGAAAAACAGGCATGCGAAGAATCCGCCTGGTTAGTGCTGCTCCTTACCTTCTGGAGTGGATAAACTACCATCCCAGAAGAGAGGATCCGGAAGCACCTCTCTGGGTCAGCACAAATGTGGATAAAGTTTCTTTGATGACCTATGATGCAATGAGGCTTCAGCTTCACAAAATTGCAAGAAGGGCAGGCCTGAAAAAACCTGTGAACCCGCACAACTTCAGGCACTCCAGAGCAACCTACTTGGCGCAGTTCTTGACGGAAGCGCAGATGAAGGAGTACTTTGGATGGGTCCGCGATTCAGATATGGCAGCTCGCTATGTGCACTTGAGCGGCAAGCAGATGGACGATGCAATCCTGAAACTCTACGGTCTGAAGAAGGAGGAAAAGAAAGAAGATATTCT
>JAGGVE010000003.1 GCA_021163505.1 Candidatus Iainarchaeum sp. | reverse complement strand
TATTTATACACTATAATGTATAAAGGGAAAATAATGGTTGGAAGAATCGATGAGGCTGAGATTATATCCTATATATCAGCAAAGCTGGCCGAGGCACCCGTGCTAGCAAGAGAAAAAACCCAAAAAAATGGAAAACCACTCGGGCACAGGAGGGCATATTCCAGAATAAGGAAATATGTGGACAACTTTATAACAGGGGAAAAAGCTGGTGGGGTCGAAAATAGAATTATTGTGCTGCCTGGACTAAGGGGTGTTGGAAAAACTACCTTAATGCTTCAAATTTACAAATATCTCGCTTTAACAAAACAAATTGAACAAGCAAGAATTCTCTATTTTTCTGCAGATGAGTTAAAAGAGTATCTGGGGGTAAAAATCTCTGAGGTTGTTAAGGTTTATGTGGAACGTATATTTAAGACATCATTTGTTAATCTTGACAAACAACTATTTATTTTGATAGATGAAGCTCATTTTGATAAGGACTGGGGCGTGGCTGCAAAAATTATTTATGACCAAACTAAAAAAATCTTCTTGCTTCTTACAGGTTCCTCTGCTTTGAATATGGAAATGAGTGTAGACCTTGCAAGAAGAGCGAAGAAAGAAACAATGTTTCCCCTAAATTTTTCCGAGTATCTAATTTTAAAATACAAAGTTTTTCCACCACCTGGCACCGCCGAGAGCATAAGAGAACTGATCTTTAATCCATCAAACACATCGTTAAAATATGCTGAAGATAATTGGAACGAACTAAAAAGGAGAAGTTTGTCGATTGGGAAGCCACTAGACAAAGAATTCGAATGGTTTCTCTCATCTGGAGGATTTCCTTATGGAATAGTTCTGGATGAAAAAGTCATTTATGAGAAAATTTTTAGCATGATCGATAGAATAATAGAAAAGGATATTTTTGTAATCAGATCATTCAAAACAGACACAAGAAATCTCATAACAAGAATAATAACATTTTTGGCTTTACAGAAACCTGGCGGAACTTCCGATGTTAAACTTGCCCAACGGCTTAATACTTCACCTACAATGGTTAGGAGTATACTGGATGTTTTGGAAAAAACTCATCTTATCTTCAGTGTTAAACCTTATGGCGGTTCAGGGAAAATTGTAAGGAAACCGTGGAAATATTATTTTTTGTCCCCCTCTGTAAATGCTGCAATTAGGTATAAATTGGGCAGATATAACCTAAGGGACAGAGATATGCTTGGTTTGTTTGCGGAAACTCTTGTAGCGTCCTACTTTTTCAGAATGAGAGAAACAATTAATATGCCTTCGGGGTTATTCTATGATGCGGAAAAAAAAGGGGTTGATTTTCTTATTCAAAAAGGGTTAGACGAAGTGATCCCGGTAGAGGTAAGTATTGGCAAAAAAGAGAAAGGCCAAATAAAGAAAGCGATTAACAAATATAAGGCGAAGTATGGTGTTGTGGTGTGCGATATAGATGATGTAAGAAAAGAAGGTGATGTGGTTTATTTGCCCATAACATTTTTTTCTTTTGTGTAGGGGCACTATCTATTGCTTTACCGCAACCAAGCACATATTTTCCTGCAAGGATTGTGGCAAAAATCTGTGCAGAAGCTTTCTCAAAAAGAAAAAACTCTTATGCCTTGAGCCAGAGCTGCTTTCCTCAGTATATGGAAAGCACGCAAATTTAACAACTTTGAAACCATTCTTTTCGAGGAGTTCGAAGAGCTCTTTGCGCGAAAAAAGAGAAAAATGCAAAGGTGCTTCATACGAATGGAAAAGCCTGTTTATGAGGCTTTTTTTATTCGGGGTTGTTATAATCAATGATCCAGAATCCTTCAGTACGCGATTGGCCTCTTTTACAAAATCTTTCGGCTTTTTTAAATGTTCAATTAATTCGCCAGCAATTATGCAATCGAATGCAGAATCCTTAAAAGGCATTTTCTCAGCGCTTGCTTTCACATAGTTTCCTTTGTAGCGCTTTTCAATAACAATATCTATCCCAAAAACATTCCGTCTGCCAAACTTCTCCACTACTCTTTCATGCAGCGAGCATGCATTGAATCCAACATCGAGTACTCTGCCGTAAGAATTGCTTAAAATAAAACTAACGCGATCCATCCAATCAACCATAGTGCAAAATTTATTTATTAATTAGAGAGAAATTACTTCTTGAATAAAAAGCCAAAGAGAGGCTTCTTTTCTTCAGCGCTTTTTTCAATCTTTTCTTTTGGTTTTGCTGGCACCTGCTCAGTTGGTTTTTCTACTGCTTTTTGCACTTTCACCTGCGTTTTTTCAGGGGCCTTTTCTTTTTTCACTGCCTTTTTGCTTGGTTTTTTTACTTTTTTCTTTTGCTTTTCTTTTGAACGCATTGCCCTTTTTCCAGCTTTCACTCTGCGCTTGCGCATGCTTGTGTAAAGCTTTCCAAATAGCCAGGTATCGTGCTTTTTAAACCATTTTGCAGCTAATGCTCCCATCCTATCAAAAAACACCACAGTAGAATCGCGCTCTTTAATAGTGTATTCGCTAGCTTCATAATCACAGGGGAATATTGCTGTTACCGTTGGCAAATTTGGATTAACTGGCAACAGCTCTGTTAGGTATTCTAACGCTAATGCGTTCCAGCAGGGGCAAGGCAAAATATCCTGCCAGCGTTTTTTCTTTACTTGCGATGCCTCAGTTTTTTCAAATATATTATAGTAGGTGTTAAATGAAGGTAACGCCCCATTAGCATACTGCTTTGAAAGTACGCTGTTTAGCACATAATCTGCAGCTTCAAATTTAGATTTATAGTTTGAGAACTCCTTAAGCACAGAAGCTATAACCGCGCTCTGCGCAACATAAAGCGGGAACTTCAAGAAGCGTTCTCCTCTATAACCATAATAGAAAAACTTTTCTTTTGGATGCACTTTTTTAGCTATAAATGCTGCAGCATCTCTAGCGTTAACAAAAAGCTTTTCCTCTCTTGTTTTTTTGTAAAGGGTCATTAAAGCCTTTATTGTTAGCGCGCATTGAAATAGCGGAGCTATCTCATCCCTTTCATCATAAGTAAAGCAGCCATTTTTATATTGGAAGCGAAGTATCTGCAAGGAAGCGGGCTCGCAATATTTTTTTATTAAAGAATCATTCTGAGTGAGCTTAGCATATTCAAGTATTGCTCTTAAAGCTAGGCCTGCGGAGCTGAGGTTAAAAACCATTTTATTATGACTAAATTCCAAAAAACTCTTTTTTTCATCCCAGCACTTCGCTATAATAAATCTTTCAATATTGTTCTTTGCAACATTGAAGAATCTTCCGTAGTTTATCTTCTGCTTTTTAAGCACGTTGCAAAGCTTAAGTAAAGCGAGCGTCGCATATGAATTTCCGAAAAGCGTTGTGTATGCCTCGCTGCTCGCTGGCTTGTGTTCAAAGCAGGAGTTGTAATAAAAATTCGCTTCCCAAATATAATTATTTACTAAGTAGTCTGCTTCTCCCATAGCTTTGTCCAAGTACTGTTTTTCCTGTGTCTTTTCAAATAGGTTTAAATGTCCAATCATCAAAGCTGCTTGCGACACGCTATCCGGAGCTATTACCGCAAGCTGCACTCGCTTTGGGTCAATAATGTAACCGTGCAATCCATGTGCTAAATCCTTCCAGGAATCAAGGTAATAATCAAGGTTCACTACGGCTTGCTTAATATCTGGCATGGAAATCCTAAAATAGAGAGCTTAAAGTTTTTTTAATTATAACGCTCTTTCTGCTTTCATTTTCACTTTAGAGCGCAATCTCCTTAAAATTGCTGATAAAAGTGAAAAGAGATGGGAAAAAAAGAGTCTGTTAGAAAAGGCAGTCTATGGTGCCCACAAGGAAGCATTGCAAGAGAAGGTGAAAGAGCCCAAAATTTAGAGACACTCCTCTTTAAACCATTTTATTGTTTTCTTTAGGCCCTCTTTTAGTGTAACCTTCGGCTTCCATTTAAGGAGTCTTTTAGCAAGCGTTATATCAGGCTTTCTTCTTATTGGGTCGTCTATTGGCATCTTTGTGAAAACAATCTTTGAGTTAGAGTTTGTCAGTTTTTTTATAAGCTTAGCTAGCTCGATTATTTTTGTTTCTTTAGGGTTGCCTATGTTTACAGGCATGCTGTAGTTTGTATGCATGAGCTTATAAAGCCCTGAAATTAGATCGCTAATATAACAAAATGACCTTGTTTGCTGACCTCTTCCATAAACAGTAATGGGCTCATTCCTCAAAGCCTGCGTTATGAAATTGGGTATCACCCTGCCATCACTTTCCTGCATCCTTGGGCCATAGGTATTGAATATCCTTGCAATCCTTGTTTCCACTCCCAATTCACGACTGTAGTTTACAGTCAATGCTTCCGCAAACCTTTTTGATTCGTCATAGCACGCTCTTGGACCAACCGGATTTACATTGCCAAAATAGCTTTCTTTTTGTGGATGTATTAAAGGATTTCCATAGACCTCTGAAGTTGATGCCTGCAGAAAGATAGCATTTTTTTCTAGAGCCAAATCAAGCGTATTTTTTACGCCGATAGAATTTGTGAGCATTGTGGCAAGCGGCGCATTCTGATAAGCAACTGGCGAAGCTGGCGAAGCGAGATTATAAATCTCATCTAGGCTGCCTTTTATTTTCAATCGTTTAGTGATATCTTTTTTTATGAAGGTGAATTTTTCTTTTGATAATGAAGATATGTTTTGCTTAGAGCCTGTGTATAGATTATCAACACCTATAACTTCGTAGCCCTTTTCAATTAAGAATTCGCAGAGGTGCGAGCCAATAAAGCCTGCACAGCCGGTAACTAATGCTCGCATTTTAGCACCTTCCTTGCTTTTTCAAGCGATTCTATAGAGCCAATATCAAACCACTTTCCTTTGAATACATACGCATAAACATTAGTGCGCTTATGCAACCATTGGATAAAGTTGCCCGGGGCATCCAAGCAATGGCCTGCTTCAGCATACTCCTCGAGCAGCTCAACCACTCTTTTAGGGTACATATAGATGCCCGTGCTTGCAAGCGTTGATTTTGGCTGAGCAGGTTTCTCCTGAAAATCAATTATTTTTGCATTATTATCAACAGCAACAATGCCATACTTTTTTGCCAGCTCCAATGAACCAACATCATAGGCGCCAACAACGCAAGCCTCTTTTTCTTTAAATAGTTTGAGCATAGGTTTTAGTGAAAAATCAAATATATTATCGCTGCTTATGTCAAGCAATTCTTCATCAATATTTTCCTTTTTCAACGCTAGCAATTTATCACCTATCGCGCCAAGCCTTTCTTCCGCGCTATTTGTTCCATCATTTATAATCTCTATTTCAAAGCCATATTCGCTCAAATCAGCATTTCTAAGCCATTCAGCGAATTTTGCATAATAGTAGTTATTTGATATAATATAAACAGCATCGATGCATTTGAGCTCCTCTATTTTTGCAAGAACGTGTTCAAGTACTGGTCTGCCAGCAACTTCTAGCAGAGCCTTGGGTGTATGTAAAGTAAGAGGCCGCAAGCGAGTGCCGTAGCCTGCGGCCGGAATTATCGCCTTCATAGAACTCACTCATTTACCTTTTTGCAACGCGGTTCTATCTTTTTTAGCACCTCTGGTAGCGTGGTATACTCAAGCTCCTTTTCGCTTACTCTATGTGGCTCGAAAGGTCCGTGCCTGCGCATATAATCTGCCACTCTGTTGCAGCGCTTTCTCACCTCATCAAAGCTCACGTCATCAAACAGATCTTTAGGCCCTATAAGTTCACCATCGCACACCTGGAAGCCTAGGCCTACTATGCGGGGCGGACCATCGAAGCGTGTCGGAGTAGCATATTTAAGCGGCACCGGCATTAGAGGCCCTTTATGAGAACCACGCATCCATCCACTAACTAAGTGTCCTAATGTAAAGCCTTCAAGCACCTCACCTACTGAAGGAAAGCCACTCTGCGCTCTTACTATTGCTACCGGGTCATCTTTGCCCACATATCTGCCTGCCTGCACATTTAGCTTCTCTGTGCACACTTCAGCAGCAATGCGTTCTTCTAATGGTTCTGTGCCCTTCTTATATATGCGCTTTATCGCATACGTACTGGTAGTGCCTAGCAAAGCCAAAAGTTCATACATCTCTTCAGGGCAGTCAAGCTTTATCATAAGGTGCTTGTAAACATCAAGCACCTCGAAAGAAAATCCTTGGATCATTTTTGGGTCTATAACCAGGCCTGCTGTGTTAAATGGGTCTGCAAACACTCTAAAAAGCGGCAGGTTGAATGCTGCTGGCTCCGTCTTATCACAAGCAAAGACAAGCACGGGGTCTGATTTGCGTTCAACAAAGGTCATTTCAGCAACACCTGGGCCCTGTCCTTTTACATTACCTGAGAATGCATCGCTCAGCAGATCCTGCCCAGCAGCATATAGCTTGCGTTTCTTTGTATACTTAGCAACCTTCACAAAGCCATCCCAAGCAAGCTTATGTATTTTTGAATTGTCCTTGCCTTTTCTGTGCGTCATTACTGTTTCCAAATCATCACCGCAGTGGAACACGTGGTAGTCGATTATTAGCCCTTTCTTTTTACCCTCTTTTTCAAGGTGCTTTTCCATTATTTCTATCATTTCAGGCAGCACAGTGATGTGCCCAGATAGGCTGCCTACATCCGCCTTTATACAGGATACTGTTATCAAACTCATTTTTTCGCCTCCTTTTTGAATATTTAAACACCCATGGCTTCGTATTCAAAGCCCATATTTAAAAGGGTTTCTTTGTTTAAAAAGTTTCTCCCATCTATTATAATTGGCCTTTTCATAAGGCGTTTTACCTTCTTAAAGTTCAGCTTGCTAAACTCCGGCCATTCTGTAACCAGTATTGCAGCATCTGCCTGCTTGAGGGTTTCATAAGGCTCCTGACAGCACTTAATCCAGGGCATTATTCTCTTTGCATTTTCCTCTGCAATAGGGTCATAAGCCACTATTTTCGCACCTGCTTTCTTCAACTCGTTTGCAATAGTAATGCTGCTCGCTTCTCTCATATCATCAGTATTTGGTTTGAACGCCAGACCAAGCAAAGCAATGCGCTTTCCCCTCAATTTTCCAAGCTTTTTCTTCAGTTTTTTCACAGGCAAGAGCTTTGCTTGCCTGTTTGTATCTTTTGCTGCTTTTGGTATTTTGAGTTCAAGGCCGTGCTGCTTTGCAATATGGATTAAAGCAGTAACGTCCTTCGGGAAACATGAGCCGCCCCAGCCGCAGCCTGCTTGCAAAAAGTGTGGGTTTATGCGCTTATCTAAGCCAACCCCAGTTGCAACATCCTTCACATTAGCACCAACTTTATCGCAGAGCATCGCGATCTCGTTTATGAAGGAAATCTTTGTAGCTAAAAATGCATTTGATGCATACTTTATCAGCTCAGCGCTTCTGATATCTGTATAGAACTTCCTCGCTTTTATCGGCTTATAGAGCTGCTGCATAACCTTCTTTGCCTTCGGGCTTTCATAACCAATTACAACGCGATCAGGCTTTAAAAAGTCGCTCACCGCGCTTCCTTCGCGCAAAAATTCAGGGTTTGAAACAACATGGAATTCTCCTTTGTAATGCTTGGCGATAATGCGCTTTATCATATCTGCGGTGCCTACCGGCACAGTGCTTTTATTTACAATAACCTTTTCGCTTTCCATCGCTTTTCCTATCTGCTCAGCAGCTTGCTTTACATACCTTAAATCAGCTCTGCCGTTCTTCGCCTGCGGCGTGCCAACAGCAATATATATTACGTAAGAATTCTTTACAGCCTTTGCAAGGTCTGTTGTGAATTCAAGTCTGCAAGCTTTAATATTTTTTTCAATCAGTTCAGGCAACCCGGGCTCATAGATGGGGCAAATGCCCTTATTCAGCTTTGCAATCTTCTCCTTATCTATATCCACACAGATAACATTATTTCCTAAATCGGCTAAGCACGTACCAACGACCAAACCAACATAACCAGTTCCTATTACTGCAACCCTCATTCAACCACCACACAAAATATTCAGCATAACATTTAAATAAATGAATGGTTCATAATGAGTATGAGAAAGTATGAACTTTAACGCTGGCAACGCTCGCAACAGAACTCGCGTCACCATTTCAATAAGGCGCGATCTGCTTGAGAGAGTAGATAACCTTATAGATGGTCTAACTATTAGGAGCAGAAGCCAGGCAATAGAATTCCTGCTCAGCAAATTTCTTGGTGAAAAAATAAGCGCTGCTTTAGTGCTTGCAGGCGGAAAGCCAAAGGATATAAAGCTTGGCCGAACAACAAAGTTTCTCGCAAAGCTGGGAAGCAAAACATTACTTGAGAAAGTTCTTGAGCACTTGCACGGATTTGGCATAAACAACTTTTTAGTGTATGCGGATTATAAGAGCGATGAATTAATCGAGCATTTCGAGCAGCTTTCATTAAATTACAGCGTGCGATTTATAACAGGTAAAAAAGCAATAGGCACGGTGCAGCCTTTAATTAAGGCAAGGCGCTTCTTGAAATCCACTTTTATGCTGGCTTATGGCGACACTATTTGCAGATTCAACTTTGATGATATGTATAGGTTCCATAGAAGCAATAATAGTGTAGCAACTCTAGCGTTAACAAGCGTCGATAAGCCAAAGCGATATGGCGTGGCCATTGTAGAAGGTGCAAAAATAAAGGGCTTTGTAGAAAAGCCAAAAGCGGATATTGGAAGCTATTTGGTGAACGCAGGCTATTTTATATTCGAGCCAGAATTTTTCACTTATATACGCAAAACCGATAAAAGCTTAGAGAAGCATGTGCTTCCAAGGTTAGCAGCCCAAGGAAAATTATTTGCATACCCTTTCCAAGGACTTTATCTCAATGTGAATACAAAAGCGGATCTAGAGAGAGCAAAGGTGCTCTTATAAACTTAAAAATCTTTTGCTAATTGCTTGTGATATGAAAACAGTAGGCAAAGCGTTTGTTCTTGCTGGTGGCATAGGCACTCGCTTGCGACCTTTCACATATGAGATTCCAAAACCTTTGCTGCCTGTTAAAGGCAGGCCAATTCTTGAATACAATATAAGAAACCTTATGGAGCATGGCGTTAAAGAGGTTGTTTTAGGGATAGGATATAAAGGGGATCTTATAAAGGAATATTTTGGCGATGGTTCCAATCTAGGTATCAAGATAAGATACAGCAAGGAAACCAAGCCGCTAGGCACAGCAGGTGCATTAAAAAAAGCAGAGCGCCACTTCAAAGACACTTTCTTTATGTGCAATGGTGATGAAATAAAGGATGTGAATTATAGCAAGATTCTTCAGCTCCATAGGAAAAAGCAGGCATTAGGTACTCTCGCTTTAAAGAGGCTTTCCAATATTGAGCAGTTTGGTGTTGTTGAGCTTAGAGGAAATAAAATTATGCGCTTTGTTGAAAAGCCCAAGCCAGGTACAACTAAAAGCAAAACAGTTAGCGCAGGCGCCTATGTGCTAGAGCCAAACATTTTGAAGCTGATTCCAAAGGGAAAAAGGTTTAGTATAGAAAGGCAGGTTTTTCCGAAGCTTGCTGAGCAAGAGAAGCTTTACGGCTGCTTGGCTGTTGGCCAGTGGTTCCCAACAGATACGTTTGAAAGATATGAAAAAGCCATAAAGAATACGCGCTTTTATAAGAGGTGGTTTCGTGCATAAAGTGGTTAGTGATTTTTCGAAAACAGTTGTTGTTTCTGAGGAAGGTATACGCTTAGCTTCTGAGCCTGAGCCAAAAGTTAGAGAGAAATATATTAATGAGCTTGATAAGGTGCTTATCACAAAAGGTTGCTTGGATGCTCGTATAAAAGGGCTTGCGAGGGAAATAGCAAATGGCTTCGCTGGCGTTGATGAAATAACCTGTGTTGTGGTTCTGAAAGGCGGCATGTTCTTTGCTGCTGATTTAATAAGGGTTTTAGATGAGCAGAGCAACCTTAGAACACGCCTGGATTTTATAAAATGTTCTAGCTACGGAGATCGTTCATATTCAAGCGGCAACGTGCAGATGTGCCAGCTGGATAATATCGAAGGCAAAAATATCCTTCTAATAGAAGATATCGTTGATACAGGCGGTACATTAAGGGTTTTGCAAAACTACTTAAAAGAAAAGAGAAAAAATTTCAAGACCTGTGTTTTGCTTGATAAGGGCGTTGCTTCTGGCATTGAATTAGATTTTATTGGCTTTAGAATACCTCGCGTATTTGTTGGCGGCTATGGCCTTGATTATGCAGGCATGTATCGCGGCTTACCAGAAATAGTTGTTATAAAGAAAGAATTATTAAAATAAAAATTAATTGGGAAAAAAGCGCATCTGGAAAAGAATTGATTTATTTCTTCTTCTTGCCTTTTTTACCGCCACAGCAGCAGGCTGTCGATATCGCCTCAAGCTAAGAGAGAAAGCCTTTTTATTGTTATTATGCACTAACAAGCTCTTCAGCTATGCGCTGCGCTTTTTCTTTTACATCCTCTTCCCATTCTATAACTTTGTTTTCCATTATTATTTTCCCATCGCAGATTACTGTATCTATGCAAGCAGGCTCTGCTGAAAACACAATATTAGAAATCAAATTGTGGTTTGGCACCATGGTTATGTGCTTTAGATCTATTAAGCAAAGGTCAGCTAAAAAACCTTCTTTTATTGCACCTGCTTTTAGATTAAGCGCCTTTGCAGCGTTTATTGTTGCAAGCTCAAATGCCTGTTTTGCAGGCAGGGCAGTAGCATCAAGGTGCTTGTATTTCTGAAGAAGCGATGCAAGCTTCATTGTTTCAAACATATTAAGCGAATTATTGCTTGCGGATCCATCGGTGCCAAGCGTTGTTGTTATTCCTGCCTTAATGATCTCCTTTAGCGGAGCGATGCCACTGGCAAGCTTTAGGTTTGATGTTGGGCAGCTAACAACTTTTGCATTGCTTCTAGCAAGTAGTTTCATTTCTTTCCTATTTAGCCATACGCAATGAGCATTTATTAGCTTACTATCTAGAAAACCTATATCAGCTAAATATTCTGCAGGCCTTTTTCCATGCTCCTTCAGGCAGTCCTCAACTTCCTTTTTCGTTTCACTCAAATGGAAATGAATAAGCACATTTAGCTCTGAAGCAAGCTCTTTCACATCGCAAAGAGTTTCTTCATCGGTTGTGTATATTGCGTGCGGCCCTAAAGCAGGAATAACCCTTTCAAAGCCGCTAAGCTTCTTCATCGCCTTTTTTGCCTCTGCTCTTTTATAGCTCTGCGCGCTCAGAGCTTTACTGACAACCGCGCGCATCCCTGATTTCTCAACAGCCCTAGCTATTTCTTCCTCGAAGAAATACATATCATTGAAGCAGGTGGTGCCAGAATGGATCATTTCAATGCAAGCGAGCAGCGTTCCATAATACACATCGCGAGACCTTAGCTTCGCTTCTACTGGAAAAATGTGATTTGTGAGCCATTCATGCAGTTCATAATCGTCAGCGTAGCCTTTAAGCAGAATCATAGCAGCATGCGTATGCATATTGAAAAGCCCAGGCATAACTGCTTTGCCCTTGGCATCTATAACAACATCACCCTTATCCTTTTCCTTAGGATTTATCGCCTCTATTTTATTTCCCTCAATTAGTATGCTTGCCTTTTTCCCACTTGGCATTAGTGCGTTTTCAATAAATATCGTCATGCTTAGCTACCTTCATTATTATTCTTTTTATTTTATTAACATTCTTTGCAGCGTTGTTCACAATCTCCTCATAGCTCAGCGACTTTGCAATGCCGTGAGCATAATTATCAACAGTGCATATACTTGCATAGCTCAGCTCTTGCTCTGCTGCAAGCGTCGCTTCATCAGCAAGTGTCATCCCTACAATATCCGCAAACTTTGCCAAAAATCTTACTTCAGCGATAGTTTCTAAGCGCGGCCCGATTGTTTGGAAATATACTGCGCGCTTAACTACCGGAATTTTCAGCTTCTTACAGGCGTTTATTATTCTCCCGCGCAGATCTTCGCTGAGTTTTGGTGTAATATGCACGATTCTATCATTAAAAAATGTTTTTGGGAAAAACTGCATAAAGTCGTGAGGCACTGCTAATGAGCCAGGCTTTATGCTCTTCTTCAGGCTGCCTGTTGAATTTATTCCGATTATTTCTTTAATCCCGAGTTTTTTGAACGCATATATATTTGCCCAGTGGTTTGTTTTGTGCGGCGGCAGTCTTTGAGATCCGTGCCTTTGAATGAAAGCAAAATTATTGGCAAATTTAACAAGAACTCGCCCATAAGGAGTTTTCACTTTCCTCTCGCGCTCAAACTCAAAACCTTCCTTTTTTAGAAAAACAGTGCCCCCCAAAACGCCAATCATACCAGCCCCTCAAATAATCAAAAATAATCTAATAAAGTATTAAAAACATTTTTAGGGCAAGAATTGTAATAGGAGCTGTAATAGGGGTTTTTAACTTCGGTGAGGGTGGTTTTTT
>JAGGVE010000051.1 GCA_021163505.1 Candidatus Iainarchaeum sp. | reverse complement strand
TTTTATCACTCTCCTGGGGAAAGCTCTTTTGCTGGAGTCGGATCAGCCCTCCAGCGGCTCACCCCTATAAAATGCAATTCGTAAAAATAGAAAAACTAATTTTATGTCAAATAACTTGACAGCAACATGGAAACGAAAAATTTAAATATTCGTTTCCTTATAAAACTAACCAATTATCTGCACAAGCACCTTGCGTTCTCTCGCAGCTCTGTCGAAATCCATAAGAACTATCTGTTGCCAAGTGCCGAGCAAAAGGGTTTTGTTTTCAAACGGAACCACAAGCGAAGGTCCAAGCAGGTTTGCCAAAATATGCGATGCGCCGTTGTTATCGTGCCAGGTTTTGTGGTGTTCCCAGTCATAATTGAGCGGAGCGATCTTTTGCAGCACTTTGGGTATGTCTTTAAGCAGGCCAGGCTCGTACTCCATTGTTGAAATGCTTGCAGTTGAACCGGGAACAAAAATTACCGCAACTCCGCTTTTAATTTTGGATTCCTTAACAGCTTTTTCCACTTGCGGGGTTATATCTTTTATGGAAATGTCTTTTTCGGTCTTAATAGAAAAACTTTTCAGCTCTGAGGCCATATAATCACCTAGCGATATACTAAAAGTACAAAATGAATTTATTTTAAAGAGCTATGCATAAAAAATCTTGTGGAGGAATCTGATGGATAAATATACTGAAAACCTTATTGTGCATATGCAATTTATGGGTAAAAGCGTAGCGGAGATTGCAAAGGAGCTTGGGTTAAGCGAGGAGGAAGTTGAGAAATGCTTGAAAGAGATTACAAAGAATGAGTGCTGATTCAAATCAATAGAAAGATTTTAAGCTATTTGAACCTATTACTTTATGATGCCAATAGCGCGAAAAAGAAAACTGCAACTAAAAAGAGAGTCCCGGCAAATTGCGGGAAGAAAAATAAGGCACCTGAGAAGCACAGACCGAGGCTATTATGGAGTATTGGAAAAACCTTTTATAAGAAGCTGGGCTCATAGGAGAGGGGTAAAAGAATATAATAAGAGCATATTTGGCCAGAAAAGAGGGGAACTGATACGCATTATAGAAAGAAGGCTTAAGGGCAGAAAAAGGCTCAGCATTCTTGATATTGGTTGTGGTTCTTGCCGTTTCTTAGTGGAACTTAGAAGAATCTTCAAGGACAGAATAGAGCTTCATGGCATTACGCTTGCAATGCCCTTCTCCCCAGAAAAGTTAGAACAGCTTAGAAAAAAAGTAGAAGCAGAAAGGAAAAGGCCATTAGATGAGGAAGAAAAGAGGGTTTTTGAGGAAGTAAAGCAAGCAAGTATGAAGATACGTGAAAGAATAAAAAAGCACGGAATTAAAGTGCATATTGGGCTGGCAGAAACCCATAAGTATAGAGAAAAATACGATCTGATTTTTTCAACGGAAACATTTGTGCATACGATAAATCCTTTGCAGGCTTTGGAAAATACCCTCAATCACCTTAAGCGAGGTGGAGAAGCCTATATAAATTTTGGGGTTGCTGACTTTTTGAAAGGGAATCCTGAACTGAAAGAAAGGTTGGAAAGGCAGGGAATAAATATCACAGAACTAGCGCGGGGCGCATATTGTTTTAGAAGAACAAGCTCCAATGAAATCAAACTCTTGTGAAGCGGGTAATTAACAACAGCCAAACTATTAAAAAGAACCAATTATTAAACAGGTATATGGACAACGCAGGTCTTTTTGTAAGGTTTGTTCCGGGGGAATTCAAAAACCTTGAGGTATTCAAGCGTTTTGTTCTAAACTGGAGCGGGCAGGTAAAAAAGAAGAAGCCTCTGCTTGTGGTCTTTGATGAAGCTGTTTTGGGAAGCAGATTGGTTACAAGAAAGGAGGCTAAGCGAATTGTTGGAGAAATAAGCAGAAGCTTACCTAATAATGTGTATGTATTCTTTGCCATTGCAGAGCGGCATGGTAAAAGTAAAAGAGACTTTTCAGTAACAGGGTATATTGTAGAGCCGGCGTGCGCTGGAAAAGCAAAGTACAAGGTTTATCCAAAGCTTATGTATGCTACTGATTCTAGCGGCAGACCCAGATTTATGGAATCTGAAAGGAAGATTGCAAAGCGCATTGCCAAAACACCTGAAGAGATGAAAAAGGTTCTGTTGAGGTGGATGAAGAGAAGTGCATTGTGGGAAAGGAGAGCGATAAAAACAAAGCAAGCAATATTCCCAGAGATAAACATAGCTGGAAAAAAGGTTAGAATTGCTGTGTGTGCTGATTTAAGCAGGATGATGGGGCTCTATGGAGCAGATATTATAGTAGTTCCTTCAAAACTTTTACATATAAATGAACAAGCTCTTAGGAAGATAACAGAGGTATTAAGGCCGGGACAGCACATATTAATATCAAGTGCCTTGAGGAGAAAAGATGGAAAGGGGTATATTTCTCCCCTTAAAATATTTAAAAGTAAGGAAAGAGGACGCAGAGGAATTGTACCCCTGAGAAGAAGAAGGATTTATAGAATATAGTGTGAAAAAATGCGTAGAAAAATAGCAAAAAGAAGCAATGCAGAAAGAGCTAAAATCGCAAGAAGAATAAGGAATATAAGGGCTGCCGATCGAGGGTATAAGCACAGGATTGAAAAAATTGAAGATCGCACAGCAGTAAAGTTTTTGCCACATGAGTGGTTTCTCAGAAGAGGGCTTGAGGATTATAATAAAAGGATTTTTGGGATATTCAGCAGAGAAAATATAGTGGGGCTTCTAAGAAATGAATTGAAAGCGAAGAGAAGGCTTAGAATATTAGACGCTGGCTGTGGAACCTGCGAATTTTTAGAGAAGCTAAGAAAGCTTTTTGGAGAAAAATTAGAACTGGAAGGAATAACGCTTGCTAGGCCGCTCACAGTTAAGCAGCTGGAAAGATTAGAAAAGAAATTGAAAGAAGAAAAGGCATTGACTGAAAATGCAAAGGAACATATTGAGAGGCTGAAAAAATTAAGAAAGGAATTCGAAAGAAGAGTGAGAAAAGCAGATATAAAAGTAAGGGTAGGTGCTGTAGAAGCATACAATTTTGGCAAAAAATATGATGTAATATTTTCAGTCGGGATGATTGTGCATTCAAGCAATCCTTGGCAAGCACTTGAAAACCTATTGAACCACCTTGAAAAAGGTGGAAGAGCATATATAAATTTTGGAAAAGCGGATATCTTGCGAGCGCCAGAATTGTGCTGGAGGCTAACAAGGCAGGGTATTGAAATAAGGAGGCTTTCAAAGGATTCTTATGAGTTAGTTCGGCTCAGCGATAAACCTATAAAAATAACCTAAAAACTAAATAAGGAGCTTTCCGAATTTTATGCTTGCGATTAAGCGTGCAGATTTTACCGCAATAACATAAGCGATTCCCAAGAGAACTATCGCTAACGTGTGCAGAGGAGTCTTGTTTTCTATAAAAACAATTCCGCGAGGCGAACTCAAGCTCAGTTTGCCATTTTTTCTCCAAAGCCCGGTAGCTACTTTAAAATCATACATCGGATTAACCAAAAAACCAAACTTTATATCCAAAAATTTACGCGTTAGTTCATTTGGGTGTTTTTTGTAGAGTAAAACATCGTTCTGATGATAGCGCAGACGCTGCAATACATATCTTGCTAAAGCAATCAAATTCTTTGGCTTTGTTTCAACATGGTCGTGAATATAATCAGCTTTTACAAACTTGTATTCGTAGCCGAGCTCCATTATTTTAAATGTTAGATCTGTATCCTCGCGGTAGTAGCGATACTCTTCATCATAGCCATGAACCTTTTCCAGAAGCTTCTTGCGAAATGCTGTACTTGTGCCGCCAAAGCCACCATAGCTTGAAACTACGCCTATTTTAGCACTTGTGAAGCCACTCACCAGATCTTTTAACCATGTTTTGCTTGGAATGCAATCATGGTCCATATTCACAACTATTTCATAGCGGGCTTTCTTTATGCCCGCGTTGCGTGCCTTGCAGACGCCTTTATTTTTCCTAAAGTTTATTATCTTTATTTTGGGTTCTTTGCTGAACTCTTTCTCAAGCATTTCTTTTGTATTATCTGTACTGCCATCGTTCACAACAATTATTTCGTATTTTGCTGGGTAGCTAAGCTTTAGCATTGCTTTAAGCACTTTGCGTAGAGTGCTTGCTCTATTATATGTTGCGATTACAATGCTAACATTTGGCCATTTTTTATGCTTCCTCATTCGCAAGTACATTCCTCCAAAAAATTTCCAATTCTTTTGATAAGTTTTGCTCTGGAACTCTTTGTTTTGGGCCTGAAGTGCTTCGCCTTTTGTATTGCCTGGGCTAAATTGCGCAGATCGAATACCGCTAGCGCTTTGCCTTTTTCCTCAAGCGCCCTTGCTAAATCTATCTGATGATCGTCTGTGTGCTCATTAAATTTTTTTAAGCGAGGAACAACTATAAGCGGCTTTTCATACTTTAAAGCGGTTATTATTGAGCCTGCACCTGCATGCGAAATGACTATATCAGCACGTTTCATTTCGCGCTCATATTCTTCTGGTTTGAGGAATTTCTTGAATGGAAAATTTTTTGGTTCATAGCTTGAATTACCAATCTGCGCGAATAATTTTCCTTTAATCTTCTTGCCAGCAACTAAGCGGTCGAGGGCTTTAAGCAAGCGGTTGAATTGCTGAGGGTGTGTTCCTAAAGCAATAAAAATACGCATCAAAACACACTTCCTGCAAATTCTGCCTTGGGAAAAAATGTTAAGTTCTCAGGCCATTGCACCAGGAAGAGATCTGCTAAGTGGTACATTATGCGCGCGCTCAAACTCGGCTCTTTTATTCTGCAAAAGGATTCAATAAAAACAACGCGCTTGCGAAAAAGCTTTGCTATTAAGCATATTGGAATTGCGGTATCAGCACCTGTGCTTATAACAACGCTTGGCCTTTCTTTCAGAAATATGAAAAATGATTGAATGAAATTTATGAACAGCTTCAAAGGGTTTCTTCGCGGGCACACAACGAAGTAAACCTTTTTCTTTTTGCTAAGTTCGATTGCATTCGCTCTGCGATCCGATACATAAAAATGTTTATAGTTGCGCCATGCTTTTTCTAGCTGCAAGAGCTCTGTTAGGTGCCCGCCAGCAGAGCAAGCCAAACAAACCTGCATTAAAACACCTAAAAATTAGAACAACAAAAACATTGAAAAATGTAGCCATGCAAAACTACTCCCTTTTATAGACCCTATCATGGTGATCATAGTCTAAAATTTTAATAACCTTTTTCTTTTCATCCACCTCATAAATCAAAACAAAGGATTTATCGATATGAACACGCCTAGCACCTTTCATATCGCCTTTTAGTGGTTTGAAATGATAAGGATTCTGCAAAATCTGTTGTACTTTTTTGTTGATAATTTGTAGTCTTTTTTTGGACTTCTTTCCGAGTTTTTTGAATTTTTTATCCACTTCGGCAGAAACCAATAGCTTATACCTCATACTTAAAGCCCGTAGCGCTCACTAAAACTTTTTACTCTAATAAACCTGCCTTTTCTTATTCGTTCCAATTTTTCGAGATATTCTTTCCTAGCTTTGGGTTCCTCTTCCAAGAAAGACCTCATAAAAAGTTCTATCTGCTTACTCATGCTTAAACCATGCTCTTTACAAAATTTGGAGAACCTTTTATACACATCTTCCTGAATATTAAAGGTTTTAAGAACCATTCCAACACCTTTTGCATATTATTTAATTTTATTTAATGTTAAATAATGTAGAAAGTACTCTTTATAATCGTTTCGTTTGCAGTTCAAAATAACAAAAACATTGAAAAACCTATTACGCAGACGATTGCTTGCATCGCTAATAAAATGGAAACAACCTGTTTTTCCGTAAATCGACCCAAGCGCATAACCACGTGCGTTAATGAACCTATCTGTTTTGGTGCTTTCAGAGTTCTATCCTTCTGAGGAATTCCAAAAGACTCTGCTTTAAATCTTGTTCTTGCTTTGAGAAGCAGTTCAATGAAATAGAGAAGCATTAGAAAAACGCCGAGTTTTTCCATATCCCCTATTATAACAATGCTTGCTATGCCTGCACCACCCATTAGAGTGAGCGTATCGCCGCCAAATATGCGCGCAGGATACCAGTTAAAGCGAAGAAATGCAATAAAAGCGCCGAGTAGTGCCAAAGCAACAATGAACGCCTCCATCTCATTGGTTACAAAAGATGCAGCTGTAAGGGTTGCAAGTATTAGGGATATGAGGCCTGCTTCGAGACCATTTAAGCCAGCAAGCATATTTGTGGCATTGCTTGCTCCAGTAATGCCTATTGGAACAAGGATTAGCGAATAAATTATACCGAAGCTGATGCTGCCAAAGACTGGCAGAAATACAGTTTCTGGCAAAGGCCCTATAAAAGGGATATGCATTGCTGGATTGTCTATTTTTACCGCCATTAAGGGCAATGCGGCAAACAGGGGTAGCAAAGCGTGCTGCCACTGCTTTATGCCCTGTTTCCAGCCAATCAAATCATCAACAAGTCCGATAAAGGCGATTAGTATTATGGTAGAAAATGCTGCAAGCAACACTGTTAGGTCTAACTTAATAAGATGCAGGTAGGTGTGGAGAAAGATTGCTAACATTACTCCAGAGCTGAAGCCTAAAACCAAAGAGATGCCTCCTAACTCTGGCACCTTTGGTTTTGAATATTTATTCATATCTATGCCAAACAAACCGCGCTTCCTAAGCCTTGTAATAAGGAAGGGTAGCGAAGCAAATGTGAGGAAGAACGAGGAAAGAAATACTAATGCGCTTATAATGAGCATCCTATCACTCAAATGCTTTCTTTTTTACCCGGAAAATCTTAACTGCGGTGCTACCAAATTCAGAGTGTACCTCTTCAAAGTAATCTTGTAACTCTGAAGCATTAAACCATAGCTTGGCAAGCATTGAATTGTTCACTGTTGGACCAAGAATTGCTATCGCTAAGTTGTTTTCATCCCTGTAAACCCATTCTGGCGATTGGTTTTGTTTAATCTGATTTGGCACTGCTTGCCATACAGCTAACAGCGATGCCATCTCCTCTTCGGAAATCTCTCTAGCGAGACCTGAACAGCTATAAGTGCCTTGCTTTGTTGCATTGCATCTGCTGTATGTGGCATAGCTGGAATAGAGCTTTTCCTTTATTCCCGGAGTACTGAACAGCTTATCTCTGTGGATATTATATGCATAAATAAACATTGAATTAAAACCAGAAAACATATCGCTTGAAAGCACAATATAGTCTGGCTTATATTTTTTTATTATCGAAAGTGCTTCATTTAAATCTTCAGAAATAATAAAACGTGCAAACTCACCATCGCTTATTTGCCAGTTGATGTTTCTGTTATCTGCGAACACATTGCGCTCAGCAATAAAAGTAAGCCAGTGTCCATAGCTCCACCAGTTGAACATCTTCGCATCTTTGGGAGTGTTATCCCTTATCCAATGCAAAGTATTTTTCCACTCCTTTTGTGTTTCTAGGCTTGGCGGCCTCTGCAAAACAAAGTAGCTTGCTGCCCCCACGCCACAAACAAGCATAAATACAAGCAAGGCTGTTGCAAGCCTAAGTTCCAATTCACGATCTTTTTTTAACGCATAGAATATGCTTGCAGTCACAAAGCCAGCAGCCAAAGCAATAGGCAAGCCAAAAACATAAGTGAACTTAAGCTTGTACCATGCCATTACTAAGGCGGTAGCTACCCACCAGAAAGCAAATGGACTTAAGAAATCATCCTTTTTAAAGAATACCCAAGCCGGGATAAAGACGAGCGCTAACCACGGGAAGAGAATGTAAGCATTGTATTTATAGCCAAAAGTATCTTTGCCGGGGCTTTCCTCACCAACTGTGGACATAAAAACATCATGCTCAACAAAGCGCGAACTGAAGATTCCGCCAGGGTCTAAAAGAACAATTACAACAAATATAAATGCGATAAAAATAAGTGCGGAAACAGCTACGCGCAGTACTCCAGATGCTGCAATTTCCTTAAATACCTTAACAAATAAGAATGCCAAAAACGCAAACGCAAACAGCAAGAACAAAACACCTGAGATAAACCCCGGATCATTAGCATTTAAGTCTATTGGAAAAACGCTTGCCATATAAGAAATGGACTGATTTAGCCAATTGAAGCTTCTGAAGGGGGCAAGCAACAATGCAAATATAATTATTGGGACAATATAATGAGTTAGAAATGCCACTATTGAAATCTCTTCTTTGGAGGAAAATTTCTTATCAATTAAAAGGAAAAACGCAAAAGGGAATAACAGGAATAGGAGGATGGGGATTATTGGGTAGAAGCTCCAGCTCCAGCCCATAAACGCAAAGAAGAAGCCTGCAAGAACCACATTTATCAGACTTCTTCTTGTTATAGTATGCTCTTTAACAGCTCTGAAGAAAAATATGAAGCCTAAGACAAAACCTAAGAAGCCTAAAGCATCATCCTCAAAGAAACCGGCCATTGTCCTATAAACATATGATGGCACGGTTGCTGCAACAAATGCTGTTACAAAACCAGCTTTTTTACCGAAAAGTTCTTTCGCTAAGAAAAACGTCAGCAAGCTTATAAAGGCGCCGAGGAAAGGCGGAAAAACCTTTACAAATTCTATCAGCAAATGCTTATTGTATGCTGCGCCGAGAGTAAAAAGCTTAAAGAACAGTGCGCTGAAATACCAGAAAAATTGTCCATCAAAGCCAATTTTGCGGCTTTCTTCCGGCAATTCATAGTAGCCCAAATTATCCACTGCTGGCGGAGCACCATCTCTAATCACATAGCCGGTCATCCTTGTGTGGTAGTATGAATCAAAAGCGAAGAAATAATCATAACCAGGTTGAATGTTTTGGGCTCTAATAGCATAGCCCAACAAAAATATCAGGAAGAGAAAGCCAGTGGTTTTCCTATCCAAACCAAAATAAGTGAGCGCAACAAGGAAGATTGCAGTAAAGAGCACTGGTTGAACTATAATTAAGGAATGCGCACCAGCGCTTATAACGAATCCAGAAGCGATGAAGAGCAGCACTAAAGCGATTAGTAGCGTGCTTTCCAGCCTTTTCGAAAGCAGATTTTCCTTTAAGCCCTTAATTTCTGGCATATGGTAGCACCCGAAAAGTTACATAATTGAAATAGTAAATGAATTAAAATTTAATCATTCGCTAAGCCTTTTCTCAAGTTTTAAGAAATCTTTATAGCGCTTTTCAATCTCTTTTAGCTCTTTTTGCAGCTTTTCATGTTTTTTCTGCAATTTTTCTGGAATCGGCTTATTATTTCTTTTCAGATAGTCGTATATTGCTTCGTGCAACGCATCTACTGCAAGTATTGAACAATGTATTTTTGTTGGGGGTAGGCCGCCCAATTGTTTAACTATTTTTTCGTTTGAAAGCTCCAGAGCTTCCTCTATAGTTTTTCCTTTTGCAAGGTTGCTTACAATGGAAGAAGTAGCCAACGCAGCTACACAACCAAATGTCTGCCATTTTACGTCCTTCAATATCTCTTTTCCTTTCTTATTCTTCCCCACCTTTATGTAGAGCCACATTACATCGCCGCAAACGATATTGCCCACTCTGCCAACGCCGCTAGCATTTTTTATCTTCCCCATATTAGCAGGTTTCTTAAAGTGTTGAAGTACCTTTTCATTATACATTGTAACACCTAACGGTTCCAAAATGGACTTATCGCACGCAACTCTGCAATTACCTCTGGAAGGACTTTTATAGTATAATTTATATCCTTCATTTTGTTGAATCTGCCCAGAGTAAGCCTTAAAGAGCCATGCGCTTCGCTTGGAGCTAAGCCTAAAGCAAGCAACACATGACTTGGTTCGAGTTTTGGGCTGCTGCACGCACTGCCAGTACTTGCAGCAATGCCAAGCTCATTAAGCTTCATAACGATGCTTTCACCTTCAACGTAACGGAATGAAAAGTTGGCATTATTTGGCAAGCGTTTTTTAGGGTGCCCATTTAATCTTGACTCCGGTATCTGCAAAGCATTTTTTATTAGCTTATCGCGCATCTTAGCCTGTCTCTTAGATTCGCGAGGCATTTCCTTTAATGCAAGTTCCATCGCTTTGGCAAAACCCACTATGCCGGCAACATTTTCCGTGCCAGAACGTAGGTCAAACTCGTGGCCGCCACCATGCAACAATGGCTGTATTCTCAGCTCTTTCCTTTTCATAAGCAAGCCTACGCCTTTAGGACCATAAATCTTGTGTGCGGAAAGGGATAGCATATCGATGCCTTTTGTATATAGTGGAATCTTTCCAAAAGCTTGAACAGCATCGCTATGCAGAGGAACGCTATTTTCCTGGCAGATTTTTGCCACCTCCCTTATCGGCTCTATAGTGCCTATTTCATTGTTTGCATACATTATCGAAACTAGGAAGGTTTTTTCGTTTATGGCGCGCTCTAATTCGCCAAGGTCAACAAAGCCGTATTCATCAACCGGCAAATAAGTAACCTCAAAGCCATTTTCTTCTAGCCATTGTGCAGCATGCAATACGCAGTGATGCTCTATCCTTGAAACTATTAAATGATTCTTACCCTGCTTCTTTGCTTCAAAAGCCAAGCCCTTCAAAGCAAGGTTGTTTGCTTCTGTTGCGCATGAGCAAAAGATTATTTCATTGGGCTCTGCCTTAAGCACCTTGGCTATACTTTCACGCGAGCGCTCTAATGCAACTTTTGCTTCTTGGCCCATGCTGTGTAAAGAGGATGCATTCCCATATTTTTTATCTAAAAAAGGGAGCATCGCTTCAATAACCTCACGCCTAACCTGCGTTGTAGCGGCATTGTCCAGATAAATCATACTCTGCACCTTCTTTTATTTTTACAGTATTTTTCAACATGCGTTTTTATAACATCGAATATATTGCCCTTAACCTTAACATCGTTCAAAACGCTTTTTGTAAGCGAATATATATTATACTTTCCTCTGCGCTCGCTCTCAACGAAATTGCATTCCTTTAGTTTCTTCAACGCGTGCGAAACCTTGCTTCTCTCTGCATTAAGCTGCTTGCTAAGCTCGCCCACTGCCATGGGTCTTTTTTTAAGAAGTTCAATTATGCGAATTCGCAATGGATTTGCAAGCGTCCTGAAGCACCTATCATAGGGGACCATATGTGAAATTATTTTCACATATTATTATAAATGTATTGCCAACTAAACCTTTAAGTGAGTAATTAAAACAGTAAATAGAAGAGCGATGCTACACTTGCAAAAATGAAGCCAATCTTAAAATCCGAAAGAAAGATCATCGAAATAAACAAAGATGCTCTTCCGATCGGGATTAATAGTTCCCTGAATAGAATAAATTCAAGTATGTTTTCTCTAGTTGCTTTATCGTAGGAAAGGGCATTAAACGAAACCTGCTTCATGATTTTAGAAATTCCATAAAAAGAGTCTATAATAAAAACCTGCAGGCCTGTGCTTATTGCCGTTCTCAGAGCCCAGATGAGAGCGTTGAATAAAGCCCCGATTCTAAGCATTGCTTTTCTTTTGATATCGGAAAGCCTTGCAATAACAATGGTAGAAATTAGAGAGAAAAATAGGGAAAGTGCTGCCACAAAACCAAGCAGAGGAAAATCGTTCAATATGAACAGGAATACGAAGGTTGGCCAGAGAACAGCATAAGCATCAACCTCAATCCCATGGCCGAAAAAAGCCAAACAGTCCTCAATTCTGTGGTCTGTAAATATTTGCCGCAAAGAGAAATTGAAGGGCTCATGAATATCTTTGGAAAAGAACAATGGAATTGCAGAAAAAAAGATAAGCATTAGAACTAAAGCAAACAAGAAATGAAAGCCGATAAAAGCAATAATCAGACCGCCTACTAATGGTCCTGCTACACCTGCCAAGGAGCTGAAAATATTCACAAGGCCCAACTCTTCGCCCCTATACTTCTTATCACTAAATCTTGCAAAATCGGTGTGGAAACCTACCCAGAACAAAGCGCTATTTATTCCAAATAAAAAAGCCAAGAGCAGAATGGGCCAACCAAAAGAATCTAATGTATAAAGCATGGTGTAAAAGGCGATTAAGAAAGGGGAGCTAAAAAGGATACAGTGCTTAAAACCGAACCTGGAAACTAAGAAACCAGCGGGCAAAGTGACTAAAGTATGCACTCCATAAACTACAGCATAAAAAAGAAAGACTTCTTTTAAAGAATAGTTGAGAGATAAGAAATAGATTGGTATAAATATACTAATCATTGAGAGCGCAAACGACCTTATCGCAACGCTAACGTAAATTTCATCAAGTTCGCGATTTCGTAAAAAATGCAAAAAATGGAGGGAGTGCATAATTATTAGTTTTTTGTTAAGTAGGTATATATAAATTTTTCCAAAAAAATGCCGCTTTAGGGATTAAACGTTTATGCAAATCCTTTTATACTTTTAATCACTTCATTTTTTATGCTCATAGCTGCAGCAATATTTATTGCAAGCGCTTTGCTGCTTGTAAAGAGCAGCGAATGGGTTGTTACAGAAAGTATAAGG
>JAGGVE010000025.1 GCA_021163505.1 Candidatus Iainarchaeum sp. | reverse complement strand
GCTTACTCAGACTACGGCACAAAGTTCGATATAAGCCAAGACTACTTTGTTGCTGTAATTCCAGAGAACAGAGAGAAGATAAAGTTGGCTGTTGAAGGTCCTGAAGCGAAGCAGGAAGTTACTGGCAAAGAGACACTCACTGCTGCAGAGGGCGAGACAGTAACAACGAGCGCAGGCACAAAGATAACTGTGAACAAGGTTGACTACACAGTTAGCGTTACACCGGAGGTCTGCCCAGCGGGCGGCATAGCAGAGGAAGATGTTATAGCTACGCCAACACCAGCAACGGCTAAGACTATAGTGCCTGTAGGTCAGCTTGTCTACACAGATGCGGAGGCATTTGGCGGAAAGCCACACGTTATAATCGGTGGCTGGAAAGCCAACAGCCTTGCAGCAGACGTAACTTTGCCTGACGGCAGAGCCTTAGCTGAGGCTTTGCAGGCTCCAGGTGATTACGTCGTAGAGAAGCTTGACACAGGCGATATAATCGTTGCTGGTTATACAGCTGCAGACACCGTAACAGCAGCCAAGGAGCTCATCAATGCCTTAGATGCGCTGTTAGGATAAATTTAGAAGAAAGGCTTTTGCCTTTCTTTCTTTTTTATTATTTTTTTGTGCTCTAATTTTTCAGATTTTTAGCTTTTGGTTTTGGATGCGAATTTTTTAAATGGTTTTTATGCTTAACGTGAGTTTATGATAAAGAAAATAATGAGCGCTTTTGAGAGTATAAAGAAAGCGCTAATTGTGCTTGTTCTTTTCGTTGCACTTTTTACCGTTATTGTTGTTGCAACAGATTCAATTAATGTGCTCAAACAAGCCAATGCTTTTCTCATATTAATAGCTACATTGGCATTTTTAGCATCTGTTTTTATATGGCTTATCTCTTGGGCATGGACCATTAAGAAGGATTACAACATAAGCTATGCGAGCTTATTGCTGATAGGTTTTTCTTCGCTGTTTGCTTCGCTTACCCCGATGCAGCTCGGTGCAGATGCCTTGAGAGCGCTTCTTCTAAAAGAAACTTACAAAGTTCCATTTTCAAAAGGAATAAGCGCAAGTATGTTTGTGAAAGGCCTTAAGTTCTTTACATTGCTTATTGTATCATTATTAACTCTTTTTTTCCTCATTGCAAATGCAAAACTAAACCTCATTCTGCTTTTACTCATAGCTAGCGGTTTATTCGTAATATTTATTGCAACTGCATTGTTTCTATTTCCCTTTAATAAAGTTGCAGCCTTTTTTATTTCAAGCATTTTAACAAAACTCACAAAGAAAATACGCTTTCTAGAGCCTGCCTCTGCATTTTTTCTACAATACTCTAACTATCTGAAGAGACAGGGCTTACACGTTTTTTCTTTGTTATTGTTGTGCATTGTTTCATGGTTTTTTGAGTTTTTAGCTTTTACACTTTCCTTTGCTGCGCTCAATATTTTTTTACCGTTGCATAGCTTCATTTTGCTTTTCGTCATTGTTGCTATTTTAGAAAGGGTTCCCTTCATGCCTCGCGGCTTGCTTTTTGTTGAGGGGGCAAGCTATCTAATGCTTTCAACATCGTTCGCTGGGCTTAGCCAGAAGCAGATTGTTTCCTTTTTGGCAATATTTGATTTTGTAAGAATAGTTGTGCCGGTTGTGCTATCGATGATTGTTTTTACTGTTTGCTATCGCACATTGCGTAGCTCAAAGAAGAAGCAGGTACCACAATAAGCAATTAAAAGCAACTATTGCCCAAATAATTGCAACCAGCACAAATTCTTTTTTTGGACCAAACAGCAGAATCAAAAATTTTGCAAAATCAAGCTTTTTGCTCTTTGGTATTTCGAGTTCATTGCGATTATTTAGCACATAAGGTTTTTCTTTCTGCTGGCTCAGATCTTTAGGATTAGTAATAATCTTAATCGCAAAATCAAGCATATGAGGAATAAAGAAAAGGAACGTTACAACCATAAGGGAAAAATTTTGCGTCATTATGATTAAACCTGCTAATGCCGAACCTATGAGCAGCGTTCCACTATCCCCTGGGAATACTTTTGCAGGATATACATTGAATACAAGCAGGCCAAGAATGCTTGCGTTTAACGCAACCGCTAACATAAAATATGGCGAACCATAAAGTACAAGCGCAAAGAAGAGAGATATTATAAATCCAGAGCCTATCTCCCAACCATTTAAACCAGCAAAGGTATTTTCGAAGCTTGCGAGCCCTGCAAGATACAAAGAAGCCAAAACAACCATTATAATATTATTTTCAAAGAAGAAAAATGCGAATAAAATTGATATTGTTGCTATGAACGCTGCTCTAAGTTTCCAAGGCAATGTTCTTGCCGCAAATTTGTGCTTTGTGTCATCAGCAAAACCAATGATTGAGAAGCCGCTCACCATAGTTGCCCATGCAAGAAAGCTGGTATTTCCTGTTCGCCAGAATTCAAGCAGCGTTACAATCCACAATGGAATAAGCAAAGCGATACCAGCACTTTCGGGAAGTTTTGGCTGGTCACTTTTATTTATATCTACACCAACAATGCCGAGCATTTTATTGTATTTGGCTATGATTTTTACCGCTATAACCGCAACAATAAAACAGAGGATGTAAACTGCAAAGCTCGCAAGCATTGCCTCACCGCGTTTTAAATGAACTGCAAAAAAATTAAATTGCTATCATTCTTCGCTGTAAAGATCATTCTTTTTCATAATTTCCCTTAACAACACTGTAGCATAACAACCTTTATCAAGCTCAAACATTATTTTGCAGGACCTTCTGCCAGCAAAGAATTCATCCTCAGCGATTTCTAAAACTCGCATATTTTTTGGTTTCATAATTATTTTCCTTCTCGAGCCTGCGCTCGAACATTCCTTCAACTTCTTAACCTTAAAATCCGCAAAGGTTATTTTGTGCTCTCTCAGCAGTTCCCTTTCAAGCTGCCCTATAATTCCTGGTGAGAACTTTGAATCGTAACCCGGAAGCAGGCCCAAGGGAATTCCGTCCTCAGTAGGCTCGTTTTCAACTGCTTTTAGGCCAATACCATGCTCAACTCTTTTATTTATGAGCTCATTAAAGAGGTATGCTTGGTAAGCGTGTGTAAAAAGAAATAGAATCTTCCTTGGAAGTTTTCGCAAAGCACCTATAAAATCGCCTTCATTCTCTATTAAGTGGTGCAACATCGCTTTCTCATATCTGTACTTAGCAGGAAACGTTCGCAGAGCGTCTTTAAATTTTCCTTTAGCCGCTAACTCCCTTGCTTTTTTTGTTTCTGATTCTTCTTCGCAAGCGGTCGCGGAAAGGTAAAGCATTACTGCATTTTTATAATTTTCCTTTATTATTTCTTTCCCAACTAGATGGCTTATGTTGCGTATGCCCCCAAAGCGCTGCTCCCCAAAGTAGTTTGCAATTCCTTTTTCAAGCTCGCTGAAGCATTCTCGCAATATTTTTTCTATTTCTTCTTTGCTTAATGCAATGTTCCTTATTGTAACTGTAAACCTGTTACCTTTTAAATCGCCGAGATCAATTTTTCTATTAGACCATGCAGCATTTCTGAGCACGATTCCTTTTGCTTTGAACTTTTGCAATAATTCAATATTCGGATTCCATATGCTTATCCTTTGGCAGGTTATTGCTCGTTTATCCTTTATTCCGGCATAGCTTATCCTGCTCCTGCTGCAGTGCAAAAACCTTGCAATATATCTTATTGCATCATGCAGGTCCTTATTTATTTTTTCCAGATCTAAATGCAGATACTCTTTGCCAGGTTCTTTTTGTGGAATGATTAACTTCTCTGCTTTTGGATTCTCGCAAATAAAACGCTTCACTTCGCAGAGCTTATCTTCTATAATTTCCTCAACTATAAAATCAGCATAACGCAATTTTATTCTGCCACCTAATCCAGGCGTTTTTGTAAAGAAGTATTTTATGCCGGTCATGCCCTTCACTTAAAGCGCAGGATAGCGCCAATACCTCCAAATATCTTCCAGAACTTTTCGCCCTCTTCTGTTTCGGTGCTTATTATCCTTGTTTGCGCTCCAACCACTTTTGCCTTTTCCATAAGTAATTCAATATAATCCTTTTCTTCAATTAGCTCCATTGCCGAACCACACTTTTTGCAATTAAGCTGCACCTCTTCGTTCTCGTTTGTAATGACTGTCTCTTTATGGCCGCAATGCGGACATTCAAAGTAGTTGGCGGTTTTATTCAATTTTTCACTAAGAAGCAGTACAGCAACCTTGCCCAACTCAAGTGCTTCAATAGTTTCCTTTTCACCATAAGTTGCTAAGCCGGTTTTTATCACGTGCTTCATAAATTCATTCACAATCTCCTTTTCCCTTATTATTTCCGTATGCTTTAGCAAATCCTTGCTTCTCTCAATAGTTTCCTTTACTCCATATTCATCAGTATAAGCGGTACTAACCGTTCCAAGTATCTTTTCTTTTAATCTATAATCTAAGAGCTCCTTTTCAAGGAATGTTTCCTTGGTCATTCCCGGGCCAGCTATTATTACGCCCTTGATTTTATCGATATAAGGAACCAACGCTTTGTTCATAGCCTCGGCGATTTTTTTATAGAAGTTGTATTCAGCTTCTTCGCGCAGATGTTCAAAGCGCTTTGCTGACTGCCCGCCTGCCCTGATTTTTCCAGCAACATTGCTTCTAAACTTTCCAACAATCTCATACTTTTTTCCTTTCAGTAGCGCAATAGTCGCTTCATTTTTATCCATTACGAGAATTCCATAGATCTCTGTGGGTTTTCCCATTTCTTCGAGCGGCTCAAGATTGAATTCCGAATCACACCAGTATAGCTTGGTTTCAAGCCTCTTTATTGGTACTACAGTAAAGAGCTTTATATTGGATTTCCCTTCCTGCTTTGAAATATTACCACAAAATATTGCAAGCCCGTTCTTTGGAATATTGAAATCTATTTGCTTCAATAGGTTTATTATCTTCTTTAGTGCGCCCTGCACATTCTTCCTTGTATTGGGGTCCTTTATATTTGAGCTCTGGCTTCGTTCGTTTATCAGCTGAGACATTACAGAACTTCTATCTGTGCCGTAGGGTATGTAAAGCGATATAAGCTCTGTTCCAGAGCCCTTAAAGCTTTTGAGTTTTCTGAGCTTTTTGTTGAAGAGGTTAAGCTCAGCATCACTAATTTCCTCTATAATCTTCCTTTTCATACGGATTCACTTAGAGCTTTAAATTCCAATAATTTAATGTAAAAAAAGGTAGTTTTAAATATAAAAGTACCCAATTAAATATAAAAAGGATTAATAAAGGATACAAATAACTTCTTTAAGGTGCTCCGCATGCTAGATGAAGGCCTGTTTAAAATATTTGAAAATAATGAAGAAAGCGCTGAAGAAACTTCAACAGCTAGCAATATGGCGGAACCAATAGAAAGCATAACCTTCGCTAAAACTGTTGTTGTTTCTGTTGGTGGTTCGCTCATTATTAAAGAAAAGCCAGACGCAGCGCTAATAGGAAAGCTCGCCGAAAAAATAAATTCGCTTCATAAGCGCGGCTATCGCTTTGTGATAGTTGTTGGCGGTGGCAGGGCATGCAGGAATTATATTGCCGCAGCAAAGGCACTCGGGGCCAGCAATTTCATTGCAGATTCGATAGGAATTGCAGTTACAAGGGTCAACGCTATGCTTATGATTCAAGCGCTAGATAACGCTTATCCAGAGGTACTCACCGATGTTCTAAAAGCAAAGGCAATATTAGATTCTGGCAAAATTCCAGTATATGGTGGCTTGTTGCCGGGCATAACGACTGATTGCGTGGCAGCGCTTATTGCAGAATACCTCAATGCAGAGTTCATCAACCTAACAGATGTTGATGGTGTTTACTCAGCAGACCCAAAGACAAATCCTAATGCAAAGTTCTATCCTGAATTAAGCTACGATCGTTTGCTGGCGTTAATGAAGCTCGCGGAAAGCAAGCCGGGCCAAAACCTAGTGCTTGATTTGCCAGCATGCCTCATTTTAAAGCGCTCTAAAGTCCCTGCTTTAATACTAAACGGCAACGATTTGGACAACTTCGTTGCAGCAATAGAAGGTGGAGAGTTTAGAGGCACGCGAATTATTGAGCGGGAAGAATAAGAAGGGTTATGTATGATAATTACAATGTTTTTCGCTTTCCGAGCATAACTAACAATTCTTCAAAACTTATCAGCGGCTTTTTCCAATGTTGCGAATCATCTACCAAGCGAGGGCAAGCGATAAAAACAAAAGCATCTAATTCAAAATCAAGAAGCACAGACTCGCTTATATTATCGACAGCGATTATTGTTGCTTCCCTGCCTTTTTTCTCCAAAAGCTTTTTCGCTTTTATTGCTTTTTCTTCATTAAACTGCCCTGGTTTTGTGCTAAGCAATATTCCAAATCGCTTTGCTTGCATCGCCTTTGCGATTACTGCATAGCGTTTCTTCAAAAACCTTCTTAGCTCCTTTTCATCCAACCACAATAGTGATTTTGAGAGTGGATTGAGCGCTAACACCGGTTTCTTTTCCGAGCGCAGTATCCCTAGCGCATGGAATACGCCATCGCCAACAAAAAATACTGCTTTGCTTTTATTTTTTGTTGCTTGCGTTTCACAGCCAAGCACCTGGCCTTCTATTCCAAAGGCGCTTTTCTTAAGCTCTATTGTAATTCCTTCTTTTTTAGCTTCTTTTACAAGCTCTTTGAGCAACTCAAGATATTGAATTGCTGCAACGCCAATGATCCTTTTTATTCCTTTGTTTTTAAGCTCTCCAATAAGCATTTTCGCAAGCTCTTTCTGCTCATCCTTGCTAAACGTGTATTTTGAGGGAAAATACACAACTTTTTTCATATTCAGCATTTTATTGTGCCCTATATGCAATACTAAATCTGGCTTAACAATCTTCATGGCTTTTATTGGTAAATCACAAGCACCAAAGCAACTGTCAGCGGAAATAAAAACCCTTGCTTTTGCTTCTTTCTCCAATTTATGCGCAAGTTTTACTGCAAGCCTTTTCAATCCTGCTGGCGCCTGCACTAGCACCTTCTTTACTTTTTTCCCTTTAACCTCTTTAATAATCGCTTTTTCATCAATCCAGAGCTTTGCCATAGAATCAGCCGCTTTTTTCTTTGGCTTCTTTAAGCTCTTTTAAGCTTTCTAAGATAAGTCTTTTCTCTTCGCTCAAAACTACGTGCCTTATATTCTCCACAGCATCTATATTTGCAGAGAGCGAATCAATTCCATATCTTACAAGTATTCTTGCCATCTCGGGGTTGCTTGCAGCCTGCCCGCAAATTGAAGTCTGCACGCCAGCCTTTTTACAAGCATCTATAACCATTTTAATCTGCTTGAGCACAGCGGGATGCATCTCATTGAAATGCTTCTGTATGCGCTCGTTGTTTCTATCCAAGCCTAAAGTTAATTGTGTTAGGTCGTTAGTTCCAAATGAGATAAAGTCAATGCCTTCCTTTAATATATCTTCTATTGTTAGTGCTGCTGCAGGTACCTCAACCATAACACCAAATTCAAGTTTGCCTCTCTCCTGCTTTAAACCAACTTCTTCAGCTATCTTCTTCGCTTCTCTTACCTGCGAAGCATCATGCACAAAAGGCAACATTACCCCTATATTTTCGTAACCTTCTTCTAAGAGCTGTTTTATTGCTAAAAACTGTGCTTTTAAAAGCTCTGGCTGATCCAAGTCGCGCCTTATCCCATGCCATCCAAGCATTGGGTTCTCTTCGTGTGGTTCATACTTGCCACCTTCCAGGTTTCTATATTCATCGGTGCGTGCATCAAATGTTCTATACCATACAGGCTTTCCTTTGAACTCCTTCAGCACAGTTTCAATTCCATCGTGCACAGCTTTCACAAGCTTGTTTATTTCATTTCTGCGTATATATTCTGCTGGGTGTACACCATTAGCGGTAATCATATGTTCCGCTCTCAATAGGCCTACGCCGTCAGCGCCTGTTTGAGCAGCATGCTTTGCAGCCTCTGGCAAAGCAACATTCACTTTTACCTTTGCAGCTATTTCCCGTAGCAATTCAGTGAGCATCTTTACCTCTTCTTCAAGTTCCTTTTCGCTTAACTTGCTTGCTTCTTTCTCCCCAAACTTTTCTATAATCTCCTTTGCTTCTTCATGCTCCCTTATTTTATGTCGTTCTTCAAGTCCGCGAAGCATTGCTTGCTTTTTCTCAGCAACCTTTTTCTTTATCTCCGCAAGCTTTTCCTTCGTCTGCTTCAGCTCTTCAAGTGTTTTCTTCTCTTCCTTTATCTGCTGAGCGATTCCGCGCAAACCTAACTTTGGCCGCACATAAACAGCTTCTTTTTGCAATACTTTGAAGCGCTCCTTTTCTTCGCTCTCAAGTTCAAGCTTTATTGCTTCCTCAAGCAAATCAACTTCTTCAAGCTTGATTATTTTATCTGTTGTTTTTTCGGGCATCTCTATTTTCAGTTCACCTTCATACACATAGCCGTTGTAGCCATCTACCGTTACAGTCATGCCATCCTTAAGCTTCTTCGTTCCATTTTCAGTACCAACAATGCATGGAATGCCAAGTTCTCTGCTTACAATAGCAGCATGGCATGTGGTGCCGCCTTCATCCGTAACTATTGCTTTACTTTTCTTCATTATTGGCACCCAATCAGGGTTCGTCATCTTTGTTACAAGTATGCAGCTCTCCTTCACTTTTTCTATATCCTTTATTGTTGGCACAACTATAACCTTGCCAGAAGCAATGCCCGGGCTTGCAGCTAAACCATCTACCAGCACTTTTGCTTTCAGCTTACCGACTTTTTCCCTTCTTAGCATCTCTTTTTCAACCTTATCCTTAAGGGAGAGCGTTGTTATCGCTCTGCTTTGCAGTATTTTTATCTCATTGCCTTCAATAGCCCATTCTATATCTTGCGGTGCTTTATAATGCGCTTCAATCTGCCTTCCGAGTTTTGCTAATTCGATGATTTTACTATCAGAAATCTTTTGCTTTGAGCCTTTGGCTTCGCTTAGCACAATCTTCTTGGTTCTGCCAGCAGAACGCTTTAGCATCCATTCCTGATAGCTAACCTTTTTCTCCATTATTTTCATGGTCTTTTTATCTACAATATAAGTGTCTGGCGTTATGCTGCCTGAAACAATCGCTTCTCCTAAACCGAAGCATGCTTCAATTATTATCTTGCTTGTATCACCGGTTGGATCAGCAGTAAACATCACCCCGCTTTTCTCAGAATTAACCATCTTCTGCACAATAACCGCAATGCCTACTTTTTCAGTTGGGAAGCCTTTTTTCTTTCTGTAAAAAACAGCTCTTGCAGTGAAAAGCGAAGCCCAGCAGTTTTTAACCGCTCGCAACAATGCTTCCCTGCCGTGTACGTTCAAATAAGTTTCCTGCTGCCCTGCAAAGCTTGCTTCCGGCAAGTCCTCTGCGGTAGCTGAGCTACGCACAGCAACATACGCTTGCTCGCTTGAGGTAAGCCAAGCTAAGCGTTGCTCACCAAGTTTGCAGTATGCATTTATTATTTCATTCTTCAATTCTTCGCTCATTGGAGTTTTTTTAATGAGATCTCTTACTTCAGCGGTTATCTTTTTCAACTTAGCAGTATTATCAACATCTAGCGCATCTATCTTTTCAATAATCTCTTTTTTTATGCCTGTACTCTCAATAAAGTCAAAATATGCCTCCGAGGTTATAATAAAACCTGCAGGCACAGGAAAGTTTGCATTTACCAGTTCGCCAAGATTTGCACCTTTCCCTCCCACCAATGCAACATCTTTAGCTCTAACTTCTCGAAACCAAACAATATTTCGCATCTTTAACACCTATAATGAAAAACGCTATGCTGATTTATTAATCTAACGTTTTGTTTTAAACGAAAAAATTAAATATGAGTGTGCGATGCTTATTTTATGGTGAAGGAAGCTGAACCCAAGGAAACGGATTTAGTCCAATTAAAAATAGCGAGGCTTCAGACAGCAAAGGATAAAAGAGCAATAATAAGGCGTTATAGCAAGAATGAGAGACTTTATGTTGGAGAGCGCCTTTTCGAAAAACAAATAGATTATCTCTTAAAAAATGGCGTCCCTAGATATAAAATACACTCCTGGTTAAAAACTACAAAGGGCTTCATGTGGTTTTTGGAGACTCCACTTACAACTATGAAAGAGATTCGAGAAGTTCTTTCAAAATTTAGGCTGGCTCCAGCATTTCCAGTGGTGATAGCAGCCCATATGCGCACCAATATTAGAGAGAGGGAACCACAGCAACTTGCAAAAAAATTGCAAGAATTGTTTGCATTTGGCGCATTGTATTATCCAGGTCGCAGAGAGAAGCTGAAGATGTTCCTTTTGAGGCACCCGCACTTTATAACGATGCCCCTTCCTGCTTTTAAAGCAACCCTTGCAAAAAGCAATCCAAAAACCACTGAAGCGATAAAACGTACAATTGAGCTCGCAAAAAATGCAGGATTTTCTTCTGAAGAAGCCTTCAGAGTCATGCAGAGATTATGTGCAAGAGGTAAGCCAGTAGTGCACGTTGAAAACCTTGTGAGAGAAAGGGTTAGAAAAATTCATGAAAGGAAAAGAAAGATCAGAACTACAAAAGCGAAATCAAAGCGAAAACCACGCTAAAAGCAATATTTAAAAAACCATCACAAGAGTATTTCTATATTGGCTGCTTTTATTGGTTTTCTGGTTGGTGGATTGAAATGGGTTTAAGACCTGGCAGATGCTATTCAAGCCTCGAGCAGAGGCCGTACACAAGGGTAGCTATCAAAGTACACGAAAAGAACTATGTTGGTGCTATTCCTCCCCTCAGAATAAGACAATTTAATATGGGTAACCCAAGGAGGAAATACACTCATATTGCTGATCTCGTTGTTGAAAAAGGCGTGCAAATAAGAGATAATGCTTTAGAGGCTGCAAGAATCTGCATAAACAGGTTTTTGAACAACAAAGTAGGTAAAGACAACTATTTTATGCGCATTCGTGTGTTTCCGCACCAAGTGTTAAGAGAGCATAAGCAGGCTCAGGGCGCAGGTGCAGACCGTGTTTCGCAAGGGATGAGCCATGCTTTCGGTAAGCCAATTGGCAGGGCTGTTAGAGTTCGTAAGGGGCAAGTGGTTATCAGCGTGCTTGCAATGCAGGAACATATGGCTATTGTTAAGAAAGCACTGCTCCGTGCAAAGGATAAATTCCCTTGTCCGATAAGTGTTAAGATACATACAGATGTTGAATCTATAGGTACTAGGCCAAGCCATATTATAGAAGAGATTACAGAGCTTGAGGAGAAGAAGAAAGAGGAGGAAGAGAAGGCAGAAGCAGGGAAAGAAACAGAAGGTAAAGAAAGCAAAGAGGCCAAAAAAGAGCAGGATGAAGGGAAAAAAGAAGATAGAAGCAAAGAAAACAAAGATAAGAAAAAGTAATCTTTTTATTTTACTTGTTTATTCTTTAATTTAAATGCAAGGAAAAAAAGCATTAGTTTTAATCATCTGTTTGAGCTTTTTTTATGCGTTATTTTTTAGAGTAGCTGTTGCGACCGATTGCTCAAGTATTAAAGACCCGATTAATTGTAATGCTCAAGCACCCGAATGTAAATGGGTTGATGATCCACACTGTGAGGGTTTTTATAAAAAACAAGAGCTGGGGTTAACAAAGGAGGAATGTGAGCAGAAGCAAGATGCAAGCTGGCCAATATGCTGTGAAGATCTTAATACTGATGATGGGATTGATTGTGAACCAATTAATAACTACTTTGACTGCACTCAAGCTACTGGTGTTGGAGTTTGCACATGGACCTGTGACACTTTTTCCACTCCATGCACATATAGCGCAGACTGCTCTGATTTTGATGGCGATGAACAGGCTTGTAAAAACACTGAAGGATGTACTTATTTTTCTGGGTATTGCACCCCTGTTGAGCTTTCCATAACTGGTGTTAAAGTTACTCCTTATGAGACCGAAGCACAGGTAAGCTGGAAAACCAACATCGCAGCTACCTGCGCCCTCGATTATGAGCCCTCTTCGGACGGGAAGAAATCTTTGCCCCTTTCTACAGAGTTTACAGCAGAGCTCACAGATTTGTCGCCTTGCACCGAGTATTCCTATTTAATTTCCTGTTCAACAGACAGCACAAGTGCTGAAAGTTCAGGAAGTTTCAAAACAGAGGGCTGTGTAGAACCGCTGGAGATAATATCGCCAACCGCCAATGCCAGTGTTAAAGATGGAGAAGGCATTATTGAGGTCAGTTTTAAAACAAATAAAGATGCTTCCTGTGATGTTATATGCACCGATGAGATGGGATATTCGGATGTTCTCTCCTCCGAGGGGACTGAGCATAATGCTTCTTTTAATTGTCTTTCCCCGGGAACAACATATAGTGTTGAAATCAGCTGCTCTGCAGATGAGGAATCAGATAGTTGGAGCACAAGTGTTACGATTTCTTCAGCTTCTTCTGGTAGTGAAAAGAGCACAACAGACCCCTGTGAGAGCGATTCAACTCCGCCAGCTGTTTGGATATCGCCTCCAGAATCAGAAGTAAGCGGCGTCCAAGGCCCTGTTTATATCACTATACACTGCTCAGATTCTGAGAGCGGCTGTAAGGAAGTTTGTTATAAAATTGTATACAACTTAAGTGCCATCTTTAAAAATTGGCACTGCGATAGCCCAGGAGACTCCGGCATAGAGCTCAAGATCAAGAAGTCTGCATTGATAGGATATTATGGTGTCGATAATTGTGATAACAAAACATCTAAGGATCTTTATAAAGTTATAATTGACAATAGTGCACCTGTTACTTATTATAAAGGTCCAGAAGGGGAAATTTCAGATAGTGCTAAGATCGAACTGATTTGTGAAGATAGGCCAAAACGCATATCGAATTCGGGGTGTTCCAAGACGATGTATCTCCTAAATAAGGATTCACAGGAGGGCAGTTGGCAAGTTTATAGTTCTTCAATTGTGCTGTCCGAAGCAGGAAAATATACCATTCAATATTATTCAGTGGACAATGCGGGAAATACCGAGGAAATACAACAAAAATCCTTCGAGATTATTTCAGAGGAGGAACCCGAACCTTTAGAAATTGTTTCAGGCCCTTCTATCGAGGTTTCTTCCTCGGATGCAGTAATTACTTGGACCACTAGTAAAAGTTCAAGTTCGTTTGTTTTTTATGGTAAAACTCCTTCTCTTGGTCTTAGCGCAGGCAGCAATGAAGAAACTTTAACCCATAAAGTTACTTTGAGCCCTTTAGAGCCCAATACAACCTACTATTTTAAGGTTGTATCTTCTACAGAAACCGAATCCGTAGAAAGTATGGTCACAAGCTTTAAAACAGAAGAAGAGTTGCCCACTGCTATTATAGTATCGGATGTAAATACAGACGCGAGGGAAGATTGTGCAGAGATTTTATGGAAGACAAATGTAAGTGCCTACTGCGACCTTGATTATGGAACAACGCTAAGTTATGCGTACAGAGTTTCAGACGAAGAAAAAACAGATAAGCACGAGGCACATTTATATAATCTAGCGCCTGGCACGAAATATTATTTCAAGATAACCTGTTATAGAGAAGAGTTCTTCCCAGTAGAAAAACAAGGTTTCTTTGAAACTTTACCCACTCCTGAAAAGATTGAAGAAATTGAAAAGAATAAGGAAAAGAGAAAAGAAGAAGGGACAGCGCAGTTACCTGAAAAAGAAAAGTCAAAAATAGTGCGTATAGATGTGTTACCTAAAACAAAAGTACAAACCGAAGGGAAGGAGTTTATATTTTTAGCCTTGGTTGTGAATCCAAGCGAAGGGCTTATTTATGAGTGGGATTTCGGAGACGGTTTTAAGGAAGTAGCAGATAGCAGAGTGACGCATGTGTATTATCTTGAAAATGAGAATATAACGGATTTTGTAGTAACACTCACTGTAAGAGATTCTAATGTTATTTTGGATAAAAAAGAAGTAAGTGTGACTGTTAGAAAGGCGTATTTTAAAGCGAAGCTTTTGGAACCTTATTTAAAAAAGACTCTTTCAAAAAAACAAACAATACCAATAAAGGTTGCTTTTTTTGATCTAAACAATAATTTAGTGCCACGCGATAATATTTTGGATTGTAGAATATTTTTGAAGGGAAAAAGGTTGCAAGTCAGATTTTCTGAAAATAACTTACTAGAAACAACCTTTGATCCAAAAATGCGGGTAAGTAATACAGAGTTTGTTTTACTGAAGGCGAAGGCTTATATTGCAGGTACTGTTAGAGAAATAACTACGCGCTTTTCTCTGAAGTTTAAACCGCTGCAGGTTAAACTTGCATCAAACCCATTCGCTAACCAAAAATATTATTTAGGATCAAAGTTGGGTACGGTAAGATTAACCTTTCTTTTGGGCGAGAACCGTTATTCCCCGCCTCTTAATGTTGAAGCCTGGTTAAAAACGAAAAATTATAAGAAAGAGCTTAAGGTCTTGCAAACGTACTATGCGGCCTATGTTGATTTGGACCAATATATTGGTGAAGAAGAGCAGGAGGGTCTTTACTTAGTGCTTAAAGGAGAAGATCGCTACGGAAATAAACTGAACGAAACAATAGAGATACCAATATATAGAGAGAACCCTGCTTTGAATTTGGAGATACTGAAACCTAAGGAAAGAAAGATCGCACTTCTCGATAGTTTGCCCATTGAAGCTAAAATTTATTCCAATCAAGGTTTGCGTGGTGCTGTTAGCATAATTTGCGATGGTATTGTGAATTCAGAAATGGTTTATGATGCTAAAAGGGATACTTACTATTTTGCCTTGATCCTTCCTGCAGATTATGATAAAAACCAGCTGAGATGTAAGCTTGTAGCCAAATCAGGAAATTTTATGGATATTGAATATCTAAATTTGTCCGTTCTTTCGGATTTGCAGATAGAGTTTATTATGCCTAAAGAAGGTTTAACTTTCGTTTCCGAACCCTTAACTGAAATGAAAATAAAAATAAACTATGTTGATGGCAAACCCACAAAATTTGACGAGTTAGTAGCGGAGCTGATGGTGGATAATAATGTTAAAGAAGTTGTTTTTAAAAAATATGGTAATGAGTATGTTGCCAAACTCAATACCCCGTTAGCTTTCGGCGAGCATACTATAAAATTAAATGTAAAAGAGCCTCTTAGTGCAGAAGCGCAAACCTATACGACACTTATAAGAGGGCCGTCTCTCGCAGAGATTCTGGTAACATTTTTATTCATCCTAGCTATGACGCTTATTATCTTTTCTATTTTGCGTTGCATCCTAAAGATACAAGATAAAAGAAGCAGATTGATTGAAAAACGTAAAAAAATAATTTCTTTGATGAAAAAGCTGAAGGTGGAATATTTTAAGCATCATATCACAGAAGCTGAATTTAAAGAACGCTATACAAGAACGAAAATAAAGCTAAACGATGTGAACAAAAAATTGAAAAATAAAGAGTATCTTCGCTTCTGGAAAAAATAGTTGCTAAGCGGGAGAGGGGAGTCGAACCCCTCTAACTCGGTCTGCAGCCGAGTGCATAGCCGCTCTGCCACTCCCGCAATAAGAACCTCCAGCGGGTTCTTATCATCTCCAGCAACCACTGAACCTCAGCAAGCCCTTATTATCTCCAGCAACATCATTGCAACCAAAACCGCGGTTTTCCGATGCCTTTCCCTTGGATTATTGTTCCTTGTGCTATACTTATTTTATTAAAAACTGTTTTAATAATTTTCCGCATCGCCTTTAATATTTAAATTTCTTGTGATAGCAGAATTTGCTCGCTATACAAAGTCACTTAGCGTTCCAGTCTTTGTTTCGCTGCTCTCTTTTTTGTTTTTAATATCGCTCTGCTTTGCTTGCTCGCCCTTATCTCTAACAATCTTATCTGTTTCCTCTCCGCCTGTATCGCTTAGCAATATTTCGCGTGCTTTCTCCAAATCGCCGTTCTCCAGTAACCTGAAAATGCGCCTAACATCAAAAGCATTTTTAAAATCCGTTTCAGCGAGGTTTTTTTCAAGTAAATCAAAACCAAGCTCAACAATGGATTTCCTTTCTTTCTGCATAGCACTCAACTCTGCGATTTTCTTGCTAAAATGTTCCTGAAAAAAATTAGCATCTATTGAGATTATTGCTTTTTCTTTAAACTCATCCGCAAGCTTTTTCAGCTCAAGGTTTTCTTGGCTATGCCCTTTTGCAAGGCTCCCTAAAAGTTTTATTTTTATAAGGGGCTTCTTCTTGAACGTGTTTGCTAAAATCTTTTCCATATGCTCCTTTACACTTTGCATAACTTCTTCGCAAGATGCATTTTCAAATTCAAGCTTATTATAGAAAAATGCTCTTTGCTCAGGCAGGGCCAAAAATTCAAGCTTATTCGCTTGAGTGTCGAACAAGTATATCCCTTTTGGCTTCTTAGATTCAAGCCTTTTCATCTGAGTTATAACTGTTGAGCCAGGAATAATAAGGTGTTTCCCTTGTTCATTAAATTCGCTTTGCCAATGCAAGTGTCCATTGACTATTATATCAAATCCGCTTGGCAGGTCAGCAATGCTGAGCGTGGCAATCATTTCGTCTTCAAATGGCAGTAATTCTTTAAGTGATTGGTGCAGCATCAATACATTGAATGCGTCTTTTTCCGGTTTTGGGTCCCAGAGTTTTAAAGCATCCAATGCCTTCTTCTCTGGCACGCCTCCCAAGCCATGCACTGCGATTCTCTCATTGTTTATTGTGCAAACAGCTTTTGCGGCATGTACATAAGCGATAAAACCTGCGCTCTCGAAAAGCTGCAGATAATTTACATAGTCTTTGCCCCGAAATTCATGCGTACCGTGAATAGCGATTATTGGAATACCTTTCAGCGTAAGCTCTTTCTTTGTAGCGCCTTTAATTTTGATGATTTTTGTGTAATTGTCGTTAGCATTTTTAGCTATTGAGAATAGCTCCATCGCTTGCAGCAGTGTTTGGGCATTAGGCACTTCCTTATGGAACACATCCCCGCTTATAAGTATTAAGTCAGCATTGTGCCTTACTGCAAGCTCAAATGCTTGCTTAGCATTTTCAAATGCTTCCTCTTCGCGACCAGCTTGCTTAAAGCCTAGGTGAAAATCAGAGAGAAAAGCTATGCGCATATAAAAAGAATTTGTTGGCAAAGTTAATTAAAATAAAATGTTTTCGCTAACTTTTTATAATCTTTATCAGTCCCTTGAGTTTGGCTTCATCATAGAAGAGAAGAGGCCTGAACACAGCGAGCATTTGCTTTGAATCAAATTCTTTGTATTTGGCAAATGCTTCCTTTGTTGTTTCAGTATCTGCCTTAACAATTGCCATGATGTCCCGCTCTTTTATTAATTTCTTAAGTTCGCTTACTGGCGTAAGTGCAAATTTCCTATAGCAATTCCACATTATTAAAGGTTTTATTGCACCTTCAAGCTCCTTGCTTTCTTTTTCCACTATTGGAAACACATTGCAACCCCTTTTTAGCATCAGCCAGCCAGCTACAAGCTCCTCATCTTTCCCAGAGAAAAATAGAGCAACGTTGCCCTCAACACCTGTAGGCAAGCCTCCAAAGCATTTTATTTCATCTGCATAGAGATACACTTGTTCATTGCGTACCTCTATGTGCAACACTCTGTCCGGCTTTTTTAAGTCAACCTTAAGACCAAAATTTTTTACTATGCGCGCGCCAACTTTGCGCTCAACCTCCTGCGAACTGAAATAATGCATACCTGTGCGCGAGCACTCCACAGCAAAACTTTCATTCTTCTCAAACCTTCTAGCGAAGAATTTAGCGGCTTTTTCTGCAATTTCATCAAGATCAGTAAATTCGAATTCATATGCTAATGCTAAGGAATGCAGACCAAAAACCCTTTTCAATACCGCTAGGCATTTTTCCAATTCATCAGCGTAGAGATAAAAACGCATTCTGCCCTGCCTTAGCTCGTTGAACTCAATTTTGTTTCTGTGCAAAGCGCATTTTATACTCTCGCGAAGCTTTCTGTTAAAATATGCTCGCGTTTTCTCGCTCTTAAGGAAAACCCCGCTTGCGGGTTTTATAAGCAAAACATTTGGTTCAAGCATAGGAAACCTAAAGATAGAAAGAAAATTTAAGTTATGCGTTTCCTGCTACCCGCTAAGCTCTCAGCATTAATTATTTATATATTACTAACTTACAATCTAACATCAGTTTTTGCTTTTTTGAAAATTTTTTTACGGAGGGATGATGTTGGCGATTAGGTGGGTTACTGAGCGAGATGAGAAAGGCTATTTTTGGCCAAGCGAAGAAGCCAAAAAGCACGCTTGGGTTAGCGATCCGAATATCTACGAGGAGGCAGCAAAGGATCCTGTTGCATTCTGGGAGAAGCGTGCAGAAGAAGGTATAGAATGGTTCCAAAAATGGGAAAAAGCGTACGAATGGAACCCGCCACACTACAAGTGGTTTGTTGGCGCAAAGCTGAATGTTTGCTATAACTGTGTTGATAGGCATATCAAGGCAGGCAAAGGTGACAAGCCAGCGATAATTTGGATTCCTGAGCCGGTTGATGAACCAAAGCGTGTAATTACCTATGTGGAATTGCATAAGCTCGTGCAAAAATTTGCAAATGTGCTCAAAAGCCTTGGGGTAAAGAAAGGCGACCGCGTTAGTATTTATTTACCAATGATTCCAGAAGTGCAGATAGCGATGCTCGCTTGTGCGCGTATTGGCGCTGTACATAGCGTAGTGTTCTCTGCATTCAGCGCTGACTCTTTAAGAACAAGAATTGAGGATTCTGAAGCGAAAGTGCTTATAACTGCAGACGGATATTATAGAAGGGGTAAAGTTATAAATCTGAAGCAGAACGCTGATAAAGCAGTTGAAGGTACTTCAATTGAAAAGGTAATTGTAGTAAAGCGCGCAGGTAATGAAGTGAATATGCTCAATGGCAGAGACCTTTGGTGGCACGAGTTGATGGAAGAGGCTAGCGATAATTGCGAAGTAGAACAGATGGATTCTGAAGATATGCTATTCTTGCTTTACACAAGTGGAACAACTGGCAAGCCAAAAGGTGTTGTGCATACCTGTGGCGGTTACATAGTGATGGCTTACTGGACCTCGCGCTGGGTATTTGATTTGCATGACGATGATATCTTCTGGTGTACTGCCGATGTGGGGTGGATTACTGGCCATACGTATAATTGCTATGGCCCATTAGCTAACGGTGCAACCTTGCTCTTCTTCGAAGGAGCCCCAGATTATCCAGAAAAAGACCGCTGGTGGCAGATTATAGAGGAAAATAAAGTTACTATTTTATACACAGCGCCTACTGCAATAAGGATGTTTGCGCAGTGGGGTGAAGAATGGCCAGCTAAGCACGATTTGAGCTCATTGCGCTTGCTTGGTACAGTGGGTGAGCCCATTGATGAAGATGCGTGGCTCTGGTACTTCAAAAACATTGGCGGTTCGCGCTGCCCAATAGTTGATACCTGGTGGCAGACAGAAACAGGCGGCACACTTATTACTTCACTCCCGGGAATAGGCCCATTCATTCCTACTGTTGCAGGCCTTCCTTTTCCTGGTGTTACTGCCGACATCTTGGATTCTGAAGGAAATTCAGTTAGTGGCAGCGAAGGAGGCTACCTTGTGATAAAGAGTCCAGTTCCTCCAAGTTTACTGAGAGGCCTCTATAAGGACGAAGAGAAGTTTGTGAATACCTACTGGTCAGAATATGGCAAAGAGATTTACTTTGCGAGCGACGGTGCCCGATGGGTTGAAGATAAGTATATAAGGATTACTGGCAGAGTGGATGATGTGATGAATGTCGCAGGTCACAGACTTTCCAGTGCAGAGGTAGAAAACGCTATTGCAAGTGATGAGAGAGTCAGCGAATGCGCTGTTGTGCCAAAGCCACATCCAATAAAGGGCGAAGTTCCAATTGCTTTTGTAGTTTTGAAGGGTGTTGAACCAAGTGATCAGCTAAAGGAAGAGCTAATTGGTGCAGTTAAAAATCAGATAGGCCCAACCGCAAAACCAGCAGATATAATCTTCGTAAAAGAGCTCCCGAAGACACGCTCCGGTAAAATAATGCGAAGAATGCTAAAGGCATTGCTCACAAACAAGCCATTGGGCGATACAACAACATTGCAGAACCCAGAGAGCGTGGAGCATCTAAAAGAAGTAACGGGCTATAAGGGCTAACGCCCTTATTTGTTATTTTATCTTTTTTATCAACATAGATTAAATTGTTTTTATTATGGCAGGAACTCCTTATTCTTTATTTTCTTTGGTAGGTATTCCTTCGCCACAAACTCCAAGCTCTTGTTTGCTAATGCTTGTTGTTCTATTCTGATTTTGAGCTGTATGGCTTTTTTAAGCTCCTTCTGCCATGGCTTGTTTTTGAACCATTCATAAGCAAGTAACTCCTTGGCTCTTTTTATATCGCTGGGCTTCATTTTTTCGGTTACGTTCTGTAACCCGTAGTCTTCAACATCTTCCAAGGTCATGCCTATGTATCTCGCTTCTGGGCATGCCAGTAGCCTCGAATGCGCAGCTAAAGCCATAGACCCTTGTTTTATTACGCTGTAGATATACCACCCGTATGGATCGCCATCCGTGAACACATATACTGGCAGTTTATGCTCGAAATGCAAGCGGTGGATTAATCTGCGAGTACCACGAGCTGCTTGGCCACCAGTGCCTATTAAAATGGCTTTATTTTTCCTTGCAAAATCTTCCTCAACCAAGCGTTCATACATTGCACTTGTTTCTATAACAAGCACATATTTAGCATTGATTTTCTTGATTTCAATCTCATGCGGTTCCAACCTGCTCATTATACTCCATCCACCGCGGCCAAGTTTCAGGCAGCTGAATGTATCGTTATGATGCTGTCTATCCACAAGCGTTATATCACCATAAAGTGTTCCCTTGGGATTTGCATGCACATTCAATTTTTCTCTGATCGTATCTATGCTATGTTCCAAATCAACGATGCAAGCATCGCTTTCCCTCTGGTCCTCAAATGTGTTTTCCTTAGTGTTTCCTATGGTGTGCTTTAGCTCATAGTATACTTCTCTAATGGAGGCAGTTTTGTTGTTTGTTAGATATTCATAGGTTTTGCTCATCACAAGCATTGTTTGCAGAAACTTTCTGGCGTGCGCTATATTGAGAAATGTTCTTGTGGTGTCTTTATCGCCAAGCTTTATAATGCCCAACTTCTCATCAAAGAGGACATTACCTCTGCCGCGCTGCTTTGTCTTAAATCTCGGATTGCGGCCAGATTCTATATCTTTAACTATCCTCATTGCCACTTCTTTTATGCGTGCAGCTATCTCTTTGGGACCTTCCTTTTCTTTCTTTGCAACACTTTTACTTATCGCCTTGCTAATCTTTCCCTCACTCTTTTTTACAGAGCTTTTCTTTTTGGCCATTATTCTCACCCACTCTTTCCAGCTATTTTTTCACCTTTAGCTACTTTTTTAGAATCCTTTCCTTCAACCTTAAGCTCCTTAGAACTTTTTTCTTCCTTCTTTTCTAACTTGAGCTTTGTTAGGACTAACCACTCAAGCTTCTTTGCAATCTTTTCCTTATCTTTTTTAGTTATTTTGCTAAGGGCTTCGGCAATTTCAGGTATGTATTTATAGAACATATCCCTTTTCATTCTTCTTTCTATTTCCGCTCTTTTTGCGGATATATAGCGAGCTGTTTTGCGCGCGCAAACCATCAATGCTAAGCGCAACTCTTCCATAACTTCATCTTCGTCAGCTATCGCTTGCTTTCCAGCACCAGTATATGGTACATGTACAGAGATGAAATTTACGAATATTGTTAGCGGTGTATTTTCTAGATCTCTAACCCCATATCTTTTCCAGTCGATGCTGTGCACAGCCTTTGTTATCGCACAGTTGCCAGCATCGAATAGTAGCGGCGCGCGATTTGCAAAGCGCATTATTTCAACTTTTACGCCGGATTCATCTTCCTGCGATTTGCTGTTTCCATTTGTTGATATTCCTGCTTTGCCGCCATAGGCTATACCTATTTCAACTTGAAATGGGTAGCCGCCTGCGTAAACCTTTGGCTGCCTTGTAAGCGTTACCACATATTCCGGCTGAACTATGCTTTCAAGAGATTTCCTAATCCGTTCTTCGCCAATTGGCCTTAAACCATCGGCGCTTGGAGCAAGAAACTTAATCTTTCTAAATGCGTTTACTATCTGCTCTGCTTCGCTCCACGTAAGCTTTTTAGGATCTTTATTGAGATCGAATGAAACAAACTTCTGAATCTTTTCCAGTGCAGTATCGCCAATTCTTTCAAAATCATTTTTCAAGAACGAAGAAACCTTTTTCGCTTTTGTATGGTGTGCCATCGTTACTACATCATCTACTGTGACGCCTGCCGGATGCGGCTTCATCGCTTTTGGTGGTTTAGGAATATATGTGCTTGTTCTGTTGAATACTATTTTTTCGCCTTTAGGCGAGCGAAACGTTATTTTAGCATGTGGATTTGCTATGGCAGTTCTCCTTATATATTCAAGAGGGCCCATCACTGACTCCCTATAAAGCACGCCCTTAAACCTTGCTTGGATCATAAGACCCCTAAAGTTCCTATCGAGGTCACGCATATTCTCTATTTTTGGTTCGTTTCTTTTTGGATCTATTGTAATCTCGCAAGCAAAGGCTTTGCCTTTCCCAGTGCCGCTTATCACCTTGATGGCTTTTCCCGTAGTCATCTGGCTTAGCATTGTACAACCGCTAGCACCTATTCCTTGTTGACCTCTCATCTGCACTAATCTATGAAACTTTGTGCCTGCAAGAAGCTTGCCAAGAGCTTTGCCAACGGTTTCCTTTGTTAGGCCAGGTCCATTGTCTTTCACAGTAATCTGATAATATTCTGGTCCGAGCTCATCTATCTTTACCTCAATTTCTGGCAGGATTCTTGCCTCTTCGCATGCGTCGAGCGAATTGGTTATGTATTCATGAACTACTGTTGTTAGCGTGCGCACTTTACCATAAAGTCCAAGCATCTGCCGGTTTTTCTTGAAAAATTCAGCAACACTATGCTCTTTAAACTCCTTCGCAAGTTTTTCGCCGGTAATAATCTCTTTTTTGAGTTCCCTCTCCATTCTAACACCCTCTATTAGAGTTCAAACTTCTCCTTAGTAAGTTTTCTCTCCTCGAGCCTTTCGAATGCCGTGGGAATTTCAGCACCACCAAGTATGTCGAGTATAATTGATTCTGCATCCTCGAGGTCATCTTCAAGACCTATCAATGCAATGGTATCACCATATACTGCCACAAAGCAGTTTGTTTCGTTCTCAATCCTCCTGCGAACACTTCCTTTAGTTCCTATTACTCTCGCTTTTTTTGTATGTATCGCCTTTCTACTCTTGCCAATTACTTCTCGCAGGCTTATAAGCCTTAGCTCATAGCAATCCTTCGCCAGCAGAATGGCTCTCTCTGGAGCGAAACCCCTTGCAATAGCCTTGCATATCTTTTCTGCTTTAACCACATTGAGCGCATCGCTACCTTCAATTGTCACTTCGCCAGTTTCACTATCCACAGTTATTTTCGTTTTTGTTACCTGCTCTATCTTCCTTTTGGTTTTTCCTTCAGGCCCTATAAGTGCACCAATGCGATCCTCTGGCACTCGTAGATATTGCTCGGGCATATAAAAAACCAATAAACATGTTTCCAATCAAAGAAAGTGCAAAACATTTAAAAAATGAATTTAAACACTGCTTTTAAGCGCTTTTATTGCATTTTTCATTTCTTCAGGCGTCTTCTGTAAACCCTTTTTTCTGAAATAATTGCACATATTTTTCACATCCCTCTCAAAGAATTCCTTTGCATTTGGATGGCTCAAAAGGACTGCTTGCCCGCAATCTATTATCACAGGCTCATTGTTGTGATTCAAGATATTGTATTCCGAAAGGTCAGCATGCACAAGTTTTGCTTTATAGACCATCTTTGCAAGCTCTTCCACAATCTTTTCATAAAGTACTTCAATATTTTTAAAAGGTGCCTCTTTTAGTGTTGGTGCCGCTTGCTCGTTTCCCACAAATTCCATTACAAGCACGTTCCGGTAGAATGCGAACGGCATAGGCACGCGCACAGCAGCTTCAGTAAACTTCTCAAGATTTTTATATTCTTTCCTCGTCCACTGATATACAATATCGCGCCTATCCGAGCTTACTCTTTTGAATCTTACATCGCCTTCAATATATGCGCGCATATTTCTGAAACTTGAGGTTTCAATCTTATATATCTTTACCGCTCGCGGATTGCCTGCTTTATCCACTGCCTTGTATACATGAGCTTCTTTCCCGGTGCTTATTATATATTCCAGATAATCGATATAACCTTTGTTTGCTAACTCGTGCACCGCTTCTATCGTTTGATTATCGAAAACCTGGTTGAATATACTCCGTAATTTTTCCTCTTTTATAAAATCCTCCGCTACATTGCTCTTCATAAATATTATTCCTGCTTTGTAAGATTTAAAATTAGATTTGAATTCATGTTAAGATTTTCTTTAAATAGGCAAGCCTTTTAGGTATCCTCTATTCGCTAAATAATGCTTCTGGGTATTCGAATAACGCCAAACAACATCCGCTTTAGTTGGCTGAAAATCCCAAATCTTTATTATAATTAGGTCTCCTTCTCTTAGCCAAATGCGTTTTTTCATCCTTCCCGGGATTCTGCAGTTTCTTTCCTTTGAGTCCTGACATATTGCCAATATCTTGTTTGCACCAAGCAATTTGCTCACTACAGCAAACATCTCGTTTTGCTCCTTTTTCGGCAACTTTACCTTTCTCATACCTTGCTGTTCTTCTCCGCTTGCATTGGTTATGTTTTCGTCTTCCTCTACCATCATATCAGCCTGTATATTTGTACGTGAGGTATGCCCTCTATTTTAATTATAGCCCGCTCACTTATTAAATCCTTCTTTAACGCAACGCTCACAACTTTTTCACCAACAAGGTTTATGTTATTGTGTTCATCGAGAAGCTTTGAAAGCTCCTTCTCACTAACTCTTTTGCCTTTATAGAAACCCTCGCTTATGTGAAAATCTACATCGCCAAACTTCAATGTTTTTCCAATAAGCTCTGCATCGCAAGCCGCCAATACAGTTTTTGCACCTGCAACATGTATCTTACAGTACATACTAATCCCTTAATGGTGCAATCGCACCACACGCTGTACATTTAAGCATCTTAACGCCTTTTTGTTCTATTATTTTTGTATCCGGTCTACCACATTCGGTGCAGAGAACAAATGTTTTTATGTAATCATCGATAATCCTTTGTATCTGCTCCTGTCTAAAAACGCCCTTTAGCACGAGCCTACCAGCATCTATACTTGCGGCAGTAGCAAGCTGCTTTGTTATATATTTTAGAGCGTGCTTTTCATCACGATTGATTGTACTAAGGATTTTAGAAAAATTGTTTACCACAGTTCTATTGCCCTGCACAAAACATTGCACCTTTGGCATTTCAAAACGTTCGCGCTTAAGTGTTTTTTCAGGCATAGATTTATATGCGCGTTCAAGCATCTCCTCATATTTCATTTTACCACCTCTCGTTCAACAACTATTTCGTCCGCATGTACAAACTCGCCAAGCATCTGCTTCTTGTCAGCGTTCTTTGCTTTGTTCTTCTTTGCCCCACTTTTTCCATCCAAGCGACTTTTTTGTTCTTTTTGTACATCTTTTATTGCCTGCGTAAATGCTTTTATTATTTCAAGCCTTTTGAACATTTCCTCTTTAAAACTAAGCCTCTGTATTCCTTCAAGCGCGATGAATAACCCATTGTTTCCTTGTCTTATTCTGCCTATGACCTTTACGGAGCTTCCTTCCTTGATATCTTTAAGTAAATCCCTTGCATCTCCAAACGCCATCACATCAATAGTGTTGGTAAAATCATCAAGCTTTATGCTGGTAAAGTTTTCACCATCATAGCGCCTTACAACAATACCAAAAACACTTACTCTTGAAGCCTTCAACTTGGACTTTGTAACAGCATAGCTTGGAACATACTGCTCAGTTACCTTTACAAACTCAGCATCCTTAAGCTCACTCAGCGGAATTCTCAGCGCGGTAGCTCTCATTCATCCCACAGATAATTTTATTAAGGTAAAGTTATTAACTTTAAGGTTGTTGGAAGATATTTTGTTTTTTCTTCAGAAGCGATGTAGAAAGAGATATAAATATCCAACAACTTATTTTAGCATAAGCTCGCAAGCGGTGATCCTTTGAAAAGAATGAAGCTGAAAAAGGCAAAGAGAACGCTTTCATCCCCTGCCTTTAGGTATGCTTTAGCCACTGTGCTTATGATACTATTTATTTATCTTGCCTATTCATATGTTTCCGCGAACTATCAAAATTTTACTCCCGAAAACATAAACAAGGTTTTGCAAACCTATGGTTTGCTTGGTATCTTTATTGCTGCCATAATTGCTAATGCCACTTTATTTTTTCCTGTTCCTTTAGATGTAGCCATATTTTTTCTGGGTCAGTTTGATATTGGTTTTGGTATTGTGAGCCCTTTGGCACTGGGTTTCTTTGCGGGCCTTGGTTCTGCTATTGGTGAAATGAGCGGTTACATTGTCGGCACTTTAGGCATTCGCAGCTTAGAAAAACTCAAAAAGAGTGAGCTCAAGCAGATAGACAGGCTTCAAAGGAAAATAAATAAATACGGCTTTTCAGTAATCGCATTGGCCGCACTAACGCCTTTTCCCTTTGATTTAGTTGGTATAGCAGCAGGATTAATAAAGTTCAATCCAAAGCATTTTTTCTTTGCATGTTCTGTTGGCAAGATTGTGCGCTATGTGCTCATCGCCTATGCTGGCATGTTTTCAGTTAAAGCACTCGCATGGTTTTTCGGCATAGCATAGCTTGCTTTCAATTATTTAGCCTCGCTTAAATATTTTTCGCTTGTGAATTCTTTATATAGGTAATGCCGGGATGGCGGAGCGGTCCAACGCGCCAGCTTGGAGCCTGCCCTTTTCTTTCTTTAGAAAAGAAAGAAAAGTGTAAGTTGCTCAAAAGAAAGAAAAATTTGATGCATAAATCAGTCAAAACTTTTCGCAGCCAATCAGCTGGTGAGC